>DATIBN010000061.1:0-37123 GCA_035457525.1 Thermoanaerobaculia bacterium | reverse complement strand
CGCCGCTTCGACGTTGGGAGACTGGAACCCGACGTCGTAGATGTGAAAGCCGAGGTGCATGAACTTGCGCTCCAGGTGCAGGAACGGCGGGTTGGCGTCGAACGGCAGGTCCTGCGCCAGCTTGACGACTCCGGTGATCATGAGCGGGGCGACCTCGCCGGCGCCGCGCGCCATCGCCAGGATGAGACCCGTCAGGATCCCGGGAGCCGCCGCCGGGAGCACGATCCGCCGGATCGTCTGCCACTTCGTGGCGCCGAGCGCGTAAGAGCCGTCTCGAGCGCCCCGCGGCACGGCGGCGAGCGACTCTTCCGTCGCGACGATGACGACCGGCACCGTCAGGAGTGCGAGCGTGAGCGACGCCCAGAGGATCCCTCCGGTCTTGAAAGTCGGGTCCGGAAGGCGTTCGGAGTAGAAGAGCCGGTCGATGGCGCCGCCGGTCAGGTAGACGAAGAATCCCAGGCCGAAGACACCGAACACGATCGACGGAACGCCCGCCAGGTTGTTCACCGCGATCCGCACGGCGCGGACGAGCGCTCCCTGCCGCGCGTATTCCCGCAGGTAGAGAGCGGCGATGACGCCGAAGGGCATCACGGCGGCGCTCATGATGAGGACCATCATCACGGTCCCGAAGATCGCCGGAAACACGCCCCCCTCGGTGTTGGACTCGCGCGGCTCCGCGCCAATGAACTCGCCGATGCGCGAGAAGTAGATCTTCAATCGCCCGCCGAAGCCGAGAGCGTTCGGTCGAAAGATCCGCACGATCGCGGAGACCGGAAGGACCTTCTCTTCTCCGTTCGCGTCGGCGAGCGTCACCTGGGCGCGGGCGTTCTCGGCTCGCAGCCGGTCGGCGTGCCCCCGCAGAGCCTCGTACCGCTTCTCGAGCTCCTCCACCTCCGCCTCGACCGCGGCGATCCGCTGCCCCGCCCCGGCGGTGGCCGCCGGATCTCGACGGATCGCTCGGACCTCGAGACGCTTCTGCTCGATCCGGAAGTTGATCGCGCCGATCTCCCGCTTCTCGAGCCGCCGGATCCGCCGGGAGCGCTCGCGCGCCTCCTCGAGCAGCGGAGACAGCCGTCGGAGAGAGTCGGCGTTCGACGCGCCGGAGTCCTCCCCTTCGACCACGACCTTCCGCAGATAGCCCTGGAAGGGACCGTACTCCTGGCGCTCGACGAGAACCGCGTCCGGCGGAGACCGCCGCGAGACGACCTGCGCCTCCGGAATCCAACGGAAGTCGAGCCCGTAGATGTCCCGGTTGCCCAGGCGGACCTGGATCCGGCTGCCGGGGCTCGCCGCGCTTTCCGCGGCGGCGGGGATCGGCTCCCGGGCGAGAACCGCGACCACGTATTTCTTCCCGTCGGCGAGGGTGATCTCGACCAGCCGGTCCGGCCAGAGGGCGGCCAGCGCGCGGGGCGCGACCACCAGGATGAGCCCCACGATCATGAGCAGGCACGCGGCGAGGGCGGCGCCGGTCAGCCAGATGAACGGCCCGCCCGATTCACCCTTGCGCTTGCTTCCGGCCATCAGAGGACCTCGTATTTCCGCCGGAGCCGTTGACGGACGATCTCGGCCGCCGTGTTCACGGCGAACGTCATGACGAAGAGCATCGCCGAGGCCAGGAAGAGAATGCGGTAGAGCGTGCCACCGAAGGGAGCCTCCGGGATCTCGACGGCGATGTTGGCGGAGAGCGTCCGCATCCCGTTGAAGATCGACCAGTCCATGATGGGCGTGTTTCCCGTCGCCATCAGGACGATCATCGTTTCTCCCACGGCGCGGCCGAAACCGATCATGACCGCCGAGAAGACGCCGGGAGAAGCAGTCGGGAGCACGACGCGCACGGCCGTCTGCCACCGGGAAGCTCCGAGCGCCAGGCTGGCGGCGGAGAGATGGGCCGGCACGTTCGAGAACGCGTCCTCGCTGATGGTGAAGATGATCGGGATGACGGCGAACCCCATCGCGAACCCGATCACGAGCGAGTTGCGCGGGTCGTAGCGCTCCTCGAAGCTCGAGTAGAGCCACGCCTTGAAGTCGCCGCCGAACACCACGCGCTCGACGACCGGCCCGAGCGAATACGCGAGCCAGACGCCGAACACGACGACCGCCGCGAGGATCGCAATTTCGCGGAGCGGTGTGATCCGGACCGCGATCGAGCGCGGAAGAGCGCGCACGGCGAGGGCGCCGGCCAGCACGACGAGCGGGATCAGCGGAAACAGGAGGAGTGTGCCCGCCGTCGCGCGCTCGACCCGCGGAGCGAGCCAGAGCCCGGCGAGGAAACCGATGACCACCGACGGAAGGGCCGCCATGATCTCGACGACCGGCTTGACGAGACGCCGCACGCGCGCCGCCGCGAAAAGAGCCGCGTAGAGCGCGGCGGCGATCGCGGTCGGAATCGCGAAGAGGAGCGCGTAGAACGTGGCCTTGAGAGTCCCGTAGATCAGGGGCGTCAGGGACAGTTTGGGCTCGAAATCATCGGTGCCGCCGGTCGACTGCCACGCGAACTCCGGCCGGTCGTATCCCTCGTACCAGACTTTGCCGAAGAGCGTCTTCAGCGTCGTCTCCGGATGCGGGTTGCTGAGGTCGAAGTCCCGGAGCAGCCCGGATTCCGTGACGACGAAGAGACCGTTGCCCTGCGGGGAGATTCCGGCGTCCCGGGCGGCAATCCCGGTCCCGGCGAGTCGGATGAGCGTCCGCTCCGAGGTGTTGTGCCGGAGCCAGAGAGCCCCCCGGGAGTCGGCGGTCACGAACCCCTTGTTCCGCGTCGAGATGCCGATCGTCGCCACTCCGGAGGGCATCGGATCGAACGCGTGGATCCGCCGGTAGATGCGGAGGGCCGGGTTCTCCGCGGAGCGCACGCGGAACCAGGAAGAGACGCGTCCGCGCGCGTCCCCGAAGACGACGCTCTGGCCGCCCAGCAGGAAAGCGGCCGCGGTGATCGGAGCGGGAGGAGTTTCGACGAAGATCGGCGACTCTGCCGCCGGGACGCCGTCCTCATCGATCGTGATGGGGAGGAAGAATCCACGGTCCGTCGCGGCGACGGCTTCCGACCCGGTCTCCGAGACCGAGAGCGCCGTGACGTGGGCGCCCTCGAGGCGATCCGAGAGGTCGTGGATCTCCGCGACCGGGGCGGGGGCTTCCTGCCCGGGAAAGTCGCTCTCTTCGGGTTGCGGCACCCACGCCAGGAAGAGATCCGATCCGCCGGAAGAACCGAGCAGGACGGAACCGCCGGACCCGGCGGCCGCGGCCGCATACCGAACCGGGCGGCCCTCCGGAAGAATCTGGACCTGGCCCGCCGGACGCAGGGTGAAATCGATGATCCTCCCCCCCTCGCCGAACTCGACGCGCACCCGCCCCTCCACCAGCAGGATCCGTCCGTCCTCGAGGCCGAGCGCCATCTCGTCGCGGCCGCCGATGCGCTCGGCGGACGAGACTCGCCAGCCCTGCGTGTCGGGCACGCGGACCGTCCGGAGAACCCGCGCCGCCTTGCGATCCACCTGCTGAAAGACACCCGAGGACCGAAGGACGACGTAGCTCTCGCGGTACGGATCGGGAAACGCCGAGAGCACCGGGTCGTTCTGCGCCGTCGGGAAGCGCAGGGCGGTCTGCTGCCGGGCCCGGGCGGGCCGCCAGAGGGGCAGAGACTCCGCCACGATCTGGACGAGGATCAGGAGGACCGCGACGATGATCCCGAGGCCGCCGACCGTGATGACGGCGCGTGCGATTCGATCCGACCGCCGGACCCAGCGGCGCGGATCCTTCAGCCGCGCGGGTGGGGCCGACGACGGCCGTCCGGCGGGTTCCCGCGGCAGAGACGCCAGAGCGAGACCTCCGAGGAAAAAGGAACCGGCGATCCCGGAGGATCGCCGTCCGGACTCAGACGCTCGACGACCACGCTATCCGACCTTGCGGCGCTCCTCCGCAACGACGTTCGCGGGGAGCGGGAAGTAGCCGTCCTTCACGACGTCCTGCTGCCCCTCCTTCGAGAGCGCGTACTTCAGGAACTCGCGGGAGAGCGGAGGGACCTTCCCGCTCCCCGACTTGAACGGATCGATGGGAACGTAGATGTAGAGATAGCGGGCGAGCGGGTACTTCCCGGAGAGGACGTTCTCGTAGGATTCGCCATACGACGGCTGCCCCGCCTTCTTCGCGAGCTTAATCGCGCGAACGTCCGACGTCGTGTAACCGATGCCGGAGTATCCGATCGCGTACTTGTCCTCCGACACTCCCTGCACGACGGACGCGGAGCCCGGCTGCTCCTTGACCCGGTCCTTGTAGTCGCCCTTGCCGAGCGCGACCTCCTTGAAGTATCCGTAGGTGCCGGAAGCGGAGTTGCGGCCGTAGAGCGAGATCGGCTTGCTGGCCCACTCCCCCGTCAGTCCGAGCTGTCCCCACGTCGTGACGTCCTGCTTGTAGCCGAGCTTTCGCGTCTTCGAGAAGATGGCGTCGACCTGTTCGAGGGTGAGCTCCGTCAGCGGGTTGTCCTTGTTGACGTAGACGGCGAGACCGTCGAGCGCGACCCGGACGCCCGTCGGGGGGTAGCCGTACTTCGCCTCGAACTTGTCGATCTCCTCCTTCTTCATCTTCCGCGACATCGGCCCGACCTGGGCGGTCCCCTCGATCAGGGCCGGCGGCGCGGTCGAGGAACCTTTCCCTTCCACCTGGACCTTGACGTTCGGATACAGGCGCCGGAAAGCCTCGCCCCACAGGGTGACCATGTTGTTCATGGTGTCGCTCCCGACCGAGGAGAGATTCCCGGACACTCCGGGTGCTTTCGTATAAGAGGGCAGCTTCGGGTCCACCTTGACCGCCTGCCCGAGAGCGATTCCCGCGGCGGCCAGCGATGCGACGACGAAACCGGCCTTTCGAGTTCGGCTCATCTGTGACCCTCCTCCATTTCGCCTAGCGAGTGTGAAGTTCCGGCGTAAAGACGGCGTGAAGACGGTGTAAGGGTTCTGCGGAAGCTCAGAAGATCAGCTGGGCCTGGACACGGATCTCCTTGAGCTTGCGGTTCGTGGTCGCCGCCACGGCTTCGTTCTTCGTTTCTCCGTAATCCGCCTGGATCTTCCAGTTGTGCTTGTTCATGTACCAGGACACGCCGCCGCGCCACTCCGTCTGGTCGTTGTTGTCCGTATCCGTGTTCGGGTCGATCTGCGCCCAGCGCCCGGCGATTTCCCACCGGGGCGTGAACAGCCAACCGCCCTGGATCAGCCAGCCTTCGCGGTCCGCCTCGACGCCGGCCGGGCTCTCGCTCTCTCCCGAGTAGTACTGGCCGTACAGGAAGAGTGACTTGAAGGCTTTCACCACGACGCCGGCTCCGAAGGTCTCGACATCGGTTCCCGTCCGCGCGCCGGTCGCCGGCTGAACGATCGTGTCGTTGTTGTGGTACTCGCCGATGAACGAAAGACGCAGGTCGTATTCCTCGAGGTTCGACTCCGAATAACCCACGCTTCCCCACGGCGACACCATCACGCGGGCGTTGTACTCGAACTTGTCGTTGTCGTTCGCCGAGACGGTCCGGCCGTTCCCGTTGAAGACGCCGACTCGCCAGTCGACGAAGTCCGCGACCGCCTGGGACCCGAACTGTCCCCAGAGCTGCAGACCGATCTGCCGGGCCGGCACGAAGAACCCGTCGAGAATCGACCGATCCACGAGCTGCTGATTTCCGGATGACGTCAGCTGCTGCTGGCTGAAGGGCGCCTTGAACTGACCGGCCTTCAGGCGAATGAGCTTCCGCCCGGACGTGAAGTCGTAGTCCAGGTTGGCGTCCTCGAGGACGTTGGAAGAGTCCGGCCAGTTCAACTGGAGCTCGAACGTCAGATCCTTGCTGTAGATCCAGCCGTCGAACTTCGTCTTGAAGCGGCGGATGCGAAAGGACCCCCGGTCCTCGAGGCTCGTCGGCAGAGGATCCGGCGGATTACGGATGTCGTCGAAAGTCTCGTGCGTGTAGCGGACCTGGAGACGGTTGCTCAGGTTGATCTCCGCCTTGGGAAAGGAGAAGCGCAATCCCGGCATTCGATACTGGACGTTGAACGGCAGCTTGATCTCGGGGGTCCGGGCCTCCTCGGGAGGCGCCTCGGTCTTGCCGTACTTCCGGTTGAACTCCTCGATCGCCTTCGCGTCCTCGAAAACGACGGTCTCGCCGGCGGGGCCGTACCCGAGCCGCGTGATCGAGACCCCCATGTCCTTCGACTGCTGGAAGGTCGTGTACCGGTTCTCGGTCGAGAAGACGTAGATGCGGTCTTCGACCCGCAGCTCCTGGTAATACTCGTCGGCCGTCTGCGCCGAAGCCCGGGGCGCGCTCGCCGCGACCATCGCCACAACGGCAAGAGCCAGCGCCACCGCTCGTCCCCGACTCTGAGTCCTCATTCATCCTCCTCGTTCGTTCGTGTGTCTCGGTCGGAGGTGTTTTACGAGCCGAAGGTCAACGAGGAAACAACTCCTCGTAAATTCGGTGTGAAGGCGCGGTCTCGGAGGCGGGCGGTGAGACGGAGCCTTACCGGATCTCGGTCAGGTGGTGCTTCACCCACCGCGCTTCGGCGATGAAGATCGTGTCCTCGCAGATGTTGGTCGCCAGGTCGCCGACACGCTCCAGATTCTTCGAAATGGAGATCAGCTCCAGGCAGTAGGTGATCAGGTTGTGTTGCTCCGCCATGTAGGTCAGGAGCTCGCGGATGATCGAAACGTTCTTCTCGTCGAGGATGTCGTCTCTCCTGATCACCTGGCGGGCGAGGGCGGCGTCGCGATTCACGAAGGCGTCGAGGGAATCCTTCAGCATGGACATGGCGACTTCCGACATGTACTGGAGATCGACGAAAGGTTTCATCGACCGGGTCTCGGCGAGTCGCTCGGCCCCCTCGGCGATGTTCACGGCGTGGTCCCCGATTCGCTCCAGGTCGTTGTTGATCTTGAGCGCCCCAACGAGAAAACGCAGGTCCACCGCCACGGGTTGCTGCAAGGCGAGGAGCGACACCGCCTGCTCCTCGATGACGCCCTCCATCCGGTCGATCGCCTCGTCGTCCCGGATGACCGCTCTCGCTTTTTCGGCATCGACCTCGGTGAGCGCTTCGATCGCGCGCTGGATCTGGCGCTCGACCTCGCCTCCCATGAGGATCAGGTTCCGGCGCAGGTCCTCGAGCTGTTCCGAGAAATGCTCTTTCACGGCCCTATTCTGCTCCCGTTCGCATTACGGGCGTGCGGGGGGCGTGTGAAGCCCGCATGAAGAAAGGCCCCCCCAAAAAGTGGGGGTCAGGCTTTCGCCTGACCCCCCTGTCTTAGCCTGACCCCTGTTCTTGCCTGGGGCCGGATGGCCTCCGGAAAACCGAAGCTAGTCCACGTACACGACGTCTGCGGTCTTGTTGTCGACGACGGCGCCGTAAACGAAGATCGGGATCGTCGAAGTCCACGTGACGTAGAAGTCGGCCTGCGCGCGGTCGGCGGCGGGGACACTCGAGATGAGGGAAAAGACGGCCTGCTGCAACTGCGAGAGTCCGGCGATGCCGACGTCCACGGATCCGAGGACGGCTCCATCGCTCGCCCGGTGCGCCCGGAACGTCGCGCCGGCGGCGAACGGGTTCGGATTGAACCACCCGATGTTCGAGCGGAAGCCGTTCCCCGTCTGGATCTGAGCGTCGGTCGCCTGCGACAGGAACGGAAGCACGCCGCTCGTCGCGGCCCGCGAAATGCCCTTCGGGGCGATGAAGAACCCGGTCGTGCCTCCGTCCACGGGTCGGAGGTCGTTGAAGAAGCGGACGCCGGGTGTCTGCTCGCTGGCGGTTCCGATCTTGAGAGCCCCCGAGCCCGTCGTCGAGAACCGCGATGCCACGACGTCGTCGATCACGAGCTCCGCGCCCGGAGCGACCACGACTCCCCGCGCCACGGACGGAGCCGACAACCCGGCCGTCGAGCTCGGGAAGTACTCGAGCGTCACGTTCTCCGTCTCGCTCGACCGGTTCACCACGCGGACGTCGGCCACGAAATGCGTGTTGTTCAGGCCATCGACGCGCCCGACGACCGGAAAGTAGTGGACCTGGCTGTACGGCGCGACGGACAGCTGGCCACGGACAGCGCCGTTCGGAAAGGCCGCGTTGTGGACGTTGAAGTAGAAGTTGGTCGGGTTCTCGACGATCTCCTGAATGAGCGCATCGGCGACGGCTACCGTTCCCGTCGCCGTGTTGTCCGGGTAGGAATTCGCGAGCGTGATCACGGGGGGGCCGGCGACCGTCGGGGCGCCCCGGTGGATGTGCGACGCGGTCGGCGCGTCGATGTTTTGGACCATCGCGGAGTAGTTCAGGCCTGCGCCCGCACCGGCGAAGACCGCCATGCCCGAGCCGTCTGTATCGCCGGGACCCGGAACCTCGGCGGCGCCCGTCGCAACCGCGAACGCGCCGTCGGAGAGCTGCGCGCGGATCGCGCCGTTGGGGAACTCGGCGTTGTGAATGTTGACGTAGAACCCCTCCGGGTTGTCCCGGATCTCGTCGATCAATGCGGCGCTCGCGCTCGCCGTCCCCGACGCGGCGTTGTTCGGAAAGGCCGACGCCAGCGGGATGACGACCGGTCCCGGCGCGCCGGCGGCTCCCCGGTGGATGTGGGAAGCGGTCGGGGCTGCGATGTTCTTCACCATCATGTTGAATATGACCGACGTCCCCTCGATTCGGAATCCCGCCAGGCCGAAGCCGTCCGAGTCTCCCGGGCCCGGGGCCTCGTTGGTTCCGTTCAGGACGCCGACATAGGTCTGCGCTCCCGCGGCCGCAGCGAGACACGATACGAAAACGAGAACCAGAAACAGGGTCTTGCGCATGCGCATGGGTCTCCTCTCTTTCCTGCCGCCGCTGCATGGGAACGGCCGTGTGGATGCGAAACGGCGCCGAATGCGGCGCCGTGCGGATTCGACAACGTTCTGGCCTTCGTTCTCGAAGATTGAGGAGACGTTAAGCGTCTCGAACTCCCGCAATCCTACGAAGAAAGCCGATTGCGGATCTGATGCAGCCTGACCACGCGCTCCCGCCGCGGTGGAACCGGGATGAAAAAGTAGAATCCCCGCCTTGGCTCGAGTCGAATCGAAACACGGGGCCCGCCGAGAGAAACTGCCGGAAAAGCGGCGCCGAGCGCGCGCCGTGCTCCGCCGTCTCGCCCGGGCCTACCCCGACGCCCGCTGTTCGCTCGATTACTCGAGTCCCCTGGAGCTGCTCGTGGCGACGATTCTCTCGGCCCAGTGCACGGACGTGCGAGTGAACCTGGTGACCCCCGCGCTCTTTCGCAAGTACCGGACCGCTGCGGACTACGCGCGGGCACCGGCCGGGGAGCTCGAGAAAGACATCCGCCAGACCGGGTTCTTCAACTCGAAGGCGAAGGGCCTCCGGCGCGCCGGCGCGACGATCGCCGCCGAGTACGGCGGCCGGGTGCCCGACACGATGGAGGAGCTCGTCCGGCTGCCCGGAGTCGGCCGCAAGACGGCGAACGTCATCCTGGGAAACGCCTTCGGCAAAGACGAGGGGTTCGTCGTCGACACGCACGTGGCCCGGGTGTCCCGCCGCCTCGGCTTCACGAGAGAGACCGACCCCGTGCGGATCGAGCGGGACGTCAGCGAGCTCGTCCCGAAGGGACGGCGCACGATGGCCGCCCACGAGCTGATCTTCCACGGCCGGCAGATCTGCGTCGCCCGACGTCCCCGCTGCGAGATCTGCCCGGTGAACCCCCTCTGTCCGAAGATCGGGGTGCCGCTCGAGATCCGCCGGATTGCCTCCGTCTCCCGTCTCCCGTCTCCCGTCTCACGCGCGTGAAGGCCTATCTCTCGGGCGCGATCGAGCACTCCGCCGACGGCGGCCGCGGGTGGCGGAGCGAGCTGGCCCGGATCCTGCGCGACGAGCTCCGGCACGAGGTCTACGACCCGGCGGAAGACGAGAAGAAGAGCCTGACCGCGGAGGAGCTCGCCGGTTTCCGCGGCTGGAAGCGGGAGGACCCCGCGCGCTTCCGCGCGACCGTCCGCAAGATCATCGCGTGGGACCTCGATCTGGTCGAACGCGAGGCCGACTACGTGATCGCGCTCTGGGACCGCGCGGCCGGACGGGGGGGCGGCACGGCCGCCGAGATCACCCTCGCCCACCGGCTGGGCAAGCCGGTGTACCTGCTGCTCGGAATGCCCGCGGCCGAGGCGTCCGGCTGGGTCCTCGCCGCAGCGACGGAGGTCTTCGAGACGATGGACGCTCTGAAGGCCCGCCTCCGCGAAACCTTCGCGACGTCATAAGATCGCCCGCTCATGGCCCTGGTCAAGACGCAGCTCGGCTGGATCGAAGTCATCTGCGGGAGCATGTTCTCCGGCAAGAGCGAGGAGCTCATCCGGCGGCTGCGTCGCACCATCATCGCCAAGCAGCGCGTCCAGATCTTCAAGCCGGTCATCGACTCCCGCTACTCCCAGGCGGAAATCGTCTCCCACAGCGAGATGCGGATGCCGTCGATTTCGGTCGGGTCGAGCGCGGAGCTGCTGGAAAAGGTGGACCACCGGACCGAGGTTATCGGCGTGGACGAGGCCCAGTTCTTCGACGATGGCCTCGTCAACGTGGCGGAGCGCCTCGCCGACCAGGGGAAACGCGTCATCATCGCCGGGCTGGACAAGGACTACCGGGGCATGCCGTTCGGGCCGATCCCGGCTCTCATGGCCGTGGCGGAGGACGTCACGAAAACGCTGGCGATCTGCGTGCGGTGCGGATCTCCCGCCAACAACACCCAGCGCTTAGTCGAGAGCGACGAGCTCGTCGTCGTCGGTGCGACGGGCGTATACGAGGCGCGCTGCCGGCGTTGCTACGAGCCTCCCGCCAGAGGCTGACCCCCGGAAAACGCCCGTCAGACCGGCGACAAATCAGTTTTCCGAAGCGGCGGCGGAAAAAGCTGTCGAAATCCCTGTGGAAAGAAGCCAAAAAGCGCGACTCGACGCGGCTCGTCTCCGGTTTGCACCGAGTCCTGTGCGACGCCGCAACACGCTTTCCCATCAACCAGTTAGCGCATCACCACCGGATTGCGCGAGTCGTACGACGGGACCCGGAAGAGCGTTCATTTTTTTTCCACATCGACAAGCGCTTTTGGCGCTTGGACTTAGAGGCCGGGTGTTCGGACTTCGGGCGCTAGGCGGGACGGTGCTCGCCGTACACACCCTTCAGCGTCGAGACGATCTCTCCGAGCGTCGCGCCCGCGCCGACCGCGGCGACGAGCGGCGGCATCAGGTTGTGGTCCTCCCGCGCGTCGCGTTCCAGGTCGGCCAGCGCGGACTTCGACCTCGCGAGATCGCGGGCGACGCGGAACGAGCGCAGCCGTTCGACCTGTTCCCGCTCGATCCCGGGCTCGACCGTCAGGACGGGGGGGCCTTCGCCCCCCTCCTCGCGGAAGGCGTTGACTCCGACCACGACGCGCCGGAGCTCTTCGACCTCCTTCTGCGCCTGGTACGCGGCCTCCTCGATCTCGCGCTGGATCCAGCCGCGCTCGATCGCCGCGACGGCGCCTCCGATCGACTCGATCTTCTCGATCAGCCGGCGCGCGCGGTCCCGGATCTCCTCCGTCAACGTTTCGACCAGGGCCGAGCCGCCGAGAGGGTCAGCGACGTCGGCGACCCCGGTCTCGAAACCGATGACCTGCTGCGTGCGGAGGGCGAGCCGGGCCGCGCGCTCGGTCGGGAGCGCGAGCGCCTCGTCCGCGGCGTTGGTATGCAGCGACTGCGTGCCGCCGAGCACGGCGGAGAGAGCCTGGAGGGCGACGCGAACGACGTTGACGTCGGGCTGCTGGGCGGTGAGCGTCGAGCCCGCCGTCTGCGTGTGAAACCGCATCCGCCACGAACGGGAGTCCCGAGCCCCGAACCGGTCGCGCATGATTTCCGCCCAGAGACTTCGGGCCGCGCGGAACTTGGCGACCTCCTCGAAAAAGTTCGAGTGTGCGTTGAAAAAGAAGGAGATCCGGGGCGCGAAGGAGTCGACCGCGAGCCCTCTGGCGATGGCCGCCTCGACGTAGGCGATCCCGTTCGCGAGCGTGAACGCGACCTCCTGCACGGCCGTCGAGCCCGCCTCCCGGATGTGGTACCCGGAGATCGAGATCGTGTTCCATCTCGGCACCTCGCGTCCGCAGAACTCGAAGATGTCCGTCGCGATCTTGAGCGACGGACGCGGTGGGAAAATGTACGTTCCGCGGGCCGCGTACTCCTTCAGGAGGTCGTTCTGGACGGTCCCCGCGAGGTCCTTCCACGGCACGCCTCTCTCGCGGGCGACCGAAAGGTAGAGCGCGAGGAGGATCGCGGCCGTCGAGTTGATCGTCATCGAGATGGAGACGTCCTGGAGCGGAAGGCCTTCGGTCAGGAGACGCATGTCGTCGATGGTCGCGATCGCGACGCCGGCCTTGCCGACCTCGCCGCGAGCGAGCGGATCGTCGGAGTCGTACCCCATCTGGGTCGGCAGGTCGAACGCGATCGAGAGGCCCGTCTGACCCTGCTCGAGCAGGTACCGGTAGCGCTGGTTCGACTCCCGGGCGGAACCGAATCCCGCGTACTGGCGCATCGTCCAGAGCCGGGAGCGGTACATCTCCGGGTTGATGCCGCGCGTGAAGGGGAACTCGCCCGGGGCGGGCTCTCCGTAAAAGGGCTCGATGGGAATGCCGGAGCTCGTCTCCGCCGGGGGCGGCGGCTCGCGGGCGACCTCCGGACGGCCCATTGCCGAAGGAGGGCGCGCCCGTTTCTCCTTCACGCCGCGATTGTGGCACAGCCCATCCGGGCGGAAGATCCGTCGCGCCACGCTCTACAATCCCGGGCGTGATCCTTCCCTTCCAGGGACAGCTCTCGACGATCGGGTTCGCCGATCTGCTCCAGTGGATGGAGTTGAACCGCCGGTCCGGCCGCCTGATCCTCGTGCGCGGACGCGATCGCCGGCTGGTCGACTGGAAGGACGGGGAGATCGCATTCGTCTCCGGCTCTCGTCCGGGCGACCGGTTCGGCGTCTTTCTCTATCGGACTCGAGCGCTGCCGCAGGCGACGCTGCACTCCCTTCTCGCGCACAACTTCACCTCGGGTAAGAACCTCACCCGACTGATCCTCGACGGAAAACACGACACGCTGAACGGCCTTTCGCGTCGCGCCGAGGTCCTCGCCCGCCGCCTGCTCTTCGACGTCTTCGAATGGCACGATGCCGTCTTCCGCTACGACCCGACGTTCCAGGTTGAAAAGATTCTCCGCATCCGGCTGCGCCTGCGTCCGCAGGCGCTCGCCTTCCAGGCGGTCAAGAGAATGGACGACGCCCGGCGCCGCCGTCGGGCGTCCACGCCGAGCGGGTTTCGGGAGGCGCTGTTCGAGCGCGACGAGCTCGACCGCCGATTCTGGGACGTGGTCGAGCGCGCCGGCGACGCCCTCGAGCCGCGGGACGGCCGGCGGCACTCCGCAGAGCTCGCGGACTTCGCCGACCGGCTCCGAGCCCGGCTCGGGCGCATCGAGGCTCTGCGGCCGATCCACGAGGATTCCGTCGCGCTGTTGCGGGAGCTGTTGAAGCACAAGCCGTTCGAGGTCGGTGCGATCGGGCCGGTCGCCGCGCTCGACCCGTTTCTGACGCTCGACCTGCTCATACTGGCAAACAGCCTCGTCGTCAATCGGCGCCGCTCGCTCGCGACGGTCGCCGAAGCGCTCGAGCGGCTGGGACCGGGCCCCGCCGAGACCCTCGTCCGGCGGCTCGCGAGCTCCGAGTTCCCCCGCGTCGCGCAGGAGGATCGGGCGGGAACGGCGGTGCGGCGCGCGAGCATCGCGGCGGCCGTCGCCGCCGCCCGTCGCGCGGACGAGTTCGGCATACCCTCCGAGCGCGCCTACACGCTCGGACTTCTCCACACGGTCCCGTACGCCGACCTGCTCGCCGTCGTCGAGGAGATGAGGCTGACCCCCGGCCGGTTCCGCGCGGCGCTCATCGAGGTTCACCGGCCTCTCGTCGGCCGCCTTCGCGCGGAGAGCTGGAGCCTGCCGCTCGACCTCGAGGCGGTTATGACCGACGAAGGCGCCGATCCCAGTCCGGCCGCGGCTCTCGTCCGGGCGGCTCGGGCAGCTCTGCCGGACTGCGCGCTCGGACCCCTGGCGGCCGCCGAAGTCTCCCCGCGGGAGGCCCGCGCAGCTGCCGCCGAGGCCAACCGGCTCTTCGAGTTCCTCTCGCTCCCGCCCACCGGAACCGCCCCCCGGCGTTAACTTTTCATTCATCCGGCGCGAGGAATCGGGCCGGCCCGCTCTGCGTTTCCAAGAGCCGAGGACGTTTATGAAGATGAGACCCACCGCCATCCCGACAGCGCTGCTTCTTTCACTGATCCCGTTCGTCGCGAGCGCGCAGGAGCGCCCGCCGACGTTCACCGAGGAGGTCGAGGTTCGCGTCATGGACCTCGACGTCGTGGTCACGGACAAGTCCGGCCGGCCGGTCACGGACCTGACGCGCGACGACTTCACCGTGCGCCTCGGCGGCCGGCCCGTCCCGCTCGACTATTTCGCCCGCGTGGATGAAGGCACGATCCACGCCCCCGACCTCGCGACCGCGTCGCCCGACCAGGTGCTCGCGGAGTACCGGCGCGGAACCGAGGCGTACGTGCCCCGGCACTTCCTCATGTACGTGGACCTGGGCCACCTCGCGCCCGATGCGCGCAAGCGCGGCCTCGAGGCGCTGCGCGACCTCGTCACGCGCATGGGGCCGAACGACATGGGCCGCGTGCTGATGTTCGACCGCCGCTCGAAGGAGCTCACGGAGTGGACGAACAGCAAGGAACAGCTCTTCGGCGCGCTCACGAAAATCGAGAAGGCCGGCGTCGGAATGTCGCGCCTTCTCACCGAGCGGCAGACGCTGCGGGAGATCGACTCCACCCGCCGGCGATCGAGCCGCGAGTTCACGGCCCGGCAGTACGCCGAGCAGGAGCGCGCCGAAGTCCGGCAGATGCTCTCCGACGTGGGCTCCGAGCTCGCCACGCTCTCTCCGCTCGCCGGCAAGAAGGCCTTCCTGTTCGTGTCCGGCGGTTTCGAGTTCCAGCCGGGTTACGCCATGGCGACGTACGCGCTCGGACCGGCCAGCCTCCTCGCGCTCGACGTGAGGAACATGGGGCCGGAGCTCGACGAGCTCGCCCGCCGCGCCAACGCGTCGGAGATCACGTTCTACACGATCGACGCCCGCGGGCTCACCGGTGAGGGGATCTCCGCGTCCAACGACGATCCGCTGATGTCGCGGCCGGGAGTCTCGTTTCTCGCGCGGCAGGACAGCCAGGAGGGGATGATGCACCTCGCCCGGGAGACGGGAGGGCTCGCGCTCCTGAACTCGAACGACCTCCGCCAGGGGCTCTCGCGCATCTACCAGGACACCTCGATGTACTACTCGCTCGGGATCACGCTCTCGAAGCTTCCGGCCGCCTCGTACCAGGACGTGCGCGTCGAGGTGAACCGGCCCGGCGCCGTCGTCCGCGCCCGTCGCGGCTATGCGGCGCGCACGGAGGAAGACCGGGCGCGCGATCGCGTCCAGGCGACGCTGAAGACGAACCTCTCGTACGGCGCCATCCCGATGACGCTCCGGACCGCGCCCGCCACGAAGCAGGGCGGCAAGTTCACCGTGCCGATCTCGGTGACCCTTCCGGCGACGGCGCTGACTTTCGTCCCCGAGGGAGCGGAGCGCCGCGCGACCGCCGACGTCGCGATCGGAGTGATGGACGACGCGGGGCGGATGAGCGACGTCTCTCGCCAGGAGGCGACGTTCACGCTGCCGGAGGGGAAGAACGACGCGGAGCCGCTGGTCTACACCGCGACCCTGCAGACCCGTAAGGGCAATCAGAGGATCGTCGTGAACCTGCGCGACCGCGCAAGTGGAAAGATGGGGACGGCGAAGGCGGACGTCCGGATCGAGTAGGGCCAAAGTTGAGCCGCTTGGCCGCTATCTTCGTACCGCGGTCTCCTCCACCCGGATTTCGAGGCGCGCCAAACCCGTTCGCCCGGTCGCTTTGTCTCGTGCATAGACGACGACACGGTGATTCCCGGCGCGGTACGGCCGAAAGCCGACGTCCGGATCGAATAGAATCTCTCTCCCGATGGGCAGTCGCTGGCTCGCTCTGCTCTTCCTGTCTTCCGTCGCCCTCGCTCAGCAGACCCAGCCCGGCTTCCACGAAGAGGTCGAGGTCCGCGTCATGGATCTCGACGTCGTGGTCACGGACGGTTCGGGGCGCTCCGTTCCGGACTTGAAGCGCGAGGACTTCACCGTCCGCGTCGGAGGGAAGGTCGTCCCGATCGACTACTTCGCGCGTATCGAAGAGGGAGTGATCCGCTCCCCCGACCTCGCGACAGCGTCGCCGGACCAGGTCGTGACTACCGACCAGCCTGCCGACGAGGCGTACGTCCCGCGGCACTTCCTGATCTACGTGGACGTGGGGCACCTCGACCCGAACGGGCGGCGCCGCGGCTCGGAGGCGCTGCGCGATCTGGTCGCCCGCATGGGCCCGACCGACTCCGCCCGGATCGTGGTCTTCGACCGCCGGCCGAAGCCGGTCACCGAGTGGACGTCGAACAAGGAGGAGCTCCTTTCGGCGATCGACAAGGCCGAGAAGCTCGGAACCGGGATGTCGCGCCTCATGGCAGAGCAGCAGACGCTGCACGAGATCGACTATCCCGCCGCGATCGTTCCGAGCCAGGCGCAGGAGTTCCGCGAGTCGGCCGCCGGCCGGTTCGCCGAGCAGCAGCGCGCCGAGATCCGGGACATGCTCTCGGATCTCCGAGCCGAGCTCCCGACGTTCGCGCCGCTCGTCGGCAAGAAGGCTTTCGTCTTCCTCTCGGGCGGCTTCGAACTTCGGCCTGGTCAGGCCATGGCAGCCTACGCGGCGTCGCGCCCGGCCGGTCTGAACCAGCCGCGCGACCCGCGTGCGCGACGGCCGGGCTTCCTCACCCCGAGGAGCGTTCCCGACCTCTCGAAGGAGCTCGAGGAAGTGGTGAGGTCGGCGAACGCGCTCGAGATCACGTTCTACAGCCTGGACTCGCGCGGCCTCGCGGTCGAGGGCCCCACGGCGGGAAACGACGAGCTCCTCGAAACGCGCCTCGGGCTCACGGCTCTCGCCGCCAGCCAGGACGGAATGGTCGCGCTCGCCCGGGAGACCGGCGGCCTCGTCCTCCTGAACGCGAACGACCTTCGTCCCGGGCTCGAACGGGTCTACCAGGACGGCGCGGTCTACTACTCGCTCGGCGTGACGCTCTCGAAGATCGCATCGGGGTACCAGAGCGTGCGCGTCGAGGTTCGCCGCAAGGGGGTCACGGTGCGCGCCCGGAAGGGATACGCCGTGCGGACGGCGGACGAGCGGGAGCGCGACGCCGTGCTGGCGGCGCTGAAGACGAACCTCGGGTACTCCGAAATCCCCCTGACCCTCCGGACCGAGCCGGCGAGCCGAGACGGCGGCCACTTCCTGCTGCCCATCTCCGTCACGCTCCCCGCGTCGGCCCTGACGTTCGTCCCGGAGGGAAAGGTGAAGCGCGCGACGGCCGACGTCTCGATCGGCGCCATGGACGACAGCGGCCGCGTGAGCGACGTCGTGCGACAGGAGGCGGCGTTCACGGTTCCGCTGGGGGACGAGACCGGGTCGCTCGTCTACACGACGAAGCTGAAGACTCGAAAAGGCAACCAGCGGATCGTCGTGAACCTGAGAGACCGGGTGAGCGGGAAGATGGGGACCGCCCGGGCCGACGTGAGACTGGAGTAGGCTCCTCCCCCATGCGGCGCCGCGTCGGACGTTTCCTCGTCGGGCTCGTGCTCGTTCCGCTGGCGGCCGGACTGCCGGCGCAGGAGAAGCCAGCCGTTTTCACCGAAAAGGTCGAGGTCCGCGTGATGGACCTCGACGTGGTCGTCACGGACAAGGACGGCCGGCCCGTCCCGGACCTGAAGCGCGAGGACTTCACCGTTCTCGTCGCGGGCAAGCCCGTCGCCGTGGACTACTTCGCGCGCGTCACCGAGGGGACGATCCACGCGCCCGATCTCGCCACGGCCTCGCCCGACCAGGTCCTCGCCTCCTACCGGCAGGGGGACCAGGCGTACGTCCCGCGTCACTTCCTGATGTACGTGGAAACCGGCCACCTCGCGCCGGACGGCCGGAGGCGGGGCCTCGAGACTCTGCGCGACGTCGTCACCCGGATGGGGCCGAACGACCGGGGCCGCGTCGTGCTGTTCGATCGCCGCTCCCGCGAGCTCGCCGAGTGGACGTCGAGCAAGGAGACTCTCTTCGCGGCGCTGGCGAAGATCGAGGAGGAGGGCACCCGGACGCCGCGCCTCGACTCGGAAAGACAGACCCTGATCACCATCGACACGGTGATGGGAAGGAACGCGCGCGAGCAGGCGATCCACCGGGAGACGACCGCGCGGCGATATTCCGAGGAGCAGAGTGTGGAGGTGCGGCAACTCCTCCAGGACGTCGGCTCGGAGCTCACGACCCTCGCGCCGCTCGCCGGCAAGAAGGCGTTCCTCTTCGTCTCCGGCGGCTTCGACTTCCGGCCGGGCCACATCATGGCCGCTTACGCCACCGGACAGCCGAACGTGGCCTCCTTCACCATCCGGGACGTCTCCGGCGAGCTCGACGCGATCACCCGCCGCGCGAACGCGTCGGAGATCACCTTCTATACGGTGGACGCGCGCGGGCTCGACCCGTCGGGAGGGACTTCCGCGAGCGACAACCCGCTGCTCGCGCGATCCGGCGTCGCGTTCCTCGCGCGACAGGACAGCCAGGAAGGGATGACGGTGCTCGCGCGGGAAACCGGCGGGATCGCTCTGTTGAACTCGAACGATTTCGTGACGGGAGTCGCGCGGATCTACCAGGACTCTTCGATCTACTACTCCCTCGGGGTGACGCTCTCGAAAGTGCCCGGCTCCGGAAACCAGGCCGTGCGGGTCGCCGTCAATCGGCCGGGCGTGACGGTCCGGGCGCGCCGGGGGTACGCCGCGCTCACCGAAGCCGATCGGGCCCGCGACCGGATCCAGGCCGCCCTCCGGACGAACTTCTCGTCCACCGAGATTCCGTTGACGCTCAAGACGGAGCCCGCGACCCGGAAGAAGAACCTCTACCAGTTCGCGATCTCGGTGGTCTTTCCCGCCTCGGGGCTGACCTTCGGGGACGCGAACGGCTCGCGGCGCGCGAGCGCGGACATCTCCGTCGCTGCGATGGACGACAGCGGGCGGATGAGCGAACCCTCGCGAGACGAGACGATGTTCACGCTCCCGGCCGGCGCGAACGAGGGGAACGCGGCGCTGCAGTACCGGACGACGCTTCAGACCCGGAAAGGCAACCATCGCATCGTCGTCAACGTCCGGGACCGGGTGAGCGGCCGGACCGGCATTGCCCGGACCGACGTCCGGATCGAGTAACGAGTACCGGGTCGAGAACCTAGCCCGGCCGGGCCGAGCGGATG
Source organism: Thermoanaerobaculia bacterium (assembly GCA_035457525.1). GTDB lineage: Bacteria > Acidobacteriota > Thermoanaerobaculia > UBA5066 > Gp7-AA6 > Gp7-AA6. The sequence continues at coordinate 17,724 of DATIBN010000061.1, read as the reverse complement.
AGCGCCTCCATGTGATTCAGGTAGCGGTCGAGCGCCCGGCGGCCCGCGGCCGTCAGCCGGTAGGTCGTCTTCGGGATCCGGCCCTCGAACGCCTTCGTGCACGCGACGTATCCCGCCTTCTCGAGTTTTCGCGCGTGGACGCTCAGGTTTCCGTCGGACGTCTGGAGCAGGCGCTTCAAGTCGGCGAACGTCAGCGACTCGTTGACGGCGAGCGCGCTGACGATCGCGAGGCGCAGGCGCTCGTGGATCACGCGGTCCAGCCGCTCCGCCGAGGCCGGGCGGGCCGGTGACCGCGAGAGCTCGGTCGGGATCCGGGAGCTCGAGACCTGCGCCCGGGCCCTAGCCACCGTGCCTCCGGGCGATCGCGAGGCCGAAGGCGGCGAGAAGCCCTCCGAAGCCCGCCGCCAGGAGCGCATCCGCAAAGGCCGGCGGCGAGAAGAGCGCCGCGACCCCCAGGGCGACGAAGGACCACCCCATCGCCCGCACGAGCGGGACCGAAACGACGCCTCCGGCGACCACCGCCGCGCCGAACAGGAGCAGCCAGACCCCGGGCATGAGGTCGAAGAGGCCGCGCGAATAGAGCGCGGCCGTCAGGAGCGCTCCCACCGAGAGCGGAGCCGCGAACCCCGGCCAGAACCGGCGGCTGCCGCCCGAAAAGAGCGGGAGCGACCGGCGCTTCGACTTCCACCCCATCGCGACGGCGGAGATCACGACCGCGATCGCCGCTTCGACGAGCCAGGCGAGCAACCAGCGCTCACGGGTGGGCTGGCGGGCCGCGAGAACCGCGGCCGCGAGCGCCGTGGCGCCGACGATCGCCTGGCCATAGCCCGAGACGGCCGTGAAAGCGCCCGCGGACTCCATCGCCTCCCGGATGAACCGGAGGTTCTCCGCCGCGTGGCTTCGGACATCGATCGTCGAGGGCCTCACCGGCGCCTGCACGCGGGGATTTTCGCGCCCGTTCCGACCCACCGTCAAGTACTTTCCATCACAAAGTTAGCGGGCCGGAAGAAGGGGGCGTCTCCGCCCCCTTCTCGAGAAGCCGATTAGAACCGGAATCCGGCCGTGAAGCTGTACGTGCGGGGAACCTGGCCCGCCGCGTTGGGCGGTGTCCCGGTGTAGTACGAGCCCACGCCGTTGGCCTGCCCGAAGAGCGGGCCCTTCATCCAGTTGGCGCCCGAGACCGCGCAGCGGCTCGAGTTCGCCGGGTCGCGCTCGGTGCACTCGATCGGGGTGTCCGTCAGCGGGTTGAAAGCGACCAGGTTGGACGCCGCTCCGCCGCTGCGGCGGGTGATCACGGTGGTGTCCGGGAAGATGACGGCGTCGTTGTTGAAGACGTTCGTGACGTTGCCGCGCAGGAAGAGCTCGAGAGTCTTGAAGACCCGGATCGAGTAGCCGAGCGAGATGTCCGTCGAGGAGAGGTCGTCGGTCCGGTACTCGCCGCGCTTGCTGAAGTAGTAGGTGTGCGTCGTTCCCAGCTGCGAGAGCGTGTAGCCGGGATTGGTCGGGCTGCCCGGGAACGGCGTGTTGCGGCCGGAGGCGTCGATGTTCTGGAACGCGGAATACGGAAGTCCGCTGTCGAACGATTGGAGAAGCGCGGCGTCGAAATCGCCGAAGCGCGTCGGCAGCTGATAGCTCAACCACAGTCGAGCCCGATGCCGGACGTCCTGGCCGAGATACCCGGTCGGCTTGCGCTGTTCGTAGTTCAGGTACTCCGGATAGAACCGATCGAGCGACGTGTTCGGGCTCGTCGCCGTCGCGGCGCCTTCGCTGTCGTCGTTGCCGGTCAGCCGCGACCAGGTGTACGTCAGACCGAGCAGGAAGCGGCCGGGCCGCCACTGCCCCTGGAACTGGACGCCGCGGTACTTACGCTCGATCGTGTCGTCGTTGTTCTCGATGAACGCCACGTCCCCGACGTTCCCGAAGAAGGGGTCGGCCGCCTGGGGAGTCGAGGTGTCGATGCGCTGGTCGTAGAAGTTGTTCCAGTCGCGCGCGATCAGGTCCACCTTGACGTAGGCGTTCGACCCGACCTGCGTGCCGTACCCGAGAGTGATCTCGTCCACCGATGGGGAGACGAGCGACTCCGGGAAGACCGCCGAGAACCCGGAAATCGCCGAGGAGTTCAGGAAGGAGCGGTTGTCGATCCCGCCGACCGAGTCGAACCACGCGAAGAGCTGCTCGAGCGCCTCGGCCGAGGAGAGACAGCCCGCGGTGTTCGTCGGGGAGCACGAGGAGGCGGGGTTGATGTCGGGCCCGCGGTAGTTCCACGTGATGTTCGACGGGTTCCCTGCCGCCTGGCCGCCGCCGCCCACGTTGCCGTCGGCGATCTTCGAGACGTAACGGGCGTAGGTGGCGCTCAACCGCCCGCGCCCGTCGCCCTTGATGTCCCAGGCGATCCCGAGCCGGGGCGAGAACGCGCTGTCGTCGGAGACCGTGTTACCCGAAGCGTCCTGGCCGTCGTTCTTGTCCCAGCGCAGGCCGACGTTGAAGCTGAAGTGGCGGTTGAAGTCCCACTTGTCGTTGATGAACGCGGAAAGCGTCTGGAAGTCCGTCCCCGTCGAGTTCTCGAAGATCGGCTGATACTGGATGACCGTCGCGCTGCCGAACCGCGGGTAGACGGTCGTCCCGGCGACGATCGAGGTGACGCTCGTGACGCGGTAGTCGCTCCCCTCCTGGTGGTTGTTGGCGAGCCGCGTCTCGGCGAAGTTCTCCACACCCGCGACGATCGAGTGGCTGCCGAGCCGCGCGGTGTCGAGGTAGTAGGTCGCCTTGCCGAGCCAGGAGTCGTTGTCCCGCTCCTCGAAGCTGCAGACGCCGCAGAACGTGGGCGAGTGGAACCGGCGGCCGTTGGTGTCGACCAGCAGCGTTCCGTTGATGCGGTCGGTGAAGAGGCCGCCGCTGTTCTCGAACGTGAACTCCTTCTTGGCGTACTGCGCCTCGAACATCAGGTTCTTCGTGATCACGCCGCTGTAGTTGAACGCGAGGAGCGTGTTCGGCAGCGAGCGGGTCGGGACGAGGCTGTCGTAGTCGAGGATGTTTCCGAACGCGTTGTTGGTCTCGTCGTTCTTGATGTTCAGGTAGGAGGCCACCAGGTTGTGACCGCTCGCGATCTGTCCCGTCAGCTTCGCCTCCCAGCGGGTTTCGTCGAAGCCGTTGGTGTACGGGAGGTTCGTGATGGCCGTAAATCGTTGCAGCGAACGCTCGGCGAGCCGGCCGGCTCCGAAGAACCAGAGGTGGTCCTTGAGGATCCGTCCGCCCAGGGTCGCCTCGTAGACCTGGTCGGTCTTGTCCACGTGATCGGCCTCGGCCGGCCACGGAGTCTTGTCGGTCCAGTCCGGATTCGTGAACGTGTCCCGGAAGGAGCCGCTGAACGTGTTTCCACCCGACTTCGTCAGCGTCGAGACGACGCCGCCGGTGAAACGGCCGTACTCCGCTGAGACGCCGCCGGCGAGGACGGTCGTCTCCTGGATCGCGTCCTCGATGAAGAGGTTGTGCGGTTGGCCACGCAGGTTCTCGTTCACCACGACCCCGTTGACGAGGAACGTGTTGTCGTAGGAGGGCGCGCCGGAAATCGTGACCTGGTTGTTGACGCCCGTGTTGCTCACCCCGGGGGCGAGGAGGACTGTCGAAACGATCGTGCGGGCGACCGGCAGCCGGGCCATCTGCTCGGAGGTGAAGTTCGTCGCGATCTGGGTGGTCTCGAGCACCGCCTCGGCTTCACCCTTGACGCGGACTTCCTCCCGGACCCCCGACACCGCGAGCGTTTCATCCACGCCGGTCGTCTGGGCGAGCAGCAGCCGTGCCTTCTGAGTCTTGGTCTGCATGCCGGGGAACTCGAACGTGACGGTGTAATCCCCGGGCGGAAGACCGGCGATCGAGTAGTTGCCGCTCGATCCCGTGACCGCCGACCGGCTTCCCTGAAGGGCGGGGGAAGTCACGGTGACGGTCACTCCGGGCAGCGGCTGACCCTCCGAGGTCACCGTCCCCGCGACCGTGGCGGTCGTTCCCTGCCCGATCGCGACGCCCGCGAACGAGGCGATAAACGCTGCAATCACCAGGAGACGGACGAGGTTCCTCATGCAGTTACCCTCCTTTTCGGCGATAAAGAAGCGGTGGGAGCGGACTCGTGGGTGGAGCAGCGATCCCCCGTCCGGCGACGGTCGGAGTCCACCCTGCCGGGTCCACCCCGAGGAAAGGCGTTCAGATCGATGGGGATGATTCCCCTTTTTCCCGGGACGAACAGCAATTCGGACGCCACTGCGCACTGCTTCACGGCATGCGGCCCTGGCCTGTGCCTAAGACACTACCGCGAAAGAAGTTCACGGCATGGACGGGATGTCTCAGCCCGAGAAGAAAAGGCAGCCGTTATCCGAACCGTTGGACCGAAATCCAACGCTTCGGATCGGATCGGGTCTCAGGTCAGCGCGAGGAGACCTTCGTCGGCGCTTCGACCACGCGAAAGTCCGCCCGGCGAAGAGTGCTGTGGCCCGAGCCGTCGCGGACCGTCACGTAGAGCATGTAGCTGCCGGGCGCGAGCCCCGTCAGCGGGATCTCGTACCCGAAGGCGTACCGGCCGGGCGCGAGCTCCTGGAGCTTGGCCGGCGATGCAGGCTGGCTCGCGATCATCTGCGTGCCCCGCCGGAGCTGGAGCTCCTGGGTGACCTTCTCCGCGTCGTCCACGTTGGCGAGCTGAACGAAGTACCAGAGCGATTCGGAGCGCGAGAACTCGGCGTCCGCGCGCGGGAGGACTTCCACCGTCCCGAAGACGAACGTGCCCTCTCCCCCTTTGTCGATCGGTGCGATCCCGGCGGAGAGGAGAAGGCTGGACACCGCGAGGTCCTTCTCGAGAGCCGGTACGCGGAGCGGAACGGTCGTCGAGGCGAGGGGCCGGTCCTTCTCGTCGGTCACGGCGAGCGCCGCCGAGTAGTTTCCGGGCGCCAGGTCCAGTCGGCGCATGGCGACCCGCCCGGGTTTCGCCATCGGCAGCGAGGTCGAGGCCGAGACGGGCTGGGTGCCGGCGAGCACTTCCGGTCCCCCCTCCTCCGGCCGTACGAGAGCGTGGAAGTTCATCTTCTCCGCCCCCCCCTCCTTGCCCGGGAAGTAAACCCACGTGAGCGTCTCGGGCGCGCTCCGGTCCCCCCAGAGGATCGCGCTGCCGAAGATCGGGCGCTTGCCGTCTTCCAGGGCGCTCTGAGGGGTCGCCTTCTCGAGAATCGCGCGTACGGCCGGGGACAGCGGGAGCATCGTCGAAACCGGGGCCGCCGCGACCGCCGCAGCGACCGGCGCGGAAGCCGCAGGGACAAGGTCTGGGTTCACGATCGTCTTGCGCGCCAGGCGCTCGCGGTATTCGTTGACGAGGCCGGGTCTCTGGAGCTCGTCCTTGTGGCGCTGGGGCTCGACCACGATGTTGATCGACAACGTCGGGATGCCGAGTGCCTCGAGGACCCGGGGGGTCCGGTCGCGCTCGTAGTGCCAGTTGTAGACCATCTCGGTTCCTTCGATCAGCCCGACCGGGTTGTTCGGAGCGCCCGCCGTCGGATTCCGGGGCGCCTCCGGCGCCTGGGCGCGCTGCTCCTGCACGCGGGCCGGCGTTCCGAACACGATGAACACGAAACCCTGGGCGGTCCGGGAGCCCGGCGTCTTCTCGATGCGGTAGCGCGCGTCGGCCGTGCGGATCCGGTTGATGACCAGATCGCGGAACTCGTTCGCGGGAGTTCGCGGCGACGGGTCGCGCTTCAGCCAGTAGCGGTCGATGAACTCCTGGCGGCTCTCGCGGGAACGGAGACCCTCCCACTCCCGTTTCTCTTCGGAGGTCAGGAAGTAGGCCTCCGGAGACTTCGACCAGTCTTCGTCGTCGGACTGCGCGGGAGCCTGCCCACGGAGGAGAGTGGCCGCCGCAAGGAGAAGAAGCACGAACCGCAGGGGCCGAGGAGGTCTCACGCGCGGCATTCTAGCCTCCCGGGAAAAGAAAAGGGCCCCGGCATGGCCGGGGCCCGAACAACCGATGTCGAAAGCTAGAAGCGGACGAGAGCGGTGAAGCGGTAGTTGCGCGGAGTCTGGAAGGCTCCACGGGCCGTCGCCGCACCGAAGTTCGCATCCGGAATCAAACGGATCGAGGCGTTGCTGATCTGCTGCTGCTGGTTGGTGACGTTGAACACCTCACCCTTCGCGCCGATCTCGATCGGTCCCCACGGCTTGAAGACCGCTTCCAGGGCGAAGTCCAGCTGATAGTAGTTCGGGAGCCGGTGAGAGCCGCGCTTCTCGTAGAAGTAGATGTCGTTCTCGTTGTGGATCGTGAACGTCCGCTGAGCCTGATAGGGCAGACCCGACTGCCAGAACACGGAGGGAGCCGCCGTGATGGCGACCCACCGGAGCGGCAGCGTGTAGGCCGTGAACGCCTGGACGATGTGGGTTCGGTCGTAGGCGGCATAGCCGTAGCGGTTGGCGTCGGTCGCCTGCGGACAGGGAACCCGTCCGACGACGGGAGCGCCGGTCACGTTGCAAGTCTCGTCGGCATAGTCGAAGAGCTGAGAGGTGTAGTTGCTGAAGTGGTTTCCTTCCGACCGGGAGAGCGTGTAGTTCATGGACGCCTGCCAGTTGCGCGAAAACCGCTTCTCGAACGTGACCTCGATACCTTTGAAGTAGCGGCGCGCCTCGTCGCCGATGTTCTCCGGCACCCGGATCTTGTTGCCCTCGGCGTCGATGAAACGCCGATCGTCGATCAGGTCCTTCCACTGGCGATAGATTCCGCGGATCCCGACGGCCATCGTGTTGCCGAGCTGCTGCTGCAGAGCGATGTTGATCTCGTCCAGGTAGGAAGGCTTGAGGTCGTTGTTGATCGGGTTGACGCCCGCGCCCTCGCGGAACGAATCAACCAGGACCCAACTCGAGCCGTCCCACTCGAAGACGTCGGAATTCGTCTGCTGCGGAACTCCGGCATAGACCGAGTCGGCGATGTCCTGCACGAGGAACTGGTAGTAGCGGCCGTAGGCGGCGGACGCGAGAGTCTTGCCGTTGCCAAAGATGTCGTAGACGCCGGTCAGGCGCGGCGAGAAGGTCGTGGTATCGATGACCGTATCGCCGATATCACTGTCCGCGCTCTGTACGTCCACGCGGGCGCCGAGGTTGAAGAAGAGGTGCTTGCCCACCTCGAACCTGTCGAGAGCATAGAAGCCCCAGATCTTCCCCTCGGAGATGGATTGCGCCGGATCGACGAAGTCGACGCGGAGGTCGCCCGGCGTCAGTGTCGCGTTGCGCGACACCGGATCGAAGTCCGTGACGTAGAAGATGCGATTCGAGGGATACGTGAAGAAAGCGACCGACTCCAGGTCCTGGTAATCGACGCCGCCCTTGAACGTGTGCGTGTTTCCGAACAGGTTCGTATAGAGCGTTGCCGCCACGTTCGCCTGCTTGCGGGGCCGCTTCACGAACCCGTCGAACGTCGCGCCGTTGTAGTAGAGGTTGTCCGTGAAGTTGAAGATCGGAGAGTCGGTTGCGGTAGCGCCGCCAATCGGGCCCGTTGCGGTCGTCCTTTCGAACGGGACGACGAAGATGTCGCCGTTCTGCTCCGCGTAGAGAGCTTCCATGGACAGATTCGCGCCGAAGACGCCGGCCCAGCGCGCCTGCCACGTGCAGATGGACTCTTCACCGGCCTTGTCGCCGCAGCTGTTCTGGTCCTGGGCCGTGAGAGCCTCCCGCTCCCCGACGAATCCCGTCCCCCAGTACTGAACGACGAAGCCGCTGATCGGGTCGCTGTTGGCGGCCGCGGTGAAGAGGTGCGACGGCGTCGCCTGGAAGGTCAGCTTGCCGTCCCACAGCTTGACGTCGGTCCTCTGCTGGTACTCCTCGCCCGTGCCCGTCCGGTGAGCCGGAGAGCTCGCGGTCTGAGAGAACGGAGTGGGGACGTCCGCCCACTCGTAGGCGCCGAAGAACCAGGCGTGGTCCTTCCAGATCGGGCCACCCAGGGTCAGCGCATACCGCCACACGTCTTCGTCGAACTTGACGCGCGCGAACGGCACGCCGTTGAGCCGGTTCACGCCCTTGTTCTGCGCCCCCCAGTCGTCATTGGTGACGATCGCTTTGGCGGAGCCGGAGAACTGGTTCGTTCCCGACTTGGTGATGACGTTGGCGATCGCGCCCTGCGCGCGGCCGTACTCCGCGGAGATACCGGCGGTCTGGACCACGACCTCTTGGATCGCCTCGAAGTTGAAGTTCTGCCCGAAGGTACCGGTCGTGACGTCGGTCGTGTCGACACCGTCGAAGAGGTACTGATTGTTGCTACTCAATGCACCGTGGACGTTCGGGTTGGCGGCCGCGTTCGTGACGCCGGGGGCCGCCGCGATCAGGCTCTGGTAGTTGCGGGTGACCGCGAGCTTCTGGGTCAGCTCGGTCCGGACATTCGTCCGCGCGCTCATGTCGGTCTTGTCGACGAGCGGGACCTCGCCCGTGACGGTGACGGCCTCCGCGGCCTGCGCGAGTCGCAGCGTCACGTTCACCTCGGTCGTCTTGCCGGTTTCGACGAGGTTGCCGGTCCTCTCGACCGACTGGAAACCCGAAAGCGAGGCTCGCAGGGTGTACGGCCCCGTCTGAAGCGCCGCAAAGGTGAAGTTCCCCGTGGCGTCGGTCGTCTGGCTGCGCCGGAAGCCCTTGTCGGAGCTCACGATCTCGACCGTCGCTCCGGGTACGCCGGCTCCGGACTCGTCCAGAACCCGACCCTTGATTAATCCGACCTGGGTGGCGTCTGCAACTAGGAAGGTGGGAACCGCGAGTGCGAGGATACCCAGGGCAATCACGGTAAATCGAAATCGACTACGCATAGCTCTCCTTTTCTTCAAGAAAATCAGATTAGAAAACACGAATTGGTAGCACAGTGACGCATTTCTGCCGGTCGGGAAAGTGGCAAGAAGAGTGCCATGGAGCCGCGAGGCTACAGATCCTCTAAACGCTGTTGACAGAGTAAATTGCATCATCCGACCGGACCGGAAAACTCCCGGGAAATCCAACGGCTTGGATCGGTGTCCACTCGATCGGATGAGGGGGCGGTTTTCCGTGATGAAGTGCCCGGAAACGAGTGCATGCGGTCGGGGACGCTCCATCGGTCCCTCGACGTGCGCGACACGTCCCCGAAAAAGCGGAAGGCGGGCCAAAGCCCGCCTTCTCGACCCGACTGGAAACCCCGAAACCCGAGGGTTTACGGCTTCTTCGTGGTCGTCGTCTTGGTTTTCGTCTCGGTCTTCTTCGTCACGGCGCGTGCCGGAAGCGTCCCATCCGCGTTCAGGACGATGAAGTCCTCCTTGCGCTCGATTCCCTTGAACGCCACCGAGTCGCGCGAGGCGTTCAGGTCCCGGACCTGGATGCCGAAGGTGTAGTAACCCGGCTCGAAGCTCGTCAGCGGGATCTCGCTGCCCGAGGCGTAGTAACCGGGACCCAGGATCTGCAAGTCGGCGGGGCTCGTCAGCGGCTGGAAGGCGTCCTTGCCGTCCCGCTGAACGCTGATTCGCGTCATGAGGCGCGGCTTGGGGTCGACCGCGGCCGGCGGAGCCGCCGCCGTGGCTCCCGGAGTCGTTGCGGGCGCCGGCGCCGCGGCCGCGGCGGCAGGCACCACCGGATTGGAGACGGTGTAGAAGTACCAGAGGCTGTCTTCCTTCGCGAAGCGGCGATCTCCCTTCGGCTCCACCTTGATCGGCTTCTCCATTCCGAACACGAAGGGGTCGGTGGCCTCCGGCCGCTTCGTCAGCGGCGTGAGCGTGTTCGCGAGGATGAGAGGCGAGACGCCGAACTCCGTGGCCGCGGGCGCGAGCTTGAACGAGGATCCGGACGACGCGACCGGAGCGCCGGCCGCATCGAAAAGGCCGAACGACCCGCGGTAGCTGCCGGCGGGCAGAGCGATCGAGCGATCGAACACCTTGTCCGTACGGGTCCCGCTCTTGACGTCGGTGAACGCCGCGTCCTCCCAGTACGTGCCGACCGGCTGGTTCGCCTCGTCCCAGACGACGCCGCCGAACTTGAGCGGCTGCGAAGCCTTCTCGGAGGGAAGGTAGAACTGCAGGGCGTAGAAGGGCTCGCCCGTGATCGCCCGGAACTCTCCGGCCCAGAAGGAACCGTCCGTCTTGTCCTTGGCGATGCCGTCGAGAGTCGTGCGAACGGCAGCGGGGATCGCGGCCGTCGCGGCGGCAGTGGACGCCGCCGGCGCGGCGGGCGCCGCGGAGCCCGCGGGTCGTGGGGACGTTGCCGTAGCGGCGGCGGGAGCCGGTGGGGCGGCGGCCGGAGGAGCCGCCGGCGCGGCGGGCGCAGCGCCCGGACCGGTCGCGGCCGGAGGAATCGAGGGAGCCACCGCCGCGACGCCGCCGGCGTTCACGATCGTCCTCTCCGCGATCTTCGCGGCGGCCTTGTCGACCGCGCCCGAACCCATGAGCTCGTCGGTCCCGCGCTGGGGATCGACGTTGATGCGCACGCGCAGCTCGCCGATGCCGAGCGAAGAGTCGAACTTGTCCTTTGCGTAGGTCCAGGTCTGGACGACGACACCCGCCTGCTCCAGATCCGGAGCTCCCGACTGGACGCTCAAAGTGTCGCGCTCCTCACGAATGCCCGGCTCGGCCCCGGCTCGCTGCGACGAAACGCGGGTCGGCAGCCCGAGCGTGACGAGGAGCCGTCCCCGGCTCGTCTCCGAGCCTCGCTTGTTGCGCATCTTGAACTGCTCGTCGGCCGCCGCGATCCGCCGGTTGATCTCGTCGCGGAACTCGTTCGCCGACGTCGCGGGGTTCGGGTCCCGCTTCGCCCAGTACTCGGAGATGAACTTCTCCGCGTCCGCGTCCGTGGCGACGCGCGACCAGGCGTCTTTCTCGGACGGGGTCAGGAAATACGCCTCCGCGGACTTCCCCCAGTCCTTGTGCTTCGAGAGCTGCGCCAGGCTGATGGCGGCGAAGCCGAGGCCGACGACAGCAATAAGTGCTTTCTTCACAGTCCCTCCTCCGTTAAGCCGCGGCATTCTAGACCCGCGGCGGCGGTACGAAGCGAAAACCTGTCGCAAGCTCCTGTCATTCCGAGGAGCGAAGCGACGAGGAATCTCGCCGTTCCTACAGAAATCTCTCCGTTCCTAGGGGAGAGATCCTTCGCTTCGCTCAGGATGACCGCTTCGCGGTCACCGCCGGACCAGAGTCCCCCGCTCGACTCGCGTGAGAGCCAGCGAGCGCTCCGAGCCCCCGCGGCGCGCGTCGGCCTCCTCTCGCAGCACCGTCAGCACCTGCCGCACCTCGCCCTGCATCTTCTCCATCCGCTCCTTCATGTGGAGGATCACCTCGACGCCGGCGAGGTTGACGCCGAGATGGCGGGTCAGGGTCAGGATGATCTCGAGACGCTCGAGCGTATCGGGGTCGTAGACGCGCGTATTCCCTTCGGTTCGGGTCGGCCGGAGCAGTCCCTCGCGCTCGTACATGCGCAGCGTCTGGGGGTGAATGCCGTACTTCTCCGAGATCGCGCCGATGCGCTGGCCCAGTCGGCCGCCCCGCTTGCTCATCGGGATTTCCTTTCGAGCGGAATCGGCTGCACCCGCTCGGTTTTCGGCGCGACGACGCGAAGGATCCCGGCTCTCAACGTCGCCTTGATCCGGGAGGAGTCGATCGTCGCCGGAACCGGGAAATCGCGCGAGAAGTTGCCGTAGATCCTCTCCATCCGGACGAACTGCCGCGCCTCGACGCCGTCATCGGAGCGGCGGACGCCCGAGACGCGCAGCTTTCCCTCGAGTGCTTCCAGGTGGACGTCCTCGAGCCGCACGCCCGGCAGCTCGACGGAGAGAATGACCTCGTCGGCCGTCTCGTAGACGTCGGCCGCCGGGGACCACAGCGCGGCGTCCAGCCCCTCGTCGGGAAACTCGGTGCGGTGAATCGTCTCTTCGAAGAGGCGATTCATCTTCTCCTGAATCGCGAAGAGGTCCTGAAGCGAACTCCAGCGGAAACCGCTCATAAAAACCTGTCCGTCGTCTGCGATCGATCGAGCCTACTGTTTCTCCGTATCGACGTACTCCGTGTCGATGACCTCGTCCTCTTTGCCCGTGCCCTGCGGCTCCGAGGGTCGCGGGCCGCCCGCTCCCGCCCCGGCGCCCGCACCCGCGCCCTTGTAGATGGCTTCCGCCAGCCGGTGCGAAGCCTGCTGCAGCCGCTCCCCCGCGTCTTTCATCGTCTGCGCGTTCCCCGACTCGAGCGCCTTTTTCGCGTCGGCGACCGCCGACTCGAACGACGACGCCTCGGAGGGATCGAGCTTGTCGCGATTCTCGTTGAAGGTCTTCTCGGTCGAGTACACGAGGCTGTCGAGACGGTTGCGCGCCTCGATCTCCTCGCGCCGCTTGCGGTCCTCCTCCGCGTGAGACTGCGCGTCGGTCACCATCCGATCGATCTCGTCCTTGGAGAGACCCGAGGACGCGGTGATCGTGATCTTCTGCTCCTTGCCGGTCCCGAGGTCTTTCGCCGACACGTTCATGATGCCGTTCGCGTCGATGTCGAACGTGACCTCGATCTGAGGCATCCCCCGCGGAGCGGGGGGAAGACCGACCAGGTGGAACACGCCGAGAGGCTTGTTGTCGCGCGCCATCTCGCGCTCCCCCTGGAGTACCTTGATCTCGACGGACGTCTGGTTGTCCGCGGCCGTCGAGAAGACCTCGCTCTTCTTGGTCGGGATCGTGGTGTTGCGCTCGATCAACTTCGTCGTCACTCCGCCGAGCGTCTCGATTCCGAGAGAGAGCGGCGTGACGTCGAGAAGCAGCAGGTCCTTCACGTCTCCGGCGAGCACCCCTCCCTGGATCGCCGCGCCGATCGCGACGACCTCGTCGGGGTTGACCCCCTGGTGCGGCTCCTTGCCGAACAGCTCCTTTACGAGCTGCTGAATTCGAGGCATGCGGGTCTGCCCGCCGACGAGGACGACCTCGTCGATGTCCTTCGGTTCGATGCCTGCGTCCTTGAGCGCCTGCTTGCACGGCGGGACCGAGCGGTTGATGAGGTCTTCGACCAGCTGCTCGAGCTTCGAGCGCGTGAGTTTCAACTGCAGGTGCTTCGGGCCGGAAGCGTCGGCCGTGATGAAGGGAAGGTTGACGTCGGTCTCGACCACGTTCGAGAGCTCGATCTTCGCCTTCTCGGCCGCCTCCTTCAGACGCTGCATCGCCATCGGATCCTTCGAGAGGTCGATGCCCTGGTCCTTCTTGAATTCGGCGAGGATCCAGTCGATGACCTTCTGGTCGATGTTGTCTCCGCCCAGGTGCGTGTCGCCGTTGGTCGACTTGACCTCGACGACTCCCTCGCCGACCTCGAGAATCGAGATGTCGAACGTTCCGCCTCCGAAGTCGTAGACCGCGATCGTCTCGTCTTTCTTCTTGTCGAGGCCGTACGCGAGCGCCGCCGCCGTGGGCTCGTTGACGAGCCGCTCGACGGTCAATCCCGCGATCTGCCCGGCGTCCTTGGTCGCCTGCCGTTGCGAGTCGTTGAAGTACGCCGGGACGGTGATGACGGCACGCGTCACCTTCTGTCCGAGGTACGCCTCCGCGGCTTCCTTCAGCTTGCCCAGGATCATCGCGGAGATCTCGGGCGGCGGGTATTCCTTGCCACCGGCGAGTACGCGCACGTCCCCGTTGGGCGCGGCGACGACCTTGAAGGGGACCATCTTCATCTCCTCGGTCACCTCCGCGGACTTGCGCCCCATGAAGCGCTTGATCGAGAAGACGGTGTTGGCCGGGTTCGTGATTGCCTGACGCTTGGCGACCTGCCCGACGAGCCGCTCGCCGCTCTTCGTGAAGGCGACGACGGACGGCGTCGTTCGGTTGCCCTCGGCGTTGGGGATGACTATGGCGTCGCCGCCCTCCATGACGGCCACGCACGAGTTGGTCGTCCCGAGGTCGATTCCGATGATCTTGCTCATTGCTTCTCCTACCCTTCTGGTCTCAACTGGAGCGCCAATCCTACAAACTTTAGCGTCCTCCTGTCAAGTTCGGAGCAGCAACTTCTAAGCCATTCGGACTCATACTTTGCGGCAGTCTGGCTACTTGACGACTTCGACGCCCGGCGGCCGGTTCCGCGGGGGCGCCGGGGCAACCGCGGCCGGCTGAGGCTCCGCGGCCGGCGCCAGCTGCCCCTCGTGGGCCAGATCGAGATCGATCTCGCCCGCGAAGTTGCGGCCGAAGAGGGCGAACTTTCCGTCCTCGGATCTCAGGATGTAGCGGTAGAACCGTCCGTAGGGGTCCTTCAGCGAGTCTTCTTTGACGACGCCTTCGGCGACGAGCTGGCCCAGGGTCCTCGGATAGCGGCCGGTGGTCCCGTAGTAGACGCGCACCGCGCGCCCGACCGTCAGCAGCCGCGCGAGCGAGTTCGCTTTCAGGAGGTCGCGCACCGGCGGATTCTCGGAGACCGGCTGGAAGAGGAGATTCGCCGGGTTGCGCGGCGCGAACCAGATCGCTGCGGCCGCGGCGATGGCGACCGGCACCCACACCGCGATGGCGGCAAACGAGATGCGCGGGCGCCCCGCGGGCGCGGGTGCTGTGGCGGCGGGGGTCTCGCGGACGTAGCCCTCCTCGATCAACCCGCGGTCGAGAAGGTCCGAGATCCCCTTCAGCGCATCGAGGTCCGACAGGAACGCGCGCTCGCGCACCTCGGAAACGGTGCGCCGACCGTCGATCCACCGCCACGTCTCCGCCTCGCGCCTGGAAACGGACAGCGCGCCTTCCTCGTCGCCCGCGCCTCCGGAGATCAGGCGCAGCGCCTGCGCTCCCGGGGCGCGCCGGAAGACGAGCTCGTACGAAGGGATCTTCTGTTCCGCGGCGGGCAGCTCGTCGAACGTGCGCGCCGCTTCGAGCAGGATCGCTTCGGTCGGCACGGGAGGAAACACGTCCGGGTCGTGGTCGATCGAAGACTGGGGCGCGAAGCGGAAGCGCCCGTCGGTCCAGCCGAACGCCGCGAAGAGAACCCGGTGGAGCTGGATCCGGAACGCCTCCCGGAGGTCCTCGACCCGTACGATCCCTTCCTTCAGGAGCAGTCGTCCGAGACGCTCCTGTCTCTTCTTCTGCAGCTCGAGCGCGGCTGCGAGCTCGCCTTCCGAGAGCCGACCGGCCTTCACGAGCAGGGAGCCCAGGCGGTTCTCGATCGGGTTCGAGGTCGAATCCACCGAAACGACCTTGCCGGCCAGGAAGGCTACGCTGATCGTGTCCTTGCCTCCCTCGACCGTGAGGACTCCGCTCTTGCGCTGCATTCCGAGCATCTGGAAGACCTCGGACAGCGAGAAGACGCGGAGGTTTCCGTCAAGGCTCACGGGTCTGCCTCCAGGCGCCGGTCATCCCGTAGAGCCAGAGCGCGAGCGCGAGCGCGGCCGCTGCGATCCGCGCCGGAAGAGAGACCTCGGGCGGGGCGAGCGGCGCGACGTCGAAGAGCCAGGGTGCGCCGATTCCGAGGAGGAGGAGCAGGAAGAAGAGGAAGAGCACCGCGAGGCCCGACCACGGCCGGCCCGCGAGGAACCGGTGTATTCCGGGAGCGACCGCCGACGCGAGCTCCACGAAAAACCGGCGCCGCCTCGCGCGGCCTTCGTTGGTCAGCCGATCCTCTTCGCGGGCGGCCTCGTCGGCCTGTTCCTTGCGCGCATACAGCCGGACGCAGCGCGCGCAGAACTGCGCGGGACCGCCGTATCTCTTGCAGCGCCGGCAGAAGGCGCGCCCGCAGCGGGCGCACACCATCGCCACGCCGACCCGGGTCCGGATGGCCCCGAAGATCCACGCGGCGACGAGGGCTCCGAGCGGCGCCAGGCACCACGCCGAGAGAGCGAGATCCACCAGCGCCGGACGCGATGCACCTTCGGACCGCTGGCTCCACGCCCGCGCTCGATCGCGCGCGTAGGCGACCCGGTACGCCGCGGGCACGACCCGGGAGAGCGGCGGACTCGAGGACCAGTTGTCGACGTCGCTCCGGGAGATCTGGAGGGCCCGTGCACGGGCCGCCTCCTGACCCTTGAAGTCGTAGATCTCGGATCGCGCGACCGAGAGGTTGTAGAACGCTTCGGCGGACGTGGGCGCGCGCCGCGCGGCCTCCTCGTAATCGCTGATGGCCTCGGTGTACTGCCCCTCGAGAAAGCGGACGTTGCCCCGGTTGACGAGGGCGCGGTGGTCCTTCGGATCGGTCTGGATCGCCCGCCCGTACGCGGTGACCGCGCGCGGATTGTCGCCGGAGCGCTCGGCGTACCGCGCGAGGAGGAACCATGCGTCGGGCTGCTCGGGGTACGCCGCGGCGAGCGAGGCCAGACCGTCTTCCACGCTCGAGTCCTGGCGCCGCTCCTCGAGGTCCACCGCCGCGCGATAGATCGGAGACCGACGCACGAGGTTCTCCCGCGCGATGGCGTCGATGGCGATCGGCGCGACGGCGAGGGCGACGAGAGCGAACGCGATCACGAACCGCTCCCGCTTGCTCGAGTAGCCGTAGGCGAGGATGGCCCAGTAGAGGAGCAGCCAGAGCGGTCCCAGCGCGAAGAAGACCGGAAGGAGCAGCAGCACGAACGCGACGGGCGCGGCCGCTCGATGCCCGAACAGACCTCCGGCCGTCTCGCGCAGGTCGTGCCACGCGCGGGAGGCATACCGGAAAAACAGACCGATGAGCGCCGCGACGGCGGCCGCGGCGAGGGCGCCGACCACCGCGAGGGCGAGCGAGGAGAGGAGCGACAGGCGGGACTCGGAGCTGGCGAAGAGGGTCCGGAAAGCTCCGGGGAGAGCACTGGCGGCCTCCCGGAGGCTCCCCCGTTTTCCCAGAAAGCGCACTCGACACGCGGCGGCTTCGAAGCTCGAGTCGTCGAGCACGAGCGCGGCGTCGTAACCCAGAGCGGCTCCGATCTGCCGCCCCGAAGCCTCGGCCCGGCGGGCGGCCTGAACGGACGCCCGCGAGTAGTCCGCGAGCCGGCGAACGCCGGTCGAGCGCGCCGACTTCATCATGTCGTTCAGGATCGCGCGGGAATGCGCCGGGTCGCTCTCCTGGAACGCGTCGAGCAGCTCGAACCACTGCGAACGGTACACGGCGCGCGTCACGGGTGGAGGGAGAGGCGAAACGCGCGTCTCCGGCACCGGCTCGGCCGTGACGGCGCCGGCGCAGAGGAGAAGAGCGAAGACCGGTATCCGCCGGCTACTTTGGAGCGCGGCCGACCTCCACGTACGCGAGGCGAAGCTCGTAGAGAACCCGCGAGAGCAGATCGGACTCTTCGAAAGAGAGGTTTCCGCGCGTCTTCTGCTCGAGGATCGCGAGCCAGTCGATCATCTGGCGCGCGACCGCGAGGTCGCGGTGTCGGACGCCCGTGGACGGATCGGCGAGGAGGCCGAGCGCGGAGTACGCGGTGGTCGCGAGCGAGCTGACGATGCGGGCGAACTCGCTGCGGGGCTCGCCGGCCGCGGGAGCGGGCTCGGCGTCGTCCTGCGTCGGGGGCCCGGGGGACGACGGCGGCGCTTCCGACGTCGCGCGAGACTCCGCCCGCGCCGGCGCTTGCGCGGGCTTCGCCGGCTCGGGAGCCGGCTCCTCCGGCTCGAAGTCCGGGCGCAGATCTCCTTCCGGCGTGAACATTCTTCGATCCACTACCCGGATGGGCTTGTCCTCGCCTTCGCTCATCTTTTGGAGCGATTTTAGCTCTTTAACCCGGTCGCCCGCCGCCGGCCCGTCGCTATGATTCGCCCGTGTCGGAGGCGCTTTCCTCGCTCGTCGCGCTCGTCGAACGCCTCCGGCGCGA
>DATIBN010000060.1:0-10521 GCA_035457525.1 Thermoanaerobaculia bacterium | reverse complement strand
GCCTGCCAGACGAACGTCGCGAGGACGACCGATGCCTGCATCAGGTCTTCGCGCTGGAGCCGCTCGTACACGTCCTGGTTGGTGTGGTGCGTCCGGGTTTCGTACTCGATCTCGTCCTGGATGAACTGGAACGCCGGGAGGCCGACGGCGTCGAAGGACTCGTGATCGGTCCCCCGGGTGTTGCGCATCGTCACCGTCGTCGCGCCGAGGTCCTTCAGGGGCGTGAGCCACTCCTCGAAAATCGGCACGACGGCCGCGTTCTCCTGCGCGTAGATCCCGCGGATCTTCCCGGTTCCATTGTCGACGTTGAAGTAGGCGGAGAGCTTCGCGTGCTCCGGCTTGAAAGTGAGCGGCCCCGTCGAACGGCGCAACGAAAAGTTCTCCCTCTCGTTCGGGTCGTCCGGGGCCGGGCGGGACGCGAAGTGCTGCATCACGTACCCCTCGGACCCGAGAAGTCCCTGCTCTTCCCCGCTCCAGAGCGCGATCCGGATCGTTCGCCGCGGCTTGGCGCCGAGCGCCTGGAGGATCCGGACCGCCTCCATGGCGACCGCCACCCCCGCGGCGTTGTCGGTCGCCCCGGTGCCGCCGTGCCAGGAGTCCATGTGGCCGCCCAGCATGACGATCTCCCCCGCCCGGTCGCTGCCCGGGATCTCCGCGACCGTGTTGTAGGACATCGGGTCGTCGTCGTGGAAGCGCGACTTCACGTCGAGCTCCAGCTCGACGTCCTTCTTCTGCCCGAGGAGACGCGCGATGCGCCCGTAGTGCTCGACGGCCATGACGAGGGCCGGCACGCCCGCCGGGTCGTCCCGGCGCCACGAGCCGCCCTGCTGCACGCGGAACGTCCCCCCGTCCAGGGCCCCCGGATCGATCACCGCGAGCGGCTTCTCCTCCTCGAGGAAGCGGTTGAGCGCCCGGCGGAACTCGCGCCGCCGCCGCCACTCTTCCGGCCCCCCGTACGCGGGTCTCGCGGACGGAGCTTCGTACTCCCACAGCTTCTCGAGTGTCTTCTCGTCGTAGCGTTCGAGCGCCGCCCGCTCCTGCGCCTTCACCTCGCGCACGTCGTCGGTCAGCACGATCAGACCGCGCAGCTTCCCCTTCTGCTTTTCGAGGTCCTCCCGCGTCGTGAGCTTCGCCAGGACGGCTTTGCCCCGGATGGGCCCGTTCGTGCCGGGACTCCAGGCCTTCGGCAGCGCGAGAAGCTCGACGACGTCGGGCGACGTCATACGGACCGAGACCGACTCGTAGCTCCACCCGCGGCCGAAGGGACCCCAGCTTTCGAGGTGCGCGTTCTGCAGGCCGAACTCGGTGAGCTTGTCCCGCGTCCACTCGTTCGCCTTCTTCATGTTCGGCGATCCCGTCAGGCGCGCTCCGATCCCGTCGGTCAGGCCGCTCGCGATCTCCATCACCTTCGAGTTGCGGAACCCCTCCTGGCGGATGCGCGTGACCATGTCGTAGTCGATGCGCTCCGCAGCCGGAAGAGACGGAACGGCAACGCCGGGAAAGAGAGCGAGGAGAAAGAAGGCGCGGACGAGCAGCCGATTCGGCGGGATGGGTCTCCTCACGGGCCCGCGGAAGCTAACACCGCGAGCGTGGCAGGTCAAATCGGATGCGGCTGCTTCACTCCGTTCGAACCACTCCGCGAGCGGCTCCCGGTTCCGCTGACGTCGGACGGTCACACCGCCAGGAAAAGCGTCAGCGCGAAGCGGGCTGCCGGCTCGATCCACTGCTCGTGGCTGGAAAACCCGGCGGAACAGACGACGTCCACGACCTCCCGCGGCTCGTACTTGTAGGAGCTCTCGGTCCAGATCGACTCCCCGTCCTCGAATTTCACTTCGACGCCGGAGCGGCCGATCAAGACGGTCTGCGGTCGAACGGAAACGAGGTGCATCTCGACGCGGCGGTGGACCGGGTTCCACACGGCCCGGTGCACGAACGCGGAGAGATCGAACTGCGCATCGAGCTCGCGATTCATCCGCACCAGGAGGTTCTTGTTGAACGCCGCGGTGACGCCGAGCGGGTCGTCGTACGCGAGCAGGAGCTCCTCGACCGGCTTGACGAGGTCCGCGCCGAGCAGGAGCGCGTCGCCGGGCCGAAGCGCGCGCCGGATCTCGCTCAGGAACTCCAGCGACGCCGGCGGATCGAAGTTCCCGATGTTGGAGCCGAGAAAGAGGACGAGGAGCCCCCCGTCCTGCGGCCGCTCGCGGGCGGCGCGGCGGAGCCCGTCCTCGTACGTGGCGCGGTGGCCCACGACCGAGACGTGCTCGAGGGCGCCGAGGGTCCGCTCGGAAAGCTCGAGCGCCGCGGGCGATATGTCGACGAGGTGGATCGCCACGCGCCGCCGCCGGTTGCGCAGCGCCTCGGCGAGGACCGCCACCTTTTCGCCGCTGCCGGAGCCGAGCTCGAGCAGCGTGACCGGATCTTCGAGCGGCGCGACCATCTCGCTGGCGAACCGCGCGAGGAGCCGCGACTCGGCGCGCGTGATTCGATACCACGGCAGCCGGCAGATCGACTCGAAGAGAGACGACCCGAGCGCGTCGTAGAGATACTTCGACTGGATCTGTTTCGGGGTGAGCGCGAGGTCGCGCGCCACTTCGCGGGCGAAGTCGCGAATCAGCTCGGGAGGCGGCGTGGCGACGAGCGTGCTCAGCGCGCGGTCAGTCTTTCACCGTACGGAAGGTCGCATACACGTAGGGGTAGTTTCCGCGGAACCAGTTGCGGACGCTCCGGCGCAGCAGCGACTTCGTGGTCGCGAAGGATCCGCCCTTCATCACCCAGTGCTTTCCGTCGAAGAAATCCGCCGAGTAGACGGGGTACGACGCCATGGGCTCGAATCCCGGGAACGGAGCGAACACCGTCGACGTCCACTCCCACCCGTTGCCCAGGAGGTCGTGGATCCCCCACGCGCTCGCTCCTGCCGGGTGCGAGCCCACGGGCACGGGTTCCCATCGTGCGAAATCGAAGTTCGCGCGGGACGGATCCGGCGGCTCGTCCCCCCACGGGAACGGACGCTCGGCGCCCGACGGCGTGCCGTAGGCCGCGCGGTGGAACTCGGCCTCGGTCGGAAGGCGGGATTCCCGCCAGCGCGCGTACGCGGACGCCTCGGCATGGCTCACGAAGACGGGCCAGGCCGGCGGCAGCGGGAAATCGGCGAACATGCCGCGCCAGACCCACTCCTCCCCCCGGCGCTCCCAGAACGCCGGGTGACGGACGTCGTTCTCGGACCGCCAGCGCCAACCCTCCTCTGACCAGAGGTCCTCGCGGTCATAACCCCCGGCGCGGACGAACTCCAGGAAATCGCGGTTCGTCACGTCATGGACGTCGATCTCGAAGTCGGGGACGTCGACGGTGAGCTCGTCGAACTCGTTGTCCCATCCGAAACGCGCGTCCTCGCGCTTCGCTCCCAGCGTCGCGCGCCCGGCGGGCACGCGGACGCGCCGGCGCTCGGGCGGCTCGCCGCCGGTGATCGGGACGGCCGCGCCGCGCGGCGACCGCTTCTTCGCGTACGGCAGCCGGTGCCACATGTAGAGGAGCGTTTCCTGGTGCATCTCCTCGTGCTCGAGGATCGTGTACGCCGCCAGCCCGCGCGCGAGCACGGGGTTGTCCTCGCGCGTCACGTCCTTCGTCTCCAGCGCCTCGATCACGAGTCGGTCGGCGGATCTCCCGTAGGCCTGGATCTCCTCGCGCGACGGCCAGCCGCGCGGCGCCACGCCGGGCACCG
Organism: Thermoanaerobaculia bacterium; assembly: GCA_035457525.1. Lineage (GTDB taxonomy): Bacteria > Acidobacteriota > Thermoanaerobaculia > UBA5066 > Gp7-AA6 > Gp7-AA6. The sequence continues at coordinate 6,803 of DATIBN010000060.1, read as the reverse complement.
ACGAGGCGTCCTCGGGATCGATTCCGCGTTCGAAAAGGAACTCGAGCTCCGGATCGATCCCCGCCTCGCCGAGACCCTTCTTGACGAGCGTGTTTACCGAGAAGGCCGGCAGGTGCCCCTCGTAGAAGGCGATGGGGTTGCGCAGCGCGATGGGGCGGTCGAAGTAGGCCGAGGGCTCGAGCAGGCCGAAGATCCCCGCGGTGCGGCGCCGGTTGGCGCGGTACCACTCCACCGCCTGCCGGCGATCGAGAAACCGGTCGGTCGCGACCTCCACTCCCGCCATCGCGTCTACTCTACCCATACGCCGACGTGGAAATGCTAGATTCCCGCCAATGCGTACTGACCGGGCCGTTCCCGCTCTTTTTCTCGCGATGGGACTCACTGCGCTCACCGTGTCGTGCTCGCGCGAGAAGGCGGCCGTGACCTCCGGAACCCCGGGCGGCGCCGCGACCTCTCCGGCCGCGGGCTCCTCCGGGCTCGTCATTGCGCCTGACGTTCCGGCGCGGCTGCGCCGGTTCGCCCGGACGCCGATCGACTATGACCGGTCTCTTCTGGACGCGAAAGAAACCCAGGTCGTCGCCCGCCTCGTCGAGGCCTCCCGCCTCATGAACGACATCTTTCTCGTCCAGGTCTGGGAGGGGAACCCGACGCTTCGCGATCGCGTGTTCGCGGCGGCCCAGGGGGGAGACCAGGCCGCCCGGTGGGCGCTCATCCTCTTCGACGTTCACAAGGGGCCGTGGGATCGACTCGAGAAAAACGAGCCCTTCATCGGGAAGGATCGCAAGCCGCCCGGGGCGGGCTTCTATCCGACCGACATGACGAAGGAGGAGTTCGAGCGGTGGGTAGCCGCGCATCCCGCCGACAAGGCCGCATTCGAGGGTCTCTACACCGTCATCCGCCGGCAGGGGGAGTCCCTCGTCGCCATCCCGTACTCGAAGGCGTACCGCGAGGCGCTCGAGCCCGCCGCTCGTGCGCTGCGCGAGGCCGCCCGGGCGACGGGCAACGCGAGCCTGCGAAACTTCCTCGAGAAGCGCGCGGACGCGTTCTTCTCGGACGACTACTTCGCGTCCGACCTGGCCTGGATGGACCTCGATTCCGACGTCGAGGTCGTGATCGGCCCCTACGAGGTCTACGAAGACGCGCTCTTCAACTACAAGGCGTCGTTCGAGTCGTTCGTCACGGTCCGCGACCGCGCGGAGAGCGAGAAGCTCGCCGTTTACGCCCGGCACCTCCCCGACATGGAGCGCAACCTCCCGATCCCCGACGAGCACAAGAACCTGAAACGCAAGTTCGAGTCGCCCATCCGGGTCGTGCAGGAGATCTACACGGCGGGCGAAGCGCGGCGCGGGGTCCAGACGTCCGCGTTCAACCTGCCCAACGACGAAAAGGTGCGCGAGGCGAAGGGGTCGAAGAAGGTCCTGCTGAAGAACGTCATGGACGCGAAGTTCCGGCAGAGTGGCCGACCGATCGCCGAACGGGTGCTGGTCTCGGCCGAGCTGCCGAACCTCTCCTTCGACGCCTATTTCAACCATACGCTCTTCCACGAGCTCTCGCACGGGCTCGGCCCCGGGATCATCACCGGCAGAGACGGCAAGCCCGTCGACTCGAGGCTGCTGTTGAAAGAGACGTACTCGACGATCGAGGAATGCAAGGCCGACGTGGCCGGGCTCTGGAGCCTCCTCCTGGCGCTCGACCGGAAATGGCTGTCGGGACTGACCGAGGCGCAGGTCTTCTCGACCTACAACGGCCTCATGTTCCGCGGCATGCGGTTCGGGATCGACGAGGCGCACGGCCAGGGTACCGCGATCCAGTGGAACTGGTTCCGGGAGAAGGGCGCGATCGCGCCCGCCGCCGATGGCCGCTTCGGAACGGATTTCGGGAAGTTCCGGGAGGCGGTTCGCTCGCTCGCCAACGAGCTGCTGATGATCGAAGCGACCGGAGACTACGCACGCGCCCGGGCCCTGCTCGAGAAGTACGGCCGCTCGAGCGCCGAGATCGACGCGGCAATCGCGAAGCTCTCCGACATTCCCGTGGACATCACGCCCGTCTTCGTGGCGGCGGGAGAAAGGTGAACGTCGAGTTCCGGTTCGAGGTTGGAGTCCTTTTTGCTATGCAACCCCGGTAGGAGGAAAAAGTGACGGAATCCGAAGGCACGACACAGGGCGGCGGTTCCTCGACCTCGAGCGGATCCTCGGGGGCGAGCCGCACCCGCAGAAAAACGACCGGCACGCGGCGCAAGGCGGCGACCCGGCGGAAATCCCCGGCCGCAGGTCGCAAGACGACCTCGCGGCGGACTTCCTCCGCGAAGCGGACGACGCGGCGGCGCGCGACGAAATCGGCCGGCCTCGAAAGCCTGCTGAACGACCTCGCGCGGAGGGCGGAGCGCGCCGGGACGACCATCTCGGGCCTTTCCGAGGAGGGCGCCAACGCGGCGCGCCGCGGGCTCGGCGTGGTCACCGCGGCGTCGCGCAAGACCATCACCCGGGTCCGTCGAGAGTGGGACGCGATGGACAATACCCGGCGGGTCCAGTTCGTCGGCGCCCTGCTCGCGGCGCTCGGCGCGGCGGCCGCGGGGGTTCGCAAGGCCACCAAGAAGTAGCCGCCGGCCCGGGCGCGGCTGCTGCCGCCCGGACGAGAGGTCGACTCCCCGGCGGCGGCCGCGGCCCGGCGGAGGAACATGCCGGTAGAAACTTCCGACTCGGCGACCCGCGCCCTGGTCGCTCCCGACGAGCCGATCCGTTCCGAACTCTTCTCGACCGAGCGCCTGGAGGAGTTCGGAGAACGTCTCGGCGAGGAGCACCGGCTCGCGCGCGGCTTCCAGCGGGGCCGCCCGCTCCTGCCGAGGTTGAAGGACAACGAGCGCGTCCTTCTCGAGTCGTACCGGGCGGTCGCCGAGGCGATCCGCGAAGAGCGCACGATCTCGCCCGCCGCCGAGTGGCTCGTCGACAACTTCCACATCGTGGAAGAGCAGCTGCGCGAGATTCGCGAGGATCTCCCGCGGCGCTACTACATGGAGCTGCCGAAGCTCGAGTCGGGGCCGCTCGCGGGATACCCCCGTGTTTACGCCCTGACGGTCCACTACGTCGCGCACACCGACAGCCGGTTCGAGAGCGACAGCTTGAAACGCTTCGTCGTGGGGTACCAGCGCTCCGCGCCGCTCACCATGGGCGAGCTCTGGGCGGTCGCGATCATCCTGCGCCTCGTCCTGGTCGAGAACCTGCGCCGGCTCGCCGAGCGGATCGTCCGGCGCCGGATTGCGCGCGAAGAGGCGGACGCGCTCGCCGATTCGCTGCTCGGCATCGTTTCGTCCGGCGCGACCTCGTGGGAGGAACGGTTGCGCGGCCTCGAGCGCCGGCCGCTCTCGATTCCTTTCGCCGTGCACCTTCTGCAGCGGCTCCGGGAGCGTGACCCCGACCAGACCCCGGCGCTCGCGTGGCTGACGAACCGCATCGAGGCGCAGGGGCTCACGCCCGACGAGATCGTCCGCCTCGAACATCAGGAAGAGGTCGCGACGCACGTGACCGTGCGCAACGTGATCACGAGCATGCGGCTCATCTCGTCGGTGGACTGGACCGAGTTCTTCGAGTCGGTCAGTCTCGTCGAGCGCGCGTTGCGCGAGGGGACGCGGGTGGCGGAGATGGACTTTCCGACGCGCGACCGCTACCGCCACGCGGTCGAGGACCTCTCGAGGCGCAGCCCGCTCTCCGAAATCGAAGTCGCGGAGCGGGCGACCGCGCGGGCGCGGGCAGTGGCGCAAGCCGAGCCGGAGGCGAAGGCCTCCGACGAGCGTCGCGCCGACCCCGGGTATTACCTGATCTCCGGCGGGCGCCGGGCGTTCGAGCGGGAGATCGGCTACCGCGCTCCGCTCACGCACTCCGTGAAGCGCGCCTACTTCGCGGCGGCGACCGCCGGATACGTGGGGACGATCCTCGTGGTGACCGCCGTCCTGCTCGCGCTTCCCGTCGCGTTCTCGGCCCGCGCGGGCGCGTCTCCGTGGGAGCTCCTCGTGATCGCGCTCCTGGCGCTCTTCCCCGCCTCCGACGTCGCGGTCGCCATCGTCAACCGCGACGTGACGGAGCTCGTCGGCCCGCGCCGACTCCCCAAGCTCGAACTGCGGCGCGGGATTCCCCGCGACTTCCACACGCTCGTCGTCGTTCCCGCTCTCCTGACGAACGAAGCGGAAGTCAACGAGCTCGCGGAGCGGCTGGAGGTCCACTACCTCGCCAACCTGGACGACGAGCTGCGATTCGCGCTCCTCTCGGACTGGGGCGACGCGCCGGAGGAGTCGGTGCCCGAGGACGAAGCGCTGTTCGTGGCGGCGCGCGAAGCCGTGGACGAGCTCAACCGACGGCACGGCAAGCTGCCCGACGGGTCGCGGCGGTTCCTCTTCCTTCACCGCCGGCGCGTCTGGAACGGGAAGGAGCGCGTCTGGATGGGGTGGGAGCGCAAGAGGGGCAAGCTCCACGAGCTCGACCTGCTCCTGCGGGGGGCGGGCGCCACGACTTTCTTTCCCGTCGAGCCGCTCGACCGCGTTTCCCTCCACCGCGTGCGCTACGTCCTCACCCTCGACGCCGATACCCGGCTCCCCCGGGGCGCGGCCCGGAACCTCGTCGGCACGATGGCCCACCCCTTGAACCGTCCGCTCCGCGATCCCGCGGTCGGCCGCGTGGTGGACGGATACGGGATCGTCCAGCCTCGAGTCACGCCCACGCTGCCGCTCTCGGGCAGCGGAACCCTCTACCAGCGCCTCCACTCGGGCCCCGCCGGGATCGACCCGTACGCCGCGGCGGTGTCGGACGTCTACCAGGATCTCTTCGCCGAGGGGATCTACACGGGCAAGGGGATCTACGACGTCGACGCGTTCGAGAAGTCTCTCGAGGGCCGGATCCCCGACGACTCCCTGCTGTCGCACGACCTCTTCGAAGGCCTCTTCGCCCGGACGGGTCTCGCGTCGGACATCGAGCTCTTCGAGAGCTTCCCCGCCCACTACGAGCTCGGCGCCGCCCGCCAGCACCGGTGGGCCCGGGGCGACTGGCAGCTGCTGCCGTGGCTCCTCCCGCGCGTGCGCGACGCCTCCGGCCGCCGGGTGCGCAACCCGATCTCCACGATCGGCAAGTGGAAGATCGTCGACAACCTGCGGCGCTCGCTCTCGGCGCCCGCCGCGTTCCTGACGCTCGCCGCCTCCTGGGTGCTGCCCGGAGTGCCGCCGGGCGTCTGGGCGGTCGCCGTCCTGTCCGCGTTCGCACTGCCCGGTCTCTTTTCGGTCCTCGCGGGACTCGTCCCGGCACACCGCGGCATATCGAAGCGAAGTTTCCTCCTGGGGGTCGGGCGCGACTTCGTGGTCGAGCTGGGTCGCGGGTCGTTCTCGGTGGTCGTTCTCGCCCACCAGTCCTGGCTCATGGGCGACGCGATCCTTCGAACGCTCTTCCGGCTCTTCGTATCGCGCCGCCGGCTTCTCGAGTGGGTGACAGCGGCCCAGGCCCACACGGGGCTCGATCTCCAGCTGTCCGGCTTCTACCGCCGAATGTCCGGGGCGCTCGTCCTGGCCGCGGCCGGTCTCGGCGTCTCCGTGTTCTCCGGCCCGGTGAAGCTGCTCTACGCGCTGCCCTTCGTCCTGGCGTGGCTGGCGTCACCCTTCGTCGCCTGGCGCGCGAGCCTGCCGCCTCTCGAGAGCGAGACCGACGCACTTTCGGAGAACGAGCGCGGGCGTCTCCGCCTGACGGCGCGCCGGACCTGGCGGTTCTTCGAAGCCTTCGTGACGGCCGAGGACAATCAGCTGCCTCCCGACAATTTCCAGGAGGACCCGAAGCCGGCCATCGCGCACCGGACTTCGCCGACCAACATCGGCCTCTACCTTCTTTCGACCGTCGCCGCGCGCGATTTCTCCTGGATCGGGACAACCGACATGGTCGAGCGCCTCGAAGCGGCGTTCTCTTCGATCGCGAAGCTCGAGAAGTACCGCGGACACCTGTACAACTGGTACGAGACCCGCCGGCTGGAGCCCCTCGAGCCGAGGTACGTGTCCACCGTCGACAGCGGCAACCTCGCGGGACACCTGATCACGCTGGCGCGCGCCTGCCTCGAGCGGATGGCCGAGCCGGCTCTCGATCGTCGCGCGTTCGAGGGGATCCGGGACGCCCTCGTGCTGGTGCGCCAGGCGCTCGCCGCGACGCCGCCCGCGGCGAGAGGCGTCGCCGTGACCCGCCGGGATATGGAGAGCGCGCTCGCCGAGGTCGAGGAGCTTCTCGCCGCCGTTCCGCAGTCCTCCGCGCAGTGGGGCGCGCGCCTCTCGGCACTGCGCGGGCGCGCGGAGGTGCTCGCCGACGTTACGGAAGCCGTTGCGCACGAGAGCGCCGACGAACCGTCGCGGGAGATCCACTTCTGGGCCCGGGCCGTGCTCGCCTCGATCGTGAGCCACGAACGCGACTTCGGAGGGTTGCTGTCGGGGCTCCCCGACCTCGAGTCCGTGCCCACGCTCACCATGCTGCCCGAGCTCTGCGAGGCGGCCCTCGCGTCCGCGGAACGAGGCGACGGTCCCCCGGCGACGGAGACGGAGCCGCCGGCTTCGCCAACGGCTGCGGCGGCCACGGACGTCGAGCGGAACCGGGAGGCGGCGCTGGCGCTCCTGCACCGCCTCGGAGTCATCGCGCGCGCGGGCGAGGCGCTCGTCACGGGCATGGACCTCCGCTTCCTCTACGACGAGGAGCGCAAGCTGTTTTCGATCGGCTTCCGCGTTTCCGACGGCCGTCTCGATCCCGGCTACTACGATCTGCTCGCTTCCGAGGCGCGCCTCGCGAGCTTTC
>DATIBN010000059.1:0-5358 GCA_035457525.1 Thermoanaerobaculia bacterium | reverse complement strand
ACCAGGGCGCGGTCCTCTCGTCGTTCGCCCGGAACGACCTGAAGGCGGAGACCGCCGCGCAGCTCGTGGACGTCCGCAACGACTACAGCGTCGGGCTCGCGCAGGCCTTTTCCGAGTCGTTCCGGAAGGCCGGCGGGCGCGTCGTCGCGGAAGAGAAGTACTCCGAAGGCGACAGCGACTTTTCCGCCCAGCTGACGGCGATCCGACCGCTCGATCCGGACGTCCTCGTCGTGCCCGGCTATTACACCGACGCGGGACTCATCGCGCGGCAGGCGAAGGCGCTCGGGCTGCGCGCGGTGCTGCTCGGCGGCGACGGATGGGACTCGCCCAAGCTCACGGAGATCGGGGGCTCCTCGGTCGAAGGATCGTACTTTTCGAACCACTACTCCGCGGACGATCCCTCGACCGCCGTCCGGCGGTTCGTCGACGCCTACCGGAAGAAGTACGGGGCCGAGCCGGACTCGATCGCGGCCCTGTCGTACGACGCCGCGAAGCTCCTCGCCGATGCCATCCGACGGGCCGGATCCACCGAGGGGAAGCGCATCCGGGACGCGCTCGCCGACACCAAGGGCTTCGTCGCGGTGTCCGGCACGGTGACCATGGATGCGGACCGCAACCCGATCAAGCCGGCGGTCGTCCTGAAGGTGGAAGGGGGCCGCTTCCGATTCGTGACCTCCGTCTCCCCCGGAGGCTAGCGGCGGCCGGGGACTACGGCGCGGAAGCCGCGACGTCGAACACGAGCTCGTCGAAGGAGGCCTGACCCGGCCCGGCCGTCGCGAGCCCGACCCGACCGGCCATGGGATGCGGATCGGTCGCGGTGAGGAGCGGTTTCCCGTTCCAGAACGCCCCGATCGACGGGCCCGACGCCTTGATCGAGAGCGTCCCCCACTCGTGGTCGAGGACGGCCTTCCCGCGAGCGAGCTCCGTCGCCTTGCCGCCCGCCCACGAGGTCGCTCGCGCTTCCCCGCTCGCCCCGTCGACGAGTACGAGGACGAAGTCCTTCTCTCCCGAGGCCCGGAACGCGATCCCGGACTGTCCCCCGCCCCGGCGCAGGCCGACCGAGACCTCTCCGTCCCGGAACTCGTATTTCCGGCGCAGCGCGATCGCAATCGAGCCGGCGGGACGGTTGTCGATGGTCTGAATCAGCTTGTTCGGCGTGGACGGCGGATTGACGTCGCCCAGGACGATCCAGTCGGCGTTGCCGGGCGCGCCCCAGACGACGAGATCGAAGAACCCCGGCGCGCGCCCGGCGGAGTCGGTGTCGAAGTGGGTGCGCAGCTTCTCCGCGCTCGCGGGAGCAGCCGCGAGGAGCGCCGTGGCGAGCGCGAGCCCGCCCATCAGTTTCGCTGGGAACATCGAGCAGGAAAAAGCGGCGCTCGACCGGTAAAATTCCCGCCCGATGAAGGATTCGACCGAGAGCCGGCGATATTCGGTCTCCCGCGAGGGCTACGTGTTTCGCCTCGATGCGGCCGCCGTGCGGGCCGTCAAGGCCCTCCCCGACTGCGAGGGGAAGGAGGAGCCCGCGGTCGCGGAGGAGTTCCTCAAATCACACGCCGAGGCGTGGGCCGACGCGCTCGCATCGGCGGGAGCAGAGCCGGGGGACTACGACCTCCGGATCGACGAGCACCAGGGCAAGGCGCACCTGAGCCGAGAAGGAACCCGCGTGTTCAGCGCGGATCTGTGATTCCCATCTTGTCATCCCGAGCGAAGCGAGGGATCTGACCGCGCAGCGGTCATCCTGAGCGAAGCGAAGGATCTCTTGACTCCAGGAAGAGATCCTTCGTCGCTCCTCAGGGCAGCGGATTCCTCGTCGCTTCGCTCCTCGGAATGACAGGAAAGGCCTAAAAAGAAACAATCCCCCTGACCCGGTCCCCGAAGGCCAGGAACGCCTGCCGTGAGTAGGGGTCCACGAGCACGCGGATCGACGCGGGCGCGGGGAGGTCTCCCGTGAGCGCGGCCGCGAGGCGGTCGCCGTGCGTGGAGAGGAACTCCGCACCCAGCTCCTCGTCGCTCTTCCCGCGCGCTCCCGGCAACTCACGCAGGTTCGCCAGATCGGGGGGCTCGAGCCGGAAGTCGTAGCCCGCGTGCTCCCGCGAGACCGGGGTGCGCTCGATCGAGAGACTCGGTCGGGCCGGCCGACGACCCGCCGGCGAGGCCGCCTCCGACCGGGCGACCGGCGCGGCCGGCACCGGCGCTGCGGCCGGCGCCTCCGGCGCCTTGGGATCGTCTTCGGGGTCGCTCACCGTCCCGCCAGGATGTTCTTCGAAATCACGATCCGCTGGATCTCGCTCGTCCCTTCGTAAATCGTCGTCACGCGTGCGTCGCGATAGTACCGCTCGACGGGATACTCCCGGGAGTAGCCGTAGCCGCCGAAAATCTGAACCGCGCGCGCCGCCACGGCGTTCGCCATCTCGGTCGCGAAGACCTTCGCCATCGACGACTCCTTGGAGAGGCGCGCCCCGGGCACGCCCGATCGCACGGCCGCCCGGTAGGTGAGCCAGCGCGCCGCCTCGATCTGCACCTTCATGTCCGCGATCTGAAACGCGATCGCCTCGTGCTCCGCGATCTTCCGTCCGAACGTCTCGCGGGTCTGCGCGTACTCGACGGAGGCCTCGTACGACGCGCGGGCGATGCCGATCCCCTGCGCCGCGATCCCGATGCGCGAGTGATCGAGAGTCGTCATCGCGATCGCAAAACCCTGACCCTCCTCCCCGAGGCGGCGCCACTCGGGGACGCGCACCCCCTCGAGGTAGATCCCCGCGGTCTTCGAGGCGCGCAGTCCCATCTTCGCTTCGGGCGCCCCGACGCGCACGCCGGGGTCATCGGCCGAAACGAGGAAGCCGGTGATGCCGTGCGTCCCCATGCTCGGGTCGGTCATCGCCATGACCAGATACCAGGCCGCCTCGCCGGCGTTCGTGATCCAGGATTTCGCTCCTTCGAGGACGTATCCGTCGCCGTTCCTCTTCGCCGTGGTCTTCTGGTTCGCGGCGTCGGAGCCCGACTGCGGCTCGGTCAGGGCGTAGGCGCCCAGAGAGCGACCCGCCGCGACTTCCGACAGGATCTCCTGCTTCTGTCGGGGCGAGCCGAACTTCCAGAGCGGGTAACAGAAGACGGAGTTGTTGACCGACATGATGACTGCGGTCGAGGCGCAGACGCGCGCGAGCTCCTCGACGGCGAGGACATACGTGAGGGCGTCGAGCCCGGAGCCGCCGTACTCCTCGGGGACCATCATTCCGAGAAGCCCCATTTCCCCGAGCTTCTCGATCGTGTCCCGCGGGAAGATCTCGTCGCGCTCCCACTCCGCGACCTTCGGAGCGATCTCCCGTTCGGCGAATTCGCGCACCGCATCGCGGACGCGGATCTGGTCTTCGGAGAAGTCGAAGTTCATGCGGGCGCCGCGGGCGGAGGCGTCCCGCCTCCCGGACCCCGACCCCGGCGGCGGCGGCGGCGGAATCGCCGGCGCTGGCCGTCGGGTCGGGGGGCAGCTTCGCCCTTGCCCGATTGCGCGGCGGGGACGGGACCAGTCTTGGGGGGCGAAACCGCGGGAGGTCGGCCCGGACGTGGGCCGCGCTCGCGGCCGGGACCCGGAGGCGGGCCTCCCCGCGGCCGGCCACTCCCCTTCTCCGCGGCCGCTGGCGCGCCGCGGTCTCCACCGCGGCCCCGCCGGCGGCGGCGCCGGTCCCGGCGCGGCTCGGGAGTGTCGACCCAGCCGTCTTCGAGGTGCCGGAACGTCACGACGATTTCCGGGCGGGTCGCCCGTGACTTGAGGTACTCGACGATCCTCGCCCGAAGCGTCCCGGCCGGATCTCCCGAGAGCACGGGGATCCGCTCGGCGTCGAACAGGACCATCCGCGTCCACGCGACCCGCTTGCGCCGGCCGTCGGGCGCGGCGAGCTCGATCACGAAGAGGTCGCGTTCGTGGTCCAGGGAATGGCCCACGTAATCGAAGCCCGGGATCGCCTCCCGGCACATGGCCTTCAGGAGCTCCAGGTGCTTCTCGCCGCCCTCGAAGGTCTGTTCCATCGAGACGACGCGGTCCCGGAACATTCGTGTTTGAGGCATTGAAGAGCTCTCGTCTCCCGGCTTTCAGCCGACTCTCATCCGATCGCCAGGCCGGCGTCCTTGAAGATCTCCCGGGCGATGATCAGACGGTGGATCTCGCTGGTGCCCTCGTAGATTTCGGTAATCCGCGCGTCGCGGAAGTTCCGTTCCACCGGATACTCCTTCGTGTAGCCGTAGCCGCCGTGGATCTGCAGCGCCTTCGTCGTGACCCGCTGCGCCATCTCGGCCGCGAAGAGCTTGGCGATCGCCGCGTCGAGGCCGAAGCGGCCGCCGCGCTCCTTCGTCTCGTCCTTCGCCGCGGCAGCGCGGCGGGTGAGCAGCCGGGCCGCGTCGAGGTCGGTCGCCATGTCCGCGAGATAGAAGCGGATGACCTGGAAGTCGGCGATCGGCCTTCCGAACGCGCGGCGCAGCTTCGCGTATGCGACCGCGGCCTCGAACGCTTCGGTCGCGATTCCGACCGCCTGCGCGGCGATCCCGATGCGCCCCCCGTCCAGGGTCGACATCGCGATCCGGAAGCCGTCGCCTTCGTTGCCTAGCCGGTCCCGCTCGGGAACGCGGACGTCGGTCAGGAAGATCTCGACGGTCCCGGAGGCGTTGACCCCGAGCTTGACCTGGTGGCGGGAACGATCGAAGCCCGGGCTGTTCGCGTCCACGAGGAACGCGGAGATCCCCCGCGCTCCCTTTTCCGGCTGAGTCATCGCGAAGAGGAGGCACACGTCCGCGTTCTCCCCGCACGTGATGAAGACCTTCTGACCCGAGATCCGGTAAACGTCGCCTTCACGCACCGCACGGGTCTTCTGGTTGGCGGCGTCCGAGCCGGCATCCGGCTCCGTCAGGGCGAAACAGCCGAGCTTCTCGCCCCGGGCGAGCGGCGTCAGGAACCGCTGCTTCTGGTCCTCGTTGCCGTATTTCTCGATGGGATCGCAGACGAGGGAGTTGTTCACCGAGAGGATGACGCCCGTGTTCGCGCAGGCGCGCGAGATCTCCTCGATGACGATCGCGTAGGAAACGGTGTCCATCCCGGAGCCACCGTACGCGGCCGGGACGCACACCCCCGCGAGGCCGAGTTTCCCGGCCTCCTCGAAGACGTCGCGCGGAAACTCTCCGGTCTGATCGATCCGGCCGGCGCGCGGCCGAACCGTGCCCTCGGCGAACTCGCGCACGGCCGAGCGGAGAAGCGATTGATCTTCCGTGAGCTCGAAGTCCATTCGGCTCGGCAGTGTACCGAAGAAGCGGTCGGCTCTCAGCCCCGGTACGGAAGGGAGTTCAGGAACGCGAACAGCCCGTCCACGTATG
>DATIBN010000058.1:0-5269 GCA_035457525.1 Thermoanaerobaculia bacterium | reverse complement strand
GAAGGTCCGAAGGACAGAGGGTTTCTTGCTCACCATTTACCGAGCCATAGTCCGTTGTCGCTACCTCGACCCTCCCGGCGGCTGCGGCTCCACCGGCTTCTGCTGCGCCATTCCGGCGCCGGCCTTCACCGGGTACGGCGGCCGCTTCACGGCCACCGGCGGGTTCTTCTTCAGGCCGTCCATCACGATCGCGATCGCGCGCTCGAGCTGCGGATCGCGCCCCGCGATGACGTCGGCCGGCATCATCTCGACCTCGATGTCCGGCGGCACTCCCTCGTTCTCGACGGCCCACCCCTTCTCCGGGTCGTAGAACGCCAGGTTCGGCGCGGTGATCTGGCCGCCGTCCATCAGCTCCGGGAACCCCAGGATCCCCACGAGCCCGCCCCACGTGCGCGTCCCGACGATCGGGCCGACCTCGAACTTGCGCCACATCCACGGCAGCAGGTCCCCGCCCGACCCCGCGCTCTCGTCCTGGATGAGAACGCGCGGCCCCTGGATCGACGCCGACGGCGTCTTCATGTCCGGCCCGTAGCGCATCGCCCAGTACGCGATCAGCTTCTTCGACACGACGTCGATGTAGTAGTCGGCGAGCGACCCTCCGCCGTTGAACCTCTCGTCCAGGATGACCGCGTCCTTGTACGCCTGCGGATAGAAATAGCGCTTGAAGTACGTGTACCCGGCGGTCGACGTGTTCGGCACGTAGACGTACGCGACCCTGCCGCCGGTCGCCTGGTCCACCTTGCGCAGGTTCCCCTCGACCCAGTCGCGGTTGCGGATCGCGAGCTCGCTCTCGACCGGCACGACCGACACCGTCCGGGAGTTCTTCCCGTCGGCGCTCGACGCCACCGTGATCTCGACGAGCTTGCCCGCCGTGTTCTCGAAGAAGCTGTACAGGTTCGCCGGCGGCTTGACGTCCTTGCCGCCGACTGCGATCAGATAGTCGCCCGCTTTCACGTTGACGCCCGGCTCGGTGAGCGGCGAGCGCAACTTGGGGTTCCAGTTCAGTCCGCCGTAGACCTTGGCGAACTTGTATCGGCCGTTGTCGATCACGTAGTCCGCGCCCAGCAGTCCTCCGGGCACGCTCTTGGTTTCCATCGTGTCGCCGACGTTGGTGATGTAGCTGTGGCCCACGGAGAGCTCCGACAGCATCCACCGGATGACGCGGTTGAGGTCCTGCCGAACGGCGACGTCCGGGAGGAGCGCCGAGTACTTCGCGCGCATCCCCTTCCAGTCCACGCCGTGCATGTTCGGGTCGTAGAAGTAGTCGCGGTTGATGCGCCAGGCGTCTTCGAACATCTCCTTCCACTCCGCACGCGGATCGACCTTGACCTCGATCGAGGCCGTCTTGAGCGTCTTGGCCTCGCTCGTGTCGATCTTCTTGCCCGCCGTGCCCGCGATCGCCCAGTCGTCCTTCACGCGATAGACGACCTTCTTGCCGTCCGCCGAGATCTGGTAGTCCTCGATCTCCGGCAGCATCGTCTCGGTCTTGCGGTCCTTCAGGTCGAACCGCTGGAGCGCGTTCTTCTCGTCGGCCGTGCGCACGAAGAAGAGCTGTCCCTCGGCGCCCGCCTGCAGGTGGTCGATCTCCGCGACAGGGACCGGCAGGTCGATGATCCGGTACTGAAGACCGTCGAAGTCGATCTTCACGGTCGGCACTTTCTCCGCCTTCTTCGGCTTCTCGTCGGACTTCGGGTCGGTCTTGTCGCCGTTCCCCTTCTTCGCGTCCTTCTCGTCCTGGACGGACGTCTCCTTCTTCTTTTCCTTGTCGGCGTCCGACGACGACGGACCCTTTTCCTCATCGGACTCCTTGACGAGCGGGTTGGGGAGATTCTTGTCCAGGACCGCGAGCCAGATGGAACGCGTGATCTTCAGATCCGCGGTCTCGAGCGAGAACCAGTTGTTGACGGGTCCCGCGTCGGTCGATGCCAGGAAGTAGAGATACTTTCCGCTCCGGTCGAAGACCGGCTCGGAGACGTCGGAGAGCCCGTCGGTGACCGGGAACGCCTTGTTCTGTTCGAGCGAGTACGCGTAAACGCGGTTCACGTAGGCCTGGTTGTTGATCGCGTACGCGATCCACTTCGAATCGGGCGACCACGACGGGTGGAGGTACTTGATCGGCCCGTAGAAATAGTCGGACGCGACTTTCCGGACCGCGCCGCTCGCGACGTCGATCCAGTAGAGAGTCCGCGAGTTGTCGACGAACGCGATCTTCTTGCTGTCGGGCGACCACGCCGGAAGCTCGTAGAAGCCGGCACCGTCGATCTTGAACTTCTTCGTCTTTCCCTTCCCGTCCTGCGAATCGATGTGGAGCTCGTACTCTCCGGATTCGTCCGAGAAGTACGCGATCGATTTGCCGTCGGGCGACCAGATCGGCGAGCGCTCGTGAACGGCCGTCGAGTTGGTGAGGTTGCGGACGTCCCCCTTCTCCGCCGGGATCGTGACGATCTCGCCGCGGAAGTCCACGGCGAGGCGCACGCCCGTCGGCGAAATGGAGAAGTCGCGGATGTACTTGCGGTCCTTCGTCTCCCGGGCAAAACGGGGACGAGTCTCGGGAAGATCCGCCGCGACGCCGATCGTGAGTTTCTTCGCGCGGCCGCTCGCCGGATCGAAGAGGTGCAGATAGCCCGCCTGCTCGTAAACGATCTTCCCGCCGCCGGCGGAAGCGTTCAGCACCGGGAAATCCGTGTGGTTCGTGAGGCGCTTCATCGCCTTCGACTTCGTGTCGTAGGACCACAGGTTGAACTCACCTTCGCGGTCCGAGCGGAAGTACACGACGTCGTTCAGCCACATCGGCCCGGCGTCGTTGGCCCGGGCCTCGGGCTGCGGGACCTTCTCGACGGCGTGCGTCGTCCGGTCGTAGAGCCAGACCTGCGAGACGGTGCCGCCGCGATAGCGCTTCCACTGGAGGAAGCGCGGCGAAAGGGGGTTGTACGCGATGCGCTTGCCGTCGGGAGAGAAGACGGCGCGGTCGGAGTGGGGGATCGGGAGGAGCTCCTCGGCCCCGCCTTCGACCGGAACCGTGAAGAGCTGCGTGTATCGCGCGGTGTAGACGTTGCGCTGCGAGGTGAAAAGGACCGATTTGCTGTCGGGCGTGAACCCCTCCGCCCGGTCGGGACCCGGGTGCCACGTGAGGCGCTTCGGGACGCCGCCCTCCGAGCCGACGACGTAGACGTCCGTGTTCCCCTCGTACTGCGCCGAGAAGGCGATCCACTTGCCGTCGGGCGAAAACGCCGGCGACGACTCGACGCCCACGTCGGACGTCAGGCGACGGACGTCTTTGCCGTCCAGGTCCGCCGTCCAGAGGTCGTTGGCGTAGATGAAGGCGATGCGCTCCGCGCTCATCGCGGGCTCGGCGAGGAGGCGCGTGTCGCGGATGCTGGGGTCCGCGGCGGCGGCGAGAGACAGGGCAAAGAGAAGCGAAAAGAGGAGGCTGGCGCGACGGTTCATAAGGCCCTCGGTTTCGAAAATTGTGTGTCGGGCGAACGATATCAGGACGTCAGAACCCGCCTCGAGCTTCGTCCGTAGGAAGGCGAAGGAGGTGGCTCATGCCCGTTCCGTCGAGCTTTTGGGTTCGGTGGATGCTCCTGACCACGGTCGGGCTCGCCGTCGGACTCGTCGCCGGCTTCGGACTCGGGGCGCCGACCGTGGCGATCGTCGGCATGATGCTGGTCGTCACGGTGATCGGCGCGATCCTCGGCGGGGTGTCCGGCGCCGTCCAGAGTCTCGCTCTCCCGCCGAACCTCCGGCGGCGCGGTTCCTGGAGCCTCGCAACGGCGGTAGGGATGGCGGTCGGGCTCACGGTCGGCACCGTGGGAGGCGAGCAGCTCGGCTTCGAAAAGGGGAACCCGGTCCACGAGGCGCTCTTCATCGCGATCGTGGGACTCGCGACCGGCGGGTTCGCCGGCCTCGCTCAGCTCCGGGTGCTGCGCGGCCGGATGTCGACGCCGGGACTCTGGGTGCCGGCGAGCGCCCTCGCATCCGGACTCGGATTCCTGATCGGCGGGCTCGCGGCGGTCGCCGTCGTGGGGGGTTTCCGCTCCCTCGCGGGGCTGGCGATCGTCGGCGTTGCGGGCGGAGTTCTGAGCGGAGCTCTCGGCGGGCTCATCCTCGGACGCCTCGCCGGGAAGCCGATGGCGGCCTGAGGAGGTTTCTCCGTCTCGACCCGCAACCTTTTTCCCCGACACCGTGTTCGAGAGTCGGGAGGGATAAGGATGGCCGGATATCGAGTGATCGCTCTCGATCGGGAAACCGCACGGAAGGTGCGCGACTCCCGCCGCTCGCCGGGCTACGGACATCCCGTGCACTCCGAGGTTGCGACCGGATACGGACCCTGCCGCCTCTGCCTGCGCGACTTCGAGGTCGGCGTCGAGCGGCGCCTGCTCTTCACGTGCGACCCCTTCTTCCGGCTCGAGCCCTACCCGCTCCCGGGCCCCGTCTTCATCCACGAGGCGGAGTGCGAGCGGTACTCGGAGGACGGCGGGTTCCCGGAAGACCTCCTCGCTCATCGGTTGACTTTCGCCGCCTATGCCCGCGGGCCTGTCCTCCGCGCGGAGGAGCGGGTCGAGGGTCCCGCGATCCCCGAGACCGTGTCGCAGCTCCTCGCCCGGCCGGACGTCGACTACCTGCACGTCCGCGACACGGAGGCGGGCTGCTACGACTTCCGGATCGAGCGCGAGGCCTGACGAAGACGGCGCTCGTAACGATTCTCTACCCGTGGGAACTACTGGAGCCAGGAGGTTCCCATGAGACGCCCCGCGGAGAGAATCCTGGCATTCGTTCTCGTCTTGGAACTGACCGCTGGTTTCGCTCGGGCAAGCTGGTTCAGCGAAATCACCGGCATCGACATCAACATTCCGGCAGGAACGATCGAGATCAGTACCCCAAAGCCTCAGGCCATCCCCGAAATGCTTCGGAACCTACCTCTCGACGTCGGGCAGGCGTTGCTTGCGCCGCACGGGGCCGCTCTGGCCGCAGCGATTCGGAACGGTGCAGCACAGGCGCTGTCGGACGCACGCCCGATCCCTCCCGACGTCAGAGCAGTTCTGTCTCGTTTCTTTCCTCCGTACATCCTCGATAAGGCACAGTGGAATGTTTACGACCCCAACCGCATCGCAATCGACGGCGCCATCTTTGGGTGGTTCAATTCGGAAG
This sequence comes from Thermoanaerobaculia bacterium, assembly GCA_035457525.1. GTDB lineage: Bacteria > Acidobacteriota > Thermoanaerobaculia > UBA5066 > Gp7-AA6 > Gp7-AA6. The sequence continues at coordinate 118 of DATIBN010000058.1, read as the reverse complement.
GGGCGATCACCCTCGACAGGGTCGTGGTGTTCCGGGACGCGGCCGTTGCCCAGTCGGACTGGCGCCTTTGGGCACACGAGCTGACCCACGTGTCGCAGTACGACAACATGGGGGTGGA
>DATIBN010000057.1:0-4735 GCA_035457525.1 Thermoanaerobaculia bacterium | reverse complement strand
TGATGCGAAAGAGCTCTTTCGCCGACTACTTCGGCCTCGAGCGCAACGTCGTCGCGGTCGCCGCGGCGATGTTTCTCATCGGATTCGGGGAGAACCTCTGGAAGGCGTTCCTTCCCAAGTATCTCGAGGCGCTCGGGGCGCCGGTGCTCGCGATCGGTCTCTTCGGAACCGTCCGCGACTTCCTGGACGGCGCTTACCAGTATCCGGGCGGCTGGATCGCGGACCGATGGGGACGGCGGCGCGCGCTCATGTTGTTCATCGGGCTCGCTTCGGTCGGGTACGTCCTCTACGCGCTCGCTCCCGGCTGGCCGTTCGTGTTCGCCGGCCTCCTGTTCTCGATGGCGTGGGTCAGCATGGCGAGCCCCACCGCCTTCGCGGTGATCGGCGACGCGCTTCCCCGGGAGCGGCGGGCGATCGGGTTCACCGTTCAGGCCGTCCTCAAACGGCTGCCGGTTCTCGTCGCGCCCACGCTCGGAGGCCTCGCGATCGCGGCCTACGGAGTCCGGCAGGGGGTCCGCCAGGGCCTCGTCGTCGCAATCGCGCTCGCGCTCGTCGCGCTGGCCGTGGTCGGCCGGGTCCGGATCCCCGTCGTGCGCGAGGAGACGCCCGTCGGGATCCGGGGTGTGTGGCGCGCGCTTCCGGCGTCGCTCCGGTGGCTCCTCTTCTCGGACGTCTTCATCCGGACGTGCGAGGGGCTCGTCGACGTCTTCCTCGTCATCTACGCGACGAACGTCGTGGGCCTCACGGCTCCGCAGTTCGGAGTGCTCATCGCCATCCAGATGGCGACGTCGATCCTCGCGTACGTCCCCGCGTCGAAGGCCGCGGACCGAGGGGGACGCAAGCCGTTCGTGATCGCGACGTTCCTCTGTTTCGCGGCGTTCCCGATCGCCGTCGTCCTCTCGAAGAGTTTCGCGGCGCTCGCGGCGGCTTTCGTCGTCGGCGGTCTGCGCGAGGTGGGCGAGCCCGCCCGAAAGGCGATGATCGTGGACCTCTGCCGGCCCGAGATTCGCGCCCGATCGGTCGGTCTCTATTACCTCGTGCGGAGCTCCGCGATCGCGCCGGCCGCCTTTCTCGGAGGTCTCCTGTGGAGTCTCGCCCCCTCGCTCCCCTTCGTCGCGGCCGCGGGCGTCGGCGCCGTCGGAACGGCCGCCTTTGCGCTCACGGTTCGCGAGAAGGAGGCCGCGTGAGGCTCGCGTGCTAGAGTTTTCGCAAAAGCCAGGCAGGAGGACGTCATATGCGGAGTTCCCGGTTCCTACCCTTGGCCGTGGCTCTGGTCGCCGTCGCGGCGGTCCTCGAAGCCCAGACGATTCAGGCGCCGTATAACGCGAGTTACACGCTCGCGAACCTCGGCTCCGTCCCCAGTCTCCCGGCCCCGTATGGAGGTCTCACCTTTCTTCCCTCGAACCCGAACGTCCTCGTCATCGGCGGGGCAGCGAACTCCGCTTCGGGAGCCCTCTACTCGATCGGGGTCGTGCGCGACGGCTCGAACCACATCACGGGTTTCACGGGTACGGCGGCGCCGTACTCCGCCGGCGAATTCAACGACGGGGGCGTCGTGTTCGGCCCGGGCGGCGTTCTCTTCTACACGCGATACCCGGTCAACGAGATCGGTCAGATCGAGCCGGGGAGCACGGTCAACGACAGAATCATCGACCTGGACCCGCTCGGGTTCTCCTCCTCCACCGGCGCGCTCAATTTCGTTCCCGCCGGCCTGCCGGCCGCGGGGCAGTTGAAGATCGTGATCTTCAACACCGGCAACTGGTACACGGCGACGTACACGCCGGACGGCGCCGGCACGTACAACATCACCGCCCCCGTTCTGAATACGACGATCCCCGGAGGCCCGGAGGGGTTCGTCTACGTGCCGCCCGGGTCGGCGGTATTCCCCGCCAGCAGCATGCTCGTCTCCGAGTACTCGGCGGGCGCCGTGACCACGTACCAGTTCGACGCCGGCGGAAACCCGATTCCGGCGAGCCGCGCCGTGTTCATCTCCGGATTGACGGGGGCGGAAGGCGCCGTGATCGATCCGGTCACGGGCGACTTTCTCTTCTCCACGTTCGGCGGAGGAAACCAGGTGATCGTCGTGCGCGGCTTTGCGATTCCGGTCGGCCAGACGCCGACTCCCACTCCGACGGGGCCGCAGCCGACGGCGACCCCGACGCCGACCAACCCGCCGCCGTCGGCGACGCCGACGCTCACGGCCACTCTCTCGACGGGAGTGCCCCCGCCCGTCGTGCCGACGCTCTCGTTTCCGATGCTCGCGCTGCTCGGCCTGCTGCTGGCTGGAGCGGGCTTCTGGGCGATGACCCGCCGCTGATTCCGGGGGACAGGCCCCGCAGGCTTGTCCCCTCACCCGTTCCCGACCCGGCACAGATCTTGATGCCCCTCTCTCCCGCAGGCGTCCCCTTTTGGCCCTGCGCGGGAGGAGTCATGAAAAGCGTCCTTGCATTGACCGCTTCATTCTTGTTCGTGGCCGGAGCGCCGGCGACAGCCCAGGAGAAGAAGGTTCACATCGAGAGCCGGACGACGCAGAGCGGACCCGGCCCCGACTCGAAGGTGAAGAGGGAGATCACGGTGGGAACAGTCAAGGAGTACGTGGCCGGCCGCAAGATCAAGGTGATGGGTCCGAGCGACAAGACGTACGCGTTCGACCTCGACGAGAACGCCCGGGTCGAAGGCGCGATTACGGTCGGTCAGCCCGTCACGGTGCAGTGGACGAAAGACGAAAACGGCCGGGAGCACGTCATGGTGTTGAGCGGGGCGGGCTCGACGAAGGGCGCCGCCGAAATGGCGATGCAGCCGAAGCCCGATCCGGGTCACGATATTCGGACCAAATCGAAGAAGACGGTCCACCAGCCCGGACCCGACGTCACGACGAAGACCGAGATGGTCGTCGGCACGGTCAAGGAGTACGAGCCGGGCAAGAAGATCAAGGTCACGGGGCCGGGCGGCGACGATCGCACCTTCGATCTCGACCAGGCGGTCATCGTCCGCGGGAAGGTCGGCCCCGGAAGCCGTGTTCAGGTCGAGTACGTGAAGACCGACGACGGCTTCGAGCACGTGAAGGTGGTCTCGGTCGCGAATGACGAGGCGCCGGCGGCGACCAAGAAGTCGGCGTGATGAGGAAAGGAGAAAGATCCATGCGCGGACACCCGCGGGTCGCGCTCGCAGCGGTCGTCCTCTTCTGGGCGGCCTGGGTTCTCTTCACGGGAACCTCGTCGGCGACGCTCCCGATGCAGAAGCAGGCGAAGACGCTCGGGCTTCCCGCCGACAACTGCCTGTATTGCCACAATGAAAAGCTCCCGAAGAAGGGCGCCGTGACCCACAACGCACGCGGCGAGTGGCTGATCGCGCAGAAGGCGTCGCGGAAGGCCAAGGCGATCGACGTCGCCTGGCTGAAGGAGTATCCGGGAGAGGGAGCGGCGTCGAAGGCGGCGAGCTCGGGCGGAACGATGCACATGAAGTCGGAGTCGACCGTGCGCCAGCCCGGACCCGACGTGAAGACGAAGATCGAATCGGTCATCGGGACGGTGAAGGAGTACGAGCCCGGCAAGAAGATCAAGGTGGTCGGCCCCGGCGACAAGGACGTCTCGTTCGACCTCGACAAGAGCGTGACGGTCAACGGCGCGGTCGCCGTCGGTCAGAGGGTCAAGGTCGAGTATTCCAAGTCCGACTCGGGCAAAGAGCACGTGACGGTGCTCTCGCTGGTCAAGAAGTAAGAGCCGGCGGGCGGGGGGACTCGTCCCCGCCGCGACCGGACCGTCTGGCACCCGATTGGCACTACGGGTTTCCGGTGACGAACGAACGGCGTGTCCTCTTCCGATGGCTTTCCGCAACGATCGTCGTGGCGTCGTCCTTTCTGCCGCCGGCCGTGGCGAGACAGATCGACGGCCGCGGCCTCGACCTCGAGAGGCTCACCTTCAACCTCCTCGCCAACTCCGCTCTCACGAGCCGCGCGACGGACGGGGACGTCCCGATACCCCAGTGGTCGACGGTCGCCGGAGCGAGCAACACGACGCCGATCGAAGTGAGAACGCCCATCCCCCACGGTTACGCCACCGGCGACCAGGTGCTCGTGAAAGGCGTCCAGGGAAACGGCGCTGCGAACGGGTGGTGGAAGGTGACGGCGACGAGCGAGACGACGTTCACGCTCGACGGGTCGGCGGGCGTCGCCGAGTACGCCGGCGGAGGCTCGGTTTTTCCGGCGGCAGGTCAGCCCCCGCCCCCCGACGCCCGAAACCGATCGGGAGACCTGCTCTGGACGCCGTGGTTCTCGGCGCCGGCCGTGGCTCGCGAGACCGAATTCTTCCAGCCGACGGGCGAGGTCTACACGCTCCCGAGCGTGCCGCCCGTGAACAGCTTCCTCTCCCAGGAGGTAGACGGGTCTCTCTTACGTCCGGGGCAGAGCCTCTGCCTTTCGATCGAGGCCCGCATGCCCGAGGCGCCCCTCGGCGACCAGAGGCTCAAGCTGCTGGTGACCGCCGCGCTCGGCACCGTTCGGGTCCACAGCGTGACCTTTCCGGCCAACCTCCTGACGCCCGACTACCAGCGCTTCGCGCTCTGCTTCCGTCTCGCGGATGGCGCGATCACCGAAGGGGGGGTCCTCCGCGTCGAGTTCATCGACGAGCATCTGCGCGGAATACCCCGGCCGATGTTCTGGACGCGCCCCATGCTGAACGAGGGACTCGCCCCGGCTCCCTGGACCCCGAAAACGGGCCCGAAAACGCGCACCCAC
>DATIBN010000056.1:0-11248 GCA_035457525.1 Thermoanaerobaculia bacterium | reverse complement strand
CCGGGGTCTCCGACAGGCAGGTTCACGCTCGCGACCCTCGGCGCGGCGGGCCTATTCGCGCTCGTCGGAGTCCTGCCGCTCGCCGCGCACGGCGAGGGGGCCGTGCTCGGCGACATCGACGACGGCGTTCGGGAGTGCGCGGCCGCCGACGCTCTGGCGCGCTTCGGGTGGGAAACCCCAACGCAACACCGCGGCTACCTGTCGGTCATGCGGGGCCAGATGGAGCGCACGAACGGCCGGCGGGGTGCGACCCACGTGCTCGCGGCTCTCGCCGAACTTTTTGGAGACCGGGCGCACGCCGTTTACTCGGTCGCCATGATCGCCTCGGGCTGTCTCGTGGTCCTCGGAACGGGACTGCTCGCGTTTTCGCTTCGCCGCCGGTTGCGCGGGTTGCGGACCGTCCCCGCTTTCCTGGTCGCTCTCAATTCCGTCGTCGTGGCGACGCTCTACGGTCAGCATCTCGGGAATCTCGTCGCCGCCGCCCTCTTCGTTCTCTTCCTCGCATCGATCCTCAACCTGATGCGGTCCCGCCTTCCCATCGCCGCTTTTCCCGTGGCTCTGACCGTCGCCGCCTCCTGGAGCCTGTATGCCGAAGCCCTTCCCGTATGGGCAGCGGCCGCCGCGCTTTCCCTCCTCCTGCCGCGGTCTCTTCCCTCCCGGGGACGGCTCGTTTCCCGTTACGCGGCGGCTCTTCTCGTGGCCGCGGTTCTCAATCCGGCCGGCCTCGCTCTCCTGGCGCGGGCGTGGACGAGCCTCGCCCGGGAGCCCACGCTCGCGACGTCCTACAGCCGGATGGTCGTGGGCGATACGCACTACTTCCCGCCGCTCACGGTGATCGGCGGACTCGAAGCCTACCGGCAGGACGCGCCCGCGCCGCTCGGTAGCATCCGCGGGATCCTCGTTCCGGTCGCGATCGCGCTCGTTCTGATCGTTTCCGTCCTGGGGTGGAAGAGACTCACCGTCCGCGAGAAGAAGGTGGTCCTCGTGCTGCTCGGCCCGATCGCACTCGCCCTGCTCGCGAACCGGCACCTCGACTTTCCCTACGGCTTCGCGAAGATCCTTCCCCTCGCGGTGCCGGTCTGGGCGGTGGCGTTCGTCCGGCTCGCCGCCGGGGCCGCGGGGCTCCCGGGCGAGCGGGGAGGGGTCCGCCGCGCCCTCTCCCGGGGAACCGTCCTCCTCGTCGTGGTCCTCTCGCTACCCTCGTTGCGTCACGTCGTCAACCATGCCCGGGCGCGGGTCCCCTCGTACGATCCCGCATTTCGATCGCTGCCTGCGCTCGCCGACGTCGCGGGGCTGGACGCCGTCTTCCGGATCGAGGACTATCCCGGGAGCCGCAAGCTGTGGGCCCTCTATTTCCTGGGGGACAATGCGGTGGATTTGACCCCGTCGGCGACAGGTTTCCCCGGAGCGTCATACTTCCGCGTCCACGACCGCCGCAGTTCCGGCGTCGAGGCGGAGGGGGCGGTCGTTTCGACCCGATATTTCTCGCTCGTGCCGTTGGCCGGGAGCGCCCGGCCGTGATCGAGGGGCGGGTCGTCGCGGTGGTCGTCCCCGCCTACCGGGTCGAGGGTCAGATCGGGCCGCTGCTCGAACGGATGCCGGCGCTCGTCGACTTCATTTTCGTGGTGGACGATGCCTCTCCGGACCGGACGTCCGACGTCGTCGGCTCCTCGCGCGATCCCCGCGTCGTGCTCCTCCGGCACGCGTCGAACCAGGGGGTCGGAGGAGCGATGGCCACGGGCTTTCGCGCGGCGCTCGAGCGGAAGGCCGACATCGTCGTCAAGTGCGACGGCGACGGGCAGATGGACCCCGACGACATCGCGACTCTCGTGCGTCCGCTCCTCGAGGGGAGGGCCGAGTACTCGAAGGGCTCGCGGTTCCATCACTTCCGGGAGCTCGCCCGCATGCCGCGCGTCCGGCTCGGCGGAAACGTCGGCCTGACCTTCCTGACGAAGCTCGCTTCCGGCTACTGGCACGTGCTCGATCCCCAGAACGGCTTCGTCGCGATCCGCGCCGACATCCTGCGCCGCCTTCCGCTCGACCGGCTGTCGCGCGGGTACTTCTTCGAGAACGACATGTTGATCCGCCTGAACTGCGTCGAGGCGAGGGTGGCGGACGTGTCCCTTCCCTCGCGCTACGGCGACGAGCCGAGCTCGCTTCGACCGGGCCGGGCGCTCCTCGAGTTCCCGGTGCGGCTCGTCGGAGGCTTTTTCCGTCGGATCTTCTGGCGGTACCTCTTCTACGACGTCTCGCCGGTCGCCGTGTTCTTCTTCGCCGGAGCGGCGCTGTTCCTGTTCGGGAGCATCTTCGGTCTCTTTCACTGGATCGAGAACGCCCGGCAGAACCGCGTGACGCCCACCGGCACCGTCATCGTCGCCGCGATCCCCGTCATCCTCGGTTTCCAGCTGCTCCTTCAGGCGCTCGTGCTCGACGTTCAGAACTCGCCGCGGGCGGACCGGGAAGACCGCGCCGACCGGTGGACCTCTTCGGCCGCGCCGGAAACGCCGGTCGCCCGGGCGCCGTCCGACCGGTGACGTCCGTCCCCTCCTCGTCTCCGGTCCGGGCGAGCGTCCTCATCGTGAACTACAACGGGGGGCAGAAGCTCGTCGAGTGCCTCGACTCGGTCTTCGCGACGCTGCCCGAAGACTGCGAGGTGATCGTGGTCGACAACGCCTCGCGCGACGGCAGCCCCGACGAAGCCGCGGCGCGGTTTCCTCGGGCGACTCTCGTCCGGTCGCCGGAGAACCGCGGATACGGCTCCGGAAACAACCTCGGCGTGGACCGCGCGCGGGGACGGTTGCTCGTCTTCCTCAACCCCGACACGGTGGTCGAGCCCGCATGGCTCGAGCCGCTCCTCGAGCCGCTCGAGAGAGAGGGAGAGGTCGGTCTCACGACCTCCCGGATCCTGCTCGCGGATCGACCGGACCGGATCAACACGTGCGGCAACGACGTGCACATCACCGGGCTGGCGCTGTGCCGGGGGATGGGGGAGCCCCGCGACCGGTTCTCCGCAACCGAAGAAGTGGGAGCCGTCTCCGGCGCCGCGTTCGCCGTCCGGGCCGACGTGTTCCGCGCGCTCGGCGGCTTCGACGAGGACTTCTTTCTCTACGTCGAGGACACGGACCTTTCCTGGCGGGCACGCCTGGCCGGCTGGAAGATCCTGTACGTCCCCGGAAGCCTCGTCCGGCATCACTACACCTTCCGCGTCGCGCCGTCCAAGGTCTTTCTGCAGGAGCGCAACCGCTACCAGATGCTCGCGAAGTGCCTCCGGTGGCCCACGCTTCTCGTCCTTCTGCCGGCCCTCCTGCTCGCCGAGGCGGTGACGTGGGGCTTCGTGATCGTCCGCGACCGCGCCAACGCCTCGGGGAAGCTGCGCGCGTACGCGTGGACGATCCGGGGCGCCGGCGGTCTCGCCCGCAAGCGCCGGACGACGCAGGCGACGAGGCGGGTGCGCGACCGGGATCTGCTGGTCCGGACCGGATACCGGCTCGACTTCGGACAGGCGGCGCCGGGCGGCGTCGCGCAGGCGGCAAAGCTGGTGTTCGACCCGCTCTTCTTCCTCTTCCGCGGTCTCGCGCTGGCGCTGGTGTGGTGGTAGCGGGGCGGGCTCCCACCCGCTCCGGAAACTAGAATCCGACGGAATGCAGAACCTGGCCTACACGCCTTTCGAGCCCGTCCCGGTGAGGAGGCCGGTCGATCGCATTCCGTACCTCGTCCAGTCCGTGGCGGGGAAGACGGTCCTCGACCTGGGAGCCTACGACGAGACGGCGCTCTCGAAGACCGGAACTTCCTACTGGCTGCACGGCGAGCTCTCGCGGTCCGCGGCCCGCGTCATCGGCGTCGACAACTCCCCGGCGCTCCCGGATGGAGGCCTCGAGACCGCTCCCAACAGCCGGATCCTGAAGTTCCAGCTGGAGAATCTGCCGGAGCTGACGCGCCGGTTCGATTTCGACGTCGTCGTCGCGGGAGAGCTGATCGAGCATCTGTCGGATCCGCTCGCCTTCCTCCGGAACCTCCGGTCCGATCCGCGCCTCTCGGGCCGGACGCTACTCATCACGACCCCGAACGCGACCGCCCTCCACAACTGCGGGCTCGCGCTGCTGCGCCGTGAGTCGCAGCATGCCGATCACCTCCAGATCTATTCCTTCAAGACGCTCAACACGTTGTTCTCGCGCGCGGGCTTTCCCGAATACGAGATTCTTCCGTACCACGTGCTGTACTCCGAGCTCTGTCTTCGAACTGGCGGGCTTCGGCGGGGACTCCTCCGCGCGCTGGAGGCGGGCGTCCACGCCTTCGAAGCGCTGATTCCGATGGTCTCGGGCGGATGGATCGTTCGCGCGCGGATTTGAACGAGGTCTCGGGAGCTGCCGGACGGGGTCGGCGCGCGGCTCTCCCGGCGCCCCTCGTCGTAATGGGGTTCATTGCCGGACTTTTCGTTCGGGCCGCCTACGCTTTTCCGGCGCACAAGTACGTTCCCGACGCGGATTCGCTCAACATGGGACTGAGGGCGCTCGCCGTCCTGAACGGCGATCTCGTCGTCTTCTTTTCCGGCGCCCAGATCGGCGCTCTCGAGGCGTACCTGCACGCCGCGGCTTTCTCGATCTTCGGAGCCTCGCGGGAGGCGATCTCGCTCGCGCCCCTCCTCGTGGGTTGCGCGACGCTCGTGGTGTTCTACCTCTTCATCAAGGAGGTGTTCGGGTCCCGAGTCGCTGAGCTGTCGCTTCTCTTCCTCGCCCTGCCGTCTCCGGCCTTCCTCGCCTGGACGTACATGCCGAACAGCTATCCCGAGACCGTCTTTCTGAGCGCCGCCACGCTCTGGCTGTCCGCGCGGATGGGAGTCCGGGGCTTCGATCGCTGGTCGGCTGTCGGCTTGGGTCTCTCGGCCGGCCTCGGCTGGTGGAATTCCCCGCTGACGCTGGCCGCCACGCTCCCTGCCGTCCTCTGGCTGCTGAAGGCCCGGCCGGAAAGCCGGCGAATCTCTTTCTGGCGGTTGCCAGCCGTCGGTTTCCTCGTCGGCGCCCTCCCGTGGATCGCGTACAACGTCCGCTATCGGTTTCCCTCGATATTCCAGGTGGTTCGGCCCGTCGGAGAGGGAAACGCGATCGGCGCCGCCGCCGGCAAGCTTCTCGGCGAGAACGTCCCGCAGCTGGCGATCGGAATGGATCCGTTCGGCGGCGGAGCGGCGTTGAACGACGTGCAGCGACTCGTCCGGATCCCGGCCGCGATCGTCTTCCTTGCCGCCGCGGCGCTGCTCGTCCTGCGGGCGGTGAAGGGCGATCGCCGGATCCGGGAAGGCCTACTTCTTCTGGGGCTCGTCGCCGCCGTCACCGCAGGGCTTTTCGTGTTTTCCTCGAGCGGCACTTTTCCGGGCCCAACCGTTCGCTACATCCTGCCCCTGGCGTTCGTTTTCGCCGCCGCACTCGGTCTCGCGACAGACTTCGTCGGGCGCCGGAATCGCCTGGCGATGCTCGCGGTCGCCGTGCCGGTCCTCGCCTTCAACCTCTCCGGCTACTACTGGCCCTGGACGACTCAGAGGCGCGAGTGGCAGCGCAACGCCCGGAGCGACGAGAATCTGATCGCTTTCCTCGAGAAACAGAAGATCGCCTTCGTCCTGGGCGAGTATTGGACCGCATACCCCGTCAACTTCCTTTCCACCTTAGAAGTCCGCGGAGTCCCGGTGCAGTCCCAGTTCGACTTCTATCGGATCGGCGATACCCTGCCTGCCCGGGCAGCGCGATTCGCTCTGATCTCAAGAGACGCCGGCGAGATACGGTTCTGGGCGTCGCAGATCGGAATCGACGGGCAGATATCCGAGATCGGCCCCGGCTACCTTCTGCTTCCGGTGAGTTCGACGGACTCGTCGACGCGGACGGTGAACGGTCTTCGTAACGCCATTTCCGCTGAGGTACACTGACCGAAGCGCTCCGCAATGGCCGTCACTCTCGGAGAATCCAGTCCGGAGATCGAAGCCGGGTCAGTCCCGGAGCCGGACGCGTCTCCTCCATTTCCTCCGAAACCGCTCGACCGGGAGTTCATCGTCTGGGCGTACAAGCTCCTTCTCGATCGCGAGCCCGAGAGCGAAGACGCGATCGCCGCCATGCAGACCGCCTGGGGGACGACACGCGACCTCCGTCGGGCGCTCATGGCTTCGCCCGAGTTTCGCGGCAAGAATCCGGAGAGCCTCGCCTACACGCCGGAGAGCAACGTCGTCATCGCTCAGCTGCCCAGCTCGCTCCGTCTCTTCGTCGATCTGTCGGACATCGCCATCGGGTTGAACATAGCCCGGGGGCGGTACGAAGCGAGCGAACTCGCCTTCGTGCAGCGGTCCGTCAAGAGAGGGCAGACGGTGCTCGACATTGGAGCCAACATCGGGTTGTTCTCGATCACCATGGCCGATCTCGTCGGTCCGGACGGACGCGTTCATGCGTTCGAGCCGCTCCAGCAGAATCTCGCGCTCCTGGAGCGCTCGATTCGAGAGAACCGGATGGAAGAAAGGATCGCCGTCCGACGCGCGCTCGTCGGAGACGCAGCCGGTGAACGGCAGCTCGTGTCCCTGAGCCTTCAGGAAGGGGCGATGAACTCCGGCGGCGCGTATCTGCGGGCGCCGGAATCGCCGGTGCCGGCGGGTCACACGATTGAATCGGTCCCGATGGTCACTCTCGACACCGAAGAGTTTCGGTCCCCAGTCTCCTTCATCAAGATCGACGTCGAGGGTGCCGAGCCTTTCGTTTTCCGGGGGGCGAAGCGGCTTCTGGCGACGGACCGGCCCGTCATCCTTTCCGAGATCAACCCACGCCAGCTCGAAAAGGTTGCCGGTTGCACTGGCTCGGATTTCATCGCCGAGCTCGCGGCCCTCGGATACCGATGCTTCGAGCTCGAGAGCGGGAGTCCTGCGGCTCTGATCGACCATTGGGGTGACCAGTCGGTCGGTTCGGTCGTGTTCCTGCCGCGCGAATCCCCGGCACGAGCCCGGTCCGTTGCGGAGCTGGAAGCCGAAGTCTCCGACCTTCAGATCCGCCTGGACGAAGCTCTGACCCGGGAGAGGCGCCTCCGCGAAGAGACCTTACATTTGCAGCAGGTAATCGAAAGCGCTGCATCGCTCGAGCGGCGGCTCCAGTCGGAGATCGAGCGCTATGCTTCCTATCATCGCGCGGTCGAGAGCTCCTCCGGGTGGCGCTTCGTGCAGTTCCTTCGTCGGCTCGCCGGCCGAGAGTGGTAGGAGTCGCGGGCTCCTCACCCGCGACCCCTGATTCAACGCCCTCGATTCAGAATCTTCCGATCGCGGAAATCTCGAGTGTGGTGTGCGTCGGGTTGATTCGATAGGTCGCTCCCGAGACGTTCAGCTTTGCGGTTGTCTTGATCGTATGCGAAGTACCTGCAGTGAGCGTGGGGGTCCAACTGCGACTCAGACAAGTACGGACACCGTTGGTCTTCGACTCCCAGACGAGCGCGGCAGACTGAGCGACCCCGTCCACGAGTAGCTCACCGACAAAAAGCGATCCGGCCGAGATAGTCGTCGACTCGATATCCCAAGTAGCGGTGACATGAAGCCGTACTGCGGAGGGCGGCGTAAACGTAACGGATGCACAGTCCGTCCTCGATGTGGACGCCGTGAACTGGGCGCCTCCGTAGGCGACCTGCGGCTCGACCCAAGGGGCAACCCGCGACGATTCGAGCGTCAGAAGAGAGCCCTTGGCGTCGATTTGACTTTGGACGGATGCACTCGAGTTCTGGAATTCTGCGAGTGACCCCGTCTGGCTCGACGCCGCGCGGATCAGATGACCTTTGGTTCCGGCCGACTGAAGATACTGCTCGAGCTGGCCGTCATACTGGAACCGGTAGACGTTTCCGGTTCCCGCAGAGTTCAGTACCCGAAAGGCCGTATTGATGCCGGGGGGCGGGAAGTTCGGATCCTGTTCGACGAGTATCGCATCGCTCTCGCATGCAGCCAGATAGGCACCGAACAGCCACGGCTCGGCAATGCGGATGAGATAGTTCTTGCTGCTACCTGTGCTGCCTGCGTAGCTGGTCGTCAAGGTCAGGGATATGTCGCTAGCGACCGACGCGATCTCGTACACGACTCGCGGGTTATCTGCGGTGAAGACGATCTTTTTGCCGACGAGGTTGATGTAGGGCGACACACCGACCTGTGTCCAGAGTGTTCCAGACCCGGATACCGTTGCTGATCCGTTCGTAGCCGTGACCGTACCGCCTAATCCTGCAGTGAGGGTGTCCTGGGATGACTGGCGATCGATGCGAAGCGCCTGCGAGGTTCCGCCAACGCCGACAGGCCGCCCATTCGATCCGTTCGAAATGAGCGCCCCCCAGAGCGAAGTCGTATTCGTTCCACTCTTCTTGTCGTTAAAGGGAATGACGTTGAGACCCACAATGTAGGCTGGGAAATTAGTCATGCTCGGGTCGGAACGCGGCGTCACGTCGATGCCGAAGATTCGGCCTTTGTTCACGCCCTTTATCTCAAAGTGCGCCGCCGCCATTTCGTTGGCGTCATTTGACTGCTTTGTAGCTACGTTGACCGTGATGCCGTGGAAAAACCCGTTGTGCAGCACATCGTCGCCCGTGGAGTTATTGACGACGTCGAGTCCCTGATAGATTGTGTTGTCGCCGGCGGCGGAGACCTTCGGCACGACCCTCAGAATGTCGAGGCCGGTTGCGTTGGTAGTCGTCAGCGTCTTCTCGATCCACACGGGTTGCCATAGGTGGGTCGTCGGGATACCTGCCCGAGTATCAGGACCCCATCGGAAATACTCTGCGTTTGACGCGCCTTGCCCGGCGGAAGCGGACACGTCATCGTCCGATATCTGGGAGAAGCCGCGAGGAGTCGTGCCGAACTGCAGAGAAGGCGCCGAAATGGAACCTGCGTCGGATATCTGCAGCGTTCCGACGATCGCCTTTCCTGAAATGTTCGTATTCCCGGTCTGCTGGGTACCCGGAGTGGTCGACTGCTTCGCCACTGCGCCGCCATCGCTCGTCGGCGTGACCGCAAGGTTCACGTTCGTGCGTGAATTCCCCGCATCGTCGGACGCCGTAAGCGCCGTGGCGAAATTGAGGTCGTTGCGCGGAGTTAGATTCGTTCCATCTTCTTGGACCTGCTGGTAGAAAGCCATGACGATGTCTCCTTTAGGGAGACTTTACGCTCCACACAGAGGCCCAGATGGACGACCCGTTAGAAACCGCTACTGAAAGTAGCCGACGGCGTCCAGCACGACGTGCACCGAGCCCGAAGAGAGAGTGCTCAGCACCCGGAGATCTCCGTCTTTCGAAAGCGGCAGCACGGCGTTGTTCGCTCGAGTCTGTCCGGGACGAAAGTTGATCGTCGAGGTGACCGGAGGAAATCCGTCCGGGTAGATCCGGACGAACCCGAAGTTCGTCGGCTCCGTAACCGTCACGTTTACGGCGACGGCGCGCGCGCTCGCCGGGATCCCGCAACGCACGGCCGCGCCGAAAACGACGAGAGCGTTCGGGCCCAGTGGCGTCGAGCTGATGCGGGTGTCGACCATCCGGCACGGCGCGAGCGTGAAGAACCTCAGGTTGCCGGCCGCACTCGAATTGGCCGGACCGTATCCTCGCCTCTGGGACTCCTTTCGGAACGACGGCCAGGGGGCGACGCCGGCGAGCGCCGGATTCCAGACGTAGACCGCGGCGTCGGTCGGCGAGGGAAAGGGCATCCCCGACGCGGCGATGACGTCGAGAACACCGTCGCCTTCGAGATCGGTGACGACGGATCCCGAGACGGCGGTCTCGGTGTAATAGGTGACACGCGGATCGTCCGCGGCCGGCGGACCGGGGTCAGTCAGCTGGATTCCGGTCCGGCTGATCACCGCGATCTCGGTATTCACCGCGACGAGGATGTCCGCCTGGCCGTCGCCGTTCACGTCCGCGACCACCGGGTCGCCGACGTTCGGACTCGTACCGAAGAAGCTCTTCGGCTGCATCTTGAAGAGAGGCTGACCGTTTCCCAGGAACGCATACAGGAACGGGCCGGAAGTCCCGTCGGGGTCGTCCGAGACGATGATCTCGGGCTTCCCGTCTCCGGTCAGGTCCGCGAGCGCAGGGGAGCTGAACGTCTGACCCGTCGTCGAGACCGGCCAACCGGGCACGAAAGTCCCGTCGCGCCTCCACGCATAGACCTTTCGCCCGACGGCCCCCTGGTAATAACGGCCGCCGCCGACCACGATGTCGAGGAAACCGTCGCCGTCGATGTCGCCGACCGCCGGTGACGACATGATCGTCTGATCGACGTACTTCGGAAACCCGGGCAGCTCGGTGCCGTTCAGACGAAAAACGTGTATGGCGCCGCCATCCGGCGAATTGATGGGCGGACCTTCGGCATGCGTGTCCGCACCGATGACGATCTCGAGCTTTCCATCTCCGTCGAGGTCTGCGAGCGCCGGTGAGGACCAGACGGTGTCGCGGATTCCATGTCCCAACCCGGATGGGTTCGGTGGGAAGCCGGGCATCAGCGATCCGTTCGATCGGAAGAGGTAGACCCGGAAATCCCACGATCCGACGGCAATCTCGAGCTTTCCATCGCCATCCACGTCACCGATCGCGGGAGTCGAGAAGATCCCGTCGGGCCGGCCGTCCTGGTTCTCGTCCGACGTCGTGAAGGACCAGATGAGGGTTCCGTTGCGCCGGAAGACGAAGAGCCCGCCGCTCCCCGTCGAGTCGAAAGTCGAGCCGCATCCGACGACGACGTCGAGGAACCCGTCCCCATCGATATCCCCGAGAGCGGGGGTGGAATTGATCTCGGCCGGCAGGGTCACCGGCCACCCCGGCACGACCGAGCCGTTGGCCCGGAGCACGTAAAGCTTCCGGCCGGAGGTGCCGATCACGATTTCCTTGACGCCGTCGTTGTCGAGGTCTCCGACGCCGGGCTGGCTCACGCGAACCGTTCCCGCGCCCGCGAGGCGCACCGGCCAGCCGGGCCGGAGCGGAGGGGCATTCAACGCCGCCGTGGCGGCGATTGGAAACGCACCGACCAGAGCCAGAACGAGGAGAGTCAGCTTACGCGTCATGAATTCCAGCCGGCAGGCCCCTCCCCGGGATTCGGAAGGGGCGGGCAGAGTCGTCCGGAACGTCGCGGTAGCTACGGCGCGAAGTATCCCGTCACGTCGAGCACGAGATGCATCGTCGTCCCGGCCGGAATGCCGGCGAAAACCGCGATGTGGTACGTCGGATCGGTCGCGTGCATCGGCACGATGGCGCCGTTTCCGAGGGCGGGCTCTCC
>DATIBN010000055.1:0-27724 GCA_035457525.1 Thermoanaerobaculia bacterium | reverse complement strand
AACGGTCCCGGGGAGGCGCGCGAGGCGGACATCGGCTTCGCCGCCGGCAAGGACATGGGCATGATCTACAAGAACGGCGAGCCATATCGCCGGATCGGCGGCCCGAACATGCTGGACGAGTTCATCGCCGAGATCGACCGGCTGGTCGAGGAGCGCACGAAGGCGGCCGGAGCTTCCGAGTAGCGTGTCATCCTGAGCGAAGCGAAGGATCTCTCCCTATTTCGAGAGAGATTCCTCGTCGCTGCGCTCCTCGGAATGACAGGGTCGCTGCGCTCCTCGGAATGACAGGCTATGGATGGTTCCGGGGCAGCGCCACGACCGTGTCGCCGACTTTCGCTCTCACCGGATAGTTCTCGAGCACCCAGCTCCAGACCCGCGGGATCCGCCGGGAGTTCGGAATCCCGTCGATCGCGTCGAGCCAGGTCCCGCTCTCGAGGAACACCAGCGCCGGCCGCCGCCGCTCCAGGTCCCGCAGAACCTCGTCCTCGAACGCCGCCATCGGCGGCACTTCGGCGAACCGCGTGGGGTTGACCCGCCGCAGGAAGAAGTAGAGGCCTGCGCGGTTGGAAAGGTCGAGAACCGGCGCGCCCGCGGGAGCGTGGCGGTCCGTGAATTCGATCAGGGCGCGCAGGTCGCGCTCGTCGTCGCGCGGGACGCGGATTCCCCCTCCGCGCGGGACCGTCAACGGGACCGTCCCGTCGGGCGGCGCCGTCCTCTCCCGGTACTTCGTCGCGTTCCGGACGACGTCGAGAAGACGGCCCGGCCCGTTCATCCCGAACGCCGCGAGAACCCCCACGGCCGCGAGGACCACGCCGAGACGCCGCGGCGATCGGGTACGGTCGCGGAAAGTCTCGAACGCCGCCACGAGGATCAGGAGGAGCAGCGGTCCGGCCAGGGCGTTGCCGGTCGAGAGGTGAAACCGGAAGATCACGTAGCGGAAAAACGCCAGGCACGCGAGCGACAGCGCGAGGAGCCGCAGGGCGCGAGCGGGCGACGTACCGCGTTTGCGCATCGCGAACGCCAGCCCGAGTCCGATCGCGCCGAGCGCCGGCGCGAGATAGAACCGCTTCGCGATCGCGGGGCCCACGGGGACGTCGCCGGCCATGTACCGGCGGCCGGCGAGCCACTCGCGGACGAGCTCCCACGGCGCGGGGAAGTGGAGGCCCCAGAACGACTCGAAGCGGAAAGGGAGGTCGACGAAGGACACCTTCAGGAACTGGCCGAGGGCGCCGTTCCATGCGAGATAGACGAACCACGGGAGGAGCACGGCCGCGAGCCCGAGGGCCCAGGCGCGCGCGTGAAAGGGACAGGCATTTCTTTTTCGCCACGCAAACGCGCACGCGACGAGCGTCAGCCCTTCCGCCGCCAGCACGAAAGTCCCGAAGTCCAGGGCGTAGAGAAGGCCCAGCGCGCCGAGGGCGCCGGCGCAAAAAGCCCGGCGCGCCGATCTCTCTTCGCCGATCGCCCACGCGAACGCGGCGAGGGAGAGGAGCGGCAATACCGGACGGTCCGCCACCACCGCGATGGCCATGCCGACGTTGACGGGGACGGCGAGCGCTGCGAGCCGGGGGCGCCGGGTCGCGGCCGCGGCGACGAGGAAGATCGCCGGATGGAAGAAGGACTCGATGACGTGGCGGGACTCGACCGAGGCGCGGAAGGTCGTTCCGAAGAGGCGAAACACCAGGTAGTCTCGCCCCCCGTCGGAGAGGAAACCGTGCATCGGAAAGGTGTCGCGGTACGGCACCTTTCCCGCGAGCATGTCGGAGGCGGGGGCGAGCCAGTGCCCGTTCTCGAAGAGGTCGACCGCGGCGCCGGGGCCGCGGGTGGCGATCCAGACAACCGTGGCGAAGAGGAAGAAGAAGGTCGCCGTGAACCATCCCTCGGTGCGACTCGAGACCACGATCGCCCGGCGGACGTTCTCGGGAACCGGGTTTCTCTCCAACACCTTCCCTTTCGTCGCTCTGTACGATAGCCGCGAAAGCGACGTCGCTAGAATCCCCGGCGGAAAGATCGTCTGAAACCCGAAACGTTCGCGCTCTGGCTGACCTGGACGGCCACGACGGCGGCGGCCGTCTGGCTGGCGCGACGCTTCGTGACGCGCGTCCCGTGGCGAACGGGTGTCCTGCTCGCGCTCCTCCCGCTCGTCTTCACCGGGAAAGCCTTCCTGCGCGGCGACCTTTACGGACCGGCGGATCTCTACTTCCAGCACGAGCCCTGGAAGGCGATCGCCGCCGAAAACGGCGTGGACCGCATCCACAACCCGATCCTGTCCGACCTCGCATTCGCGAACCTGCCGTGGCGCGCCGCGGTGCGCGAGGCGTTCGTCAACGGGCGGCTGCCCCTGTGGAACCGCTTCGTGCTCGGCGGGAACCCGCTCCTGGGCACCGCGCAGGCGGCAGTTTTCCATCCCTCGACCTGGCTCGGGCTTTACCTCCCTCTCGCGCTCTCATGGACCTACTCGTGTGCGTTCACGATCTTCCTCGCGCTCATCTGCGCGTGGCTTTTCTTCCGCGAGCTCTGCCGCTCGGACATTCCTGCCCTCGTCGGCGCGGTGGGCTGGGGTTTCTCGACGTTCGTCCTCTTCTGGGACGGCTGGGCCGTCGGCCCTTCGATCGCGGGGTTCCCGCTGCTCGTCCTGGGCCTGCGCCGGCTCGCGCGCGGAGGCGAGAACGGATTCGGGATCACGGCCGCCGCGCTCCTCCTCTCGGCCACCGGCGGTCACCCGGAGACCCTCTTCCACTGCGTCGCGGCGGGTGGCGTGTATTTCCTGTGGGAGCTCTTCGCGCGCGACGCGCGGCCTCGCGCCGGCCGCGCGATCGGCGGCGCGCTCGGGGCCGGGCTTCTCGCCGCGGCGCTCGCGGCGCCCGTCCTTCTCCCACTTCTGGAGGCGCTGCCGCACTCCGCCGAGTACGCGTCCCGCCGCGAGGCCCTGGCGAAGGAGGGGAGCCGGCAGTCGGTTCCGGCGCTCGAGGCGGCGCGGCGCCTGCGGCCGGCGGTGCTCCCGTTCGCGCACGGGATTTACGGGAAGAGTCCCGTGCAGGAAAGGAGACAGGACGGATCCGGGATGCCGCTCGCGTACGCAGGTGCTGTGCTGTTTCCGCTGGCGGTGATGGGGCTGCGGCGGCGAAGTCGTTCCCTTCAACCCGGCCCTCCGGCCGCCCGCTTCGCGGAAGAGGGAGCAGATCGAGAGCGGTGGATCTTCCTCGCATTCGTCCTGCTCGGCTTCGCGTACGGGGCGAGCGCACCGCTGCTCCTCGATGCGACCTCGCGCCTTCCGGGCTTCGCGCTCGCCCTGAATTACCGCCTCGTCTTTCTGGCCCCGCTGGGGCTCGCGGGCCTGGCCGCGCTCGGTGCGGACCGCATCGCCGCGACCGATGCCGCGCGCCGCCTGGCGACGGCTGCGCTCCTCGTCGCGGTGGCCCTCACGGTCGGGTACCTGAGCTCGTGGCCGGTCTACGAGAGCCGCGAGCTGCCCGACGGCTTCCTGCGGCAGTCGATCGCGCTCGAGGTGGTGCCCCTCGTCGGCCTCGCCATCGCCGCGGCGTGGCTTCGAAAGCGGCCGGCCGGACTCGCGGTCGTCGCCCTGGCGCTGCTCGTGGGGCAGCGGTTCCTGGAGATGCGCGACACCTACCCGACGCTCCCCGCGGGATCGCTCGCCCCGCCGCTGCCCGTGCTCGCGGCGCTCCCGGCGGCGGCGGAGCCCCGCCGCGTGGTCGCGACCGGCGCCGTCTTCCGGCCGAACGGCGCGGCGCTGTACGGGCTGGAGGACGTGCGCGGGTACGAGTCACTCGTGCTGAACCGCTTCGCCGAGACCTATTCGATGTGGTGCCGGCCGCAGCACGCCTCGCACAACCGCGTCGACGACCTGACGCGCCCGTTCCTGGCGCTCCTGAACGCGCGCTACGCCATCGCGGAGCTGGGGGCGTCCGCGCCCGACGGCTGGTCCGTGGTCTTCCGCGGACGCGACGGCACCCTGCTCGAGAATCCGCGCGCGCTGCCGCGGGCGTTCCTGCCGGCGCGGGTGAGGGTGGAGACGGACGCGCGGAAGCGATTGCGCGAGATGGGTGAGGCGACAGACTTCGGAGAGACGGTGTGGCTCAGTGAGGCCCCCCCCACCCCAACCCCCGGCCGCTCGCTTCGCGAGAACGCGACCTTCGGTCGCGGCCGGGAACTCATTGAGGCGAGGGAGACCCCTCGCGCTCCCCCGCCGCGAGCGGGGAGAGGGAATTCGCGGGTGACCGTGCGCGAGATCGGGACGGACCTGGTCGTCGAGGCCGACGTCGCCGGACGCGCTCTCGTCGCGACGTCGATCCCGGACTGGCCGGGGTGGCGGGCGAGCGATGAAAGCGGGGAGGTTTCCCTCACGACCGTCAACCACGCGTTCGTGGGCTTCTGGCTGGAGCCCGGAAGACACGCCGTCCGACTTCACTACCTTCCGGGGTCTTTCCTCCTCGGCTCCGCGCTCGCGGCAGCGGCGCTCCTCGCCGTGTCGCTCCTGCTCGTGATCCGACGGAAGCGCCGCTAGATGTTCCCGCTCGTCCTCCGGCTGCTCGCCGTTCACTTCGCGACGTGCGCGTTCCTCCTCTTTCTCGCCAGCCGTTTCGTGAAACGGATCCGGCTGCCGGTCGCCGTTCTCCTTTCTCTGGGGCCGCTCCTCCTGACCGGCAAGGCGATGTTCACCGCCGGCGTGTACGCGCCCCTCGACATCGCGTACCAGGCGCACCCGCTCGCGGCGCACCGGGAGGAGATGGGGATCGACGAAACGCGCACGCCGATCCTGGGCGACGTGGTCTATCAGGAGATCCCGTGGAGGAAGGCCGCCCGCGAAGCCATGAAGAACGGACGCCTCCCGCTCTGGAACCGCTTCCAGCTGGCGGGGGAGCCGCTGCTCGCGGTCCAGCAGCCCGCGGTCCTCCACCCCTCCACCTGGATCGGCTTCCTGCTCCCGCTCGCGCAGGCGTGGACGTTCGAGATGTCGTTCCGCCACTTCCTCGCGCTCCTGGCGATGTACCTCTTCCTGCGCGAGGTCGGCTGCCGGGATCTGTCCGCGCTCCTCGGCGCGGTGGGATGGGCCTTCTCCGACTACCTCGTGTTCTTCGCGGGTTATCCGCTCTCGCCCGCGGCGGCGCCGTTTCCTCTCCTCCTGCTGGGCCTCCGCCGGCTCGCGCGCGAGCCGGGCCGCGTCGCCGTCGGGATCGTCGTCGTCGCCCTGCTCCTGAACGTCACCTCGGGCCACCCCGAGACGCTCCTGCACGCGGTCGCGGGAGCCGGCGTCTACTTTCTCTTCGAGCTCGCGTTCACGGAGCGGCGGCATCGCGCGAAAGCTCTCGGCCTGTCGCTCGCCGCCGGCGCGATCACCCTCGGTCTGTCCGCGGTGCTCCTCCTGCCGCTCGTCGAGGCGCTGCCGCACACGGCGGAGCACGCGATGCGCAATGCGGTGTTCGCGCACGCGGACAAGTCCGCCAGCGTCGCGGAAGGGCTGCGCCGCTCGACCCAGGACGTCGTCCCGTACGCCTTCGGCGTGTCCGGCCACGGAAGGAGCGCCATCGGCTTCGGCGAGCCGGCGGCCTACGCCGGCGCGGTGCTCCTGCCGTTCGCGCTCGTGGGGCTCGCGTCTCGCCGGCGGGAAAAGTGGCCGCTCGTCGTCCTCACCTTCCTGGGGCTCGCGCTCTGGGCGCGGTTTCCGGTCGTCGCCGACGCGGTCTCGCAGATTCCCCTCTTCGACATCGGCATCAACGAGCGGCTCGTCTTCCTCGCGGCGTTCGGCATCTCCGCGCTCGCGGGGCTCGGGGCGCAGAAGCTCGCGGAGGAGGAGAGCGTCCTTCCGCTGCTGCTCGCGACATTCGCGACGTTCGCGGCGGTCCTCTTCCTGGTCGGTGAGGTGCGCCCGACGCTCTTTCGTCTCGAAATGGAGCCCGGGTTCCTCCAGGCGCGGCTCCTGGTCCAGACGGTTCCGCTGATCCTGCTCGCCGGCGCGGCGACGGTTGCGCTCGCGCGAAGGCGAGCGACGCCGGTGCTCGTCCTGGCGCTCGTCCTTCTCATCGCCCAGCGGAGAGTCGAGGCCGGAGGCGTCTACCCGACGTTCCCGAACCGCGCCTTCTATCCGGACCTCCCGGTGCTCGACCCGATCCCTCGCGACACCCCGTGGAGGTTCACGGCCTCGAGCTTCCTCTTCATTCCGAACGTGTCGGCGATGTACGAGCTGGAGGAGGTGCGCGGCTACGAGGCGATGACGTTCCAGCCGCTCACCGAGACGTTTCCGCTGTGGTGCGTGCCGCAGCCCGTGTGGTTCAACCGGGTGGACGATCCGACGACGCCTTTCCTCTCTTTCCTGAACGTCCGATGGGTGCTCATGCCGGCGAGCCAGCCGCCTCCGGACGGCTGGAAGACGCTGGCGGAGGGGGACGGGACGCGGCTCGTGGAGAACCCGCGGGCGCTGCCGCGCGTCTTCGCGCCGCGGATGGTGCGGCAGGAAAAGACCGACGCGGAGCAGAGGGACGCCGTCCTGTCGCTGGCCGACTTCGCCGAGCACGGCATCGTCGGCGGTCCGGAACGCGGAAACTGGACCGCCAACGGTCCCGCGAACGTCCGGATCGAGTCCTACCGGCCTCAGAGGCTGGAGCTCGGCGTCGTCGCGGAGGAAACGGCGGTCGTCGGGACCTCGATTCCGCGCTGGCCGGGCTGGAAGCTCGAGCTGAACGGCCGTCCGGCGTCGCTCCTCGCGTACAACCGCGCGTTTCTCGGGTTCACGGTCCCGAAGGGCCGGCACCGCGCCGTCCTTCGATACCGGCCGGACGGCTTCGTCGCGGGAGGCGCGATCAGCCTCGCGACGGCGGTGACGTGTCTGGTTCTGATGTTCGCGACGCGAAGGCGGCGAGCGCCAGGAGAGCGCTCGCCGGCGAGAGCGTCCGTGCCGCCGACCACCCGATCAGCAGCCGCGGGTCCGACTCCGTCGTCAGGTACGTGAACACGAGAAACCCCAGGAGCGCGGCGGCGACGCCGATCGGAAGGAAGACCCGCCCCTTTCTTCTGCCCGCCAGGATCCAGACCGCGAGGGGAACGAGCCAGGGGAGAGCGTAACCGGTTTTCCAGAGCGCTGCCCCGATCGCGGCCGCGATCTCCGCCAGCTGGTCCCAGCGGACAGCGAGCACGTCTCCGTAGCCGCGGTATCCGCGAAAGAGGGCGTTGATCTTCCCGAAGGCGAACCAGGACCCCAGCGCGACGGCTGCCGGACCGAGGAGGAAGAGAAGCGTTCGCGCCACGGGGCGCGAGCGCGCGCGGTCGGCGAGGACGAAGAGAACGGCAGCGGCGAGCACGAACGGAAGCCCCTCGACCTTCGCCGTGGCGGCGCCCGCGAGAAGCAGCCCGGCGAGAAGCCGTCCACCGGTCGTCGCGGCCGCGGGGGAGAGCAGGAGCGCGACGGCGAGGATCTCGAAGAAAACGAGGAAGGGCTCGGCGTTGCCGGCGACCGAGGCGTGGATACCCGCGAGCGCCAGCGCCGACGTCGCGAGCGCCGAGCCCGCCGCGGCCGGAGCGACGGCCACCTCGGTCCGAAGGAGTCCGGCGATGCCGATCGCGGTCGCCGCGAGGAGCAGCGGAAACGTCAGCGTCGCGGCGCCCCAGGGAAACCGACCGGCAATCATGGCGCCGAGGGAAAAGACGTTCGTGACGAGCGGCGGGTAGTAGACGTGCACGTACTCGAGATACGGCGCCTTGAGGAAGGCGACGTCGATCGTCCGGGCCGCGGCGAACTGCTGCGCCTTGGGCCCCCAGAAGAGGAGAAGGTCGGGGGAGGTCGAGCGGGCGGCCATCGTGGCCGCGAGAGCGGCGAGGAGGGACAGGGAGGTGAGGGCGCAGGCGAGGAGCGTGGTGGCTCGGTCGGTCCCCTCACCCCTTCCCTCTCCCGGAGGGAGAGAAGGGAGGCCCGCCGCGTCTCCGCGAATCGCGAATCTCAGCATGAAAGCAACGGCGGCGGCGGCGAGCACGATCAGCGGTCCCCATCGAACCCCGACCAGCGCGGACAGGGTCATCGTCCACGACACGAGCACCATTCCCACGCCGCCGGAGAGCACGACCCGCGTCGGAAACCGGAACACGCGAAACGCGGAGTGTTTGACGAGCGGCGCCCCGACGATCGGGTAGAGGAGGAACGAGACGATCCACAGGTAACCGCCCCTCATCGCTCCCGCCGCCAGACGGTTCCCTCCGGCGCCTCCAGCAGCAGGCGTCCGGGAGGGATGGTGGGCGCTCGTCCCACCACGACCTCGTACTCGGCAATCTCGAGATCCTTCGGCTCGCTCGCCACTCCCCAGCGCGCTGCGGGGACGATCTGCCGGCCGGGAAGAAGAGCAACGGCGAAGCGGTGCAGGTAGGTGTCCAGGTTGAGATCCACCGGCTCGCTCCGCACGAGGACGTACGCGTTGCGCGGAACGAGCGGCTCCGCTCGAACGAGCAGAATCCACGCGGGTGCGGCGAAGGACGCGTCGCCGGCGTCGTAGGGCGTCCGCGGCGCGCGAAAGAATCCGCGGGAAAAAGGCAGGGCGGCGATCGAAAAACCGGCGAGAACGGCGGAACCGACGAGGGAAAGGAGGACTGCCCTCTTCACGTGGCGAGGCGGCGCAGCACGGCGAGGTTCCGGCGGTCCTGCTCGAGGGTGTCCTCGTCCTTCGGCGTCTCGAGGAACTTGGGTATGCCCGCGAGGCGCGGGTCGTTCATCAGGTTGCGGAAGCCCTTTCGCCCGATCGTGCCCATCCCGATGTGCTCGTGGCGGTCCACGCGGGAGCCGCGCGGCTTCTTCGAGTCGTTGACGTGGATCGCGGCGAGCCGCGAGAGCCCCACGGTCCGATCGAAGGCGCCGATCGTTTCGAACCACCCCTCGCGCGTGACGATGTCGTAGCCGGCGGCGTGGACGTGGCACGTGTCGAAACAGGCCGCGACGCGGCGCGGGGTGCGCACGGCGCCCAGGACGTCCCGCAGGTGCTCGAAGCGATGGCCCACGCAGGAGCCCTGTCCCGCCGCGGTCTCGAGCAGGATGCGCACGCGCGCGCCGGTGGTGCGGTCGAACACCTCGTCGAGGGACGCGGCGATCCGCCGTACTCCGGCGGCCTCGCCTTCGCCGCCGTGAGCGCCGGGGTGGTACACGAGGTCGCGGATCCCGAGCCGCTGGCAGCGCTCGATCTCCTCGACCAGGGCGCCGATCGACTGACGTCGCAGCGCTTCGAAGGGCGACGCCAGGTTGATCAGGTACGACGTGTGCGCGATGACGTGGGAGAAGTTCGCCGTGCGCGTCGCGGAGCGGAACGCCCTCGCCTCCGGGCGGTCGATGGGCTTGCCGATCCAGCGGTTGCTGTTCTTGACGAAGATCTGGAGGACGCGGCAGCCGACCTCGAGACCGCGCTCGACGGCGCGCGGCGTGCCGCCGGCGATGGACTGGTGCGCGCCGAGAGGGAGGTCGAGGGTACCCACGGGGAGATTCTAGCGAGCGTTCCCGTCATCCCGAGCGCAGCGAGGGATCTCTCCCTCGCTTCAGGGAGAGATTCCTCGTCGCTTTGCTCCTCGGAATGACAGGTTGTTGCTACGCTCGTCGGGAAGGACGGAGGGTCTCGTAGCCCCCTCCGCAATGACCCTACGACGGCTTCTCGTCTCCGAGATGCTCCATGAGCGCGTGCCCGATCCTGCGCGTCACGAAGATCTGCTTCACGTAGTTCAAGGACGTGATCGCCAGCGGGACTCCTGCCGCCGTGATCGGAGCGCCCACCGCGGCGAGCGCGAGGTGCCGCGCCTTCGCGCCGCGCGTGAACTCCGGGTTCTTCAGGTCGAGCACGCTCCCGTAGTAGCGGAACACCATCCGGTAGACGTCGGAGAGGAGCACCTTGAACCCCATCTCGCTCCCCCAGACGAAGCACTGTCCCTGGCGGACCTTGTCGAGGAAATCGGCAGCCGTTTCCGCCTCGGCCACGGTGTAGACGCGGGCGAGCGGGCCGAGCGTGTGCGCGTCGGACCCCGCGACGAGCGAGACGTCCCCGCGCTTCTCGCGCACGACGGCCATCAGGTCCTCGACGAGCCGGTTGTGCTGGGACGCCATCGCCCCGTTCTTGACCTCGAACACGTCGAACATCCGCAGCATCTCTTCGAAATACTGCCGCGGGGAGTTGCGCATCCGGTAGTTCTGGAACATGTGGTTCGCCGACGCGAGGATCCGCTCCTCGCGCAGGTAGGCGTGGAGGTCATAGATGTTCCGGCGCCGCCTCTGGATCTCGCCGTGCTGCCGCTCGTCGATCCCGAACACGTTGACGTGGATCCGCTGGCGGGTATCCGGGAACCAGGTCTCGACCTCCTCCGAGACGAAGAAGTCGTCGAGATCCGGATACTTGTTGAGCAGGTACAGGCAGCCGTCGATCGAGTCGTGGTCGGTCAGCGTGACGAAGTCCATGCCCCGCTCCTTGGCGAGGCGATAGACGTCCTCCGGGTTGTTGTAGCAATCCCGGGTGTTCGCGACCCGGAAGTACTTGAAGGTCGAGTGGACCGAGTGGCAGTGCAGGTCCGCCTTCTTGAAGCGGCTGTCCGAGAACCAGCCGGGCTTTTCCGGCTCGGGCACCTTTCGGGATGGCATACGGGAAAATGGAGTGTGCAAACGGTAGGCCGCGGAGTCAAGTGACCGTCGCACTCGCGCGCTCGGGATCGCCTCGAACGGGGGTCCGGAGGGCGCGGTTTTTCGGATAGTCTCTCCCCGTGCCGCGCGTCCTCTTTCGCCTGATCTACGGCTCCGTCCTGGTCGTGGTGTTCGTTTTCGCGGGGTGGCTCGCCTTCCGCCGGGCCATCGTCGGCCGCTCGGTCACCGTCCCGGACCTCTCCGGCAAGACGGTTCCCGAGGCGATCCGCATCGCGCACGACGTGGGCCTCCAGGTCGAGGAGGAGGCGCCCCGGGCCCGATACGACGACCGCGTCCCGCGCCACAGGGTCCTTCTCCAGCAACCGGAGTCCGGCGCGCTCGCCAAGCCCGGTCAGGTCGTCCGGCTCGTCCTCTCGCTCGGTCCGCGCGAGCTCAAGGTGCCCGACCTCGCGGGTCTCGCCCCGCGGGCCGCGTCCCTGAAGCTCGCCCGCGAGGCGCTGCAGCTCGGGGCGGTGTCCTGGTACCGCGACGCCGATGCCCCGACCGGGATCGTCGCGCAGAACCCGGAGCCCGACACGCCCGCCACCAAAGGGAGCACTGTCGAGGTGCTCACGAATCGCGGCATGCCCGAGCTGCGCTTCGTGATGCCCGATTTCGTCGGCCAGGAGGCGGACCACGTGCGCGCGCGGCTCGAGACGTTCGGCTTCCGGGTCGGCAGCGCGCGTTACGAGGCGTACGAGGGGGTCGCCCCGAACACCGTGCTGAAGCAGTTTCCGCCGGCCGGTTATCCGTTGTCGCGGCGGGACGTCGTGTCCCTGACCGTCTCGCAGTCCGCTTCGGCGATCCCCCCCGCGTCGTGACGAGAGTTCGAATCGCGCCGTCGCTCCTGGCGGCGGACTTCGCGCGGCTGGCCGACGCGCTCGCGACTGCCGAGCAGGGGGGCGCCGACCTCGTCCACGTGGACGTGATGGACGGGCACTTCGTCCCGAACCTGACCATCGGTCCCCCCGTCGTCCGAGCCCTCCGCGCCGCCACGAGGCTCGCCCTGGACGTGCACCTCATGATCGAGCATCCGGAGCGGACGCTCTCGGAATACCTGGACGCCGGGGCGGACTGGGTCTCGGTCCACGTCGAAGCGACCCGCCACCTGCAACGGTGCCTGGCGACGATCCGTACGGCGGGCGCTCGGGCGGGCGCCGCGTTGAACCCCGCGACCCCGGCGCAGGCCCTGGCGGACGCCTGGGGGGATCTCGACTACGCGGTCGTCATGTCGGTGAACCCGGGCTGGGGAGGACAGCCGTTCCTGCCCGGTTCCGTCGAAAAGGTCCGCCGCCTGCGGATGCTCGCGTCGGAATCCGGCGCGAGGCCGTCCATCGAGGTGGACGGAGGGGTGGACGAGACCCACGCGGGGGTCCTCGCGGCGGCCGGGGCGGAAATTCTGGTCGCCGGCACCGCGATTTATGGGTCGAGCGACCCCGCCGCGGCGATCGGCCGTCTGCGCGCGGCCGCGGAAGGAGTCCGGGCTTGACGGGAACGAGTCGGGGAAGCGCCTGGAGGACGCGGGTGACCGCCGTGGCCGGGGTCCTGCTCTTCCTCCTCGTCGGCTGCTCGGGCACGAAGAAGCCGGACAAGCTGACGCAGGAGCTCCTGTCGAAATCCAAGGAAGAGCTGTTCGAGAAGGGCAAGGGTCTGATCGAGCGCAAGAAGTACGACCAGGGCCGTAAGTACCTGACGTTCGTGTTCGAGACATACCCCAACGACCCGCTCGGGCGCGACGCTCTTCTCATGGTGGCCGACTCGTACTTCAAGCAGGGGGGCACGGGATACACCGAGGCCCGGTTCCGTTACCGCGACTACCTGAACCGGTATCCCGGCGCCCCGCGCCGGGACTACGCGCGGTACCAGTTCGCGCTGACCTACGATAAGGAGATCGAGAAGCCCGACCGGGATCAGACCGCCACCCGGGAGGCGATCGACCAGTACCGGGCCCTGATCCGGGAGTACCCGACCTCCTCCTTCGCCACCGCAGGCAAGGAGCGGGTGCGGGTCCTGACGGACCTCCTCGCCGAACACGACTTCTCCGTCGGCTACTTCTACATGCGCAAGGGCTCCCCGGCGGCCGCTCTGGCCCGGTTCACGGAGCTCGAGCAGCGGTACCCCGAGTACGGGGCGAGGGACAAGCTCTTCTACTACTCGGCGCGGGTCTTGGAGAGGCTCGGGCGGAAGGAGGAGGCCGACCGCTACTTCTCCCGGGTCATCGAGGAGTTCCCGGAGAGCGAGTGGGCGAAAAAGGCCCGGTCCGAGCGGGGCGAGAAGGCCCCGCCCGCCGTCGCGAAGACCGGCTAGACCGGCCCGTTGCGCCGGTTTTACGGCGCGCGACGCTCCGAAAACCCTCGTCCGTTGACAGTCCGGGGGTCGGAGCGTACCTTTCTAAACACGTCGCGGGGACAGGTCTTCAGGATCTGTTCTGGCAAAAGCGATAAATAAGGAGGCGGGTGCAGGTCCGCAGGACCTGTCCCCGCGTCAAGGAGCCACCAAATGGGCAACATGGGCTTCTCTGTTCGTCGTATCGCCGCCGTGCCGGTCGGCCTCCTGCTCGCGGGCGTGCTCGTCGCCCAGGCCCCGCCACCCCCGCCCGAACCGGCTCCCGGGACCCGGCAGCGGGAAATCCCGGGTGGCACGATCGTGGTGACCCCGCCAACGCGGACAGTCACGTCCGAGCCTGCGGCGGTGACGACGGCCGAGGCGGCGCCCCAGCCTCTGGGTTATGAGAGCGACCTGTACTGCTTTGGATACCTGGGGCCCGCGCATGAGAGCTTCCCGGCGCAGGTCGTGAGCGCGGAGTCCCTCGCCGAGCAAATCGACTATTTCACCGGCGACCTTCTCTATGTCGACGCCGGACACAATCGCGGCCTGAAAGTCGGCGACGAGTTCTGGCTGGTAACCCCGGAGCAGACGGTAGTTCACCCGACCACGGGGCGGGACTTCGGACGGTTCTACCAGTACCGCGGGCGCGGCGTGCTCGAGAGCCTGCAGGGCCGGAGCGCGTCGGTCCGGATCACCAGCTCGTGCACCGACGTACCTCTCGGCTCCTATCTCAAGCCCTTCGAGCCGATCCCGATCCCGCTGGCGCGCAAGACGCCCCCGGCCGTTGCGGGGGATCCGCCCTCGGGAAAGGTCCGCGGCAGCATCATCTACACCCGGGACGGAGTGGTCGCCCTCGGCGCCGATCACACCATCCTCGTCGACCTCGGCGCCGCCCACGGGGTCGAGCCCGGGGACTTCCTCACCATCTATCGGTACGCGCTGCCGACGAGCGAAGCGCGGCCCGTCGGAGGGTACTGGGTGAACGCGCCGACGCCCCAGGACGTCGAGGTTCCGCGAACCTATCTGGGTGAGGTCGGGATCCTGGCAGTCGGGGATCGCTGGGCGATCGGGCGTGTCAGCGACTCCTATCGTCTCATCAAAGTGGGAGATGAGGTCGAGCTGAAGTAGTCGAGTTCCGCCGAACGACTTCAGGAGAGGCGCGATGCGCCTCTTCTTTTTTTCGGCCCACGCGACACGATTCCGCTGGCACGAAAATTTCTGACCGCGGTCCTCGCAGGCTCGAGATGAAAAGTTTTTTTCTTTTCTTCTCGTCGCGTTTCTCGTTTGCTAATATGCGCGCCTCCTCGAAGGTGATCCCAGACCTCGGAGGTCCGACGTGAATCTGGACTCTCAGCTTCAGCAGGTCATCGACGAGCTTCTCTCGCACGGCATCTCACTCGACCTCGCGAAGAAGGAGTTCGAAAAGAAATACATCGTCGGCGCCGTGAAGCGATCGTCTGGAAATCTCGGACGCGCAGCGTCGTCGCTCGGCATCCATCGCAATACGCTTCGGAACAAGGTGGGCCTTCTCAACATCCGGTTCCCGCGCGACCACTTCCGCATGAGCGTGTCGCCCGACATCCACAAGAAGAAATAGCGGGGTCAGGTCTTCACTGGTACGGACGCTTTCCGAAAGGAGAGAGTGGTCTTGCCATCTTCGCGAAGCGAAGTGGCAAGTGGAGACCTGACCCCCGCTCGCGCCGCTTGAGGCCTCGCTTCGCGAGGCGGCGCGGCCTCGATTGAATCAGGCCGGCGGCGGGGTCTTGCTGAATCAGGCCGGCGGCGGGGTCTTGCCGCCGGGCTCGTCCGGCTTGACCGAATCCTTGAAGTTCTTCAGACCCTGCCCGAGCCCCTTCCCGAGCTGCGGCAGACGGCTTGCGCCGAATATCACCAATACGATCAACAAGATGATGAGCAGCTCCGGGACCCCGAGGTGACCGAACATAGGGGATTCTCCTCGCTCCTAGCTTAGCAGAGAGGCCCCCAGGCAGAAGCCGGCCAGACGGGCCTGGAAGAGCTCCGCAAAGGGGCAATCGGCCGGCGCGACGAGGAGGCGCCGGACGAGATCGAGCTCGCCCGGCAGATAGCGCTGGTAGGTCTCGCCGCGCCCCTGTGAGACGGCGCGCGCGA
The DNA here is from genome assembly GCA_035457525.1 of Thermoanaerobaculia bacterium. Lineage (GTDB taxonomy): Bacteria > Acidobacteriota > Thermoanaerobaculia > UBA5066 > Gp7-AA6 > Gp7-AA6. The sequence continues at coordinate 12,615 of DATIBN010000055.1, read as the reverse complement.
ACGTGCCGCAGACCTTCCATGCGCGCTGGAGGAGAACTCGCGCGAGCCGTGCGGCGAAGTCGGAGGACGACAGCCCGCGACGCGCCGCGAAAGCCCGCACGACTCTGTCCGCGCGATCCTGCGTCATCCAGTCGAGCGTGGTGCGCTCCCAGAGGAGCGAGGCGAGGTCGTAGGCGTCGGGTCCGCCGCGCAGGTCCTGGAAGTCGATCGCCGCCACGGCGTCGCCGACGGGGAAAAGGTTGTTGCCGTGAAAGTCGCGGTGGCAGAGAACGCGGGGATGAGCGGCGACCTCGCGCGCGAGCGACGCCGCCCACTCGTCGTGGATCCGCCGCTCGTCCGGCGTCAGCGGAGCGGCGAGCCAGAGATCGAATACCGCTTCGCGCGCGAGGTCGAGCTCCCGCCGGAAAAAAGCGGCATCGAACGGAGTATTGATTCCGGGATCCGCCGCGGCCGCGATCCGCTCCGCGACGTGCGCGGCGCGATCCAACCACAGGTCTCTCTCTCCCGATTCCCGCGAGAGAAGCGTCGCGAGGTCTTCGGGCCCGAAGTCCTCGAGGAGCTGGCTTCCGTCGCCGTCCTCGGCGAAGAGATGCGGCACACGGACTCCCGCGGCGGCAAGAGCGCGCCGCGCGTCCAGCCAGCGACGCCTCGCGTCGTCTTCCTCGGGAGGGTAGTAGACGCCGAGCACCGTCGTTCCCTCCGTGAGCGTGAGGCGCAGGTAGCGGCGGCGGCCGACGTCGCCCGGCAGGACCCGCGCGGAGGCGACGGAAGAACCCTGCTGCGCGACCAGGCGGCCGAGACCGGGAAACTCGGGAGGTATCAACGCCGGCAGTTTAAGGGCTGGGGAAAGAATGCAACAGGACGAAAAAAAGAACGGGGGCCCGGAGGCCCCCGTTCATTGCAATCCGATCTTCTCTCTAGGAGAGCGACTTCGCCTGCGACAGCACGACCTTCTTGATGTGGATCGGCTGGTTCGGCCGGTCCTGCGCGTTGCGAGGCGCAGCGGCGATCTTGTCGGCGACTTCCATGCCCGAGACGACCTCGCCGAAGGCGCTGTACTGGTGATCGAGGAACGCCGAGTCCTTGACGACGATGAAGAACTGCGAGGAGGCGGAATTCGGGTCGGAGGCGCGAGCCATCGAGAGCACTCCGCGACGGTGGTTCGTGTCGTTGAACTCGGCCTTGATGCGGACTTCCTTACCGCTGGCGTCGACGTTGCCTCCCGTCCCGTAGGGACGGCGCGGATCCTCCGCCTTCTTCGTGAGCGGGTCGCCCCCCTGGATCATGAAACCGGGGATGACCCGGTGGAACATGGTGCCGTCGTAGAAACCCTTCGAGGCGAGGTCCACGAAGTTCTCGACGTGCTTGGGAGCCTTGTCGTAATAGAACTTCAACGTGATGTCGCCCATGTCCGTCTGGAGGACGGCGAGGGTGTTGGCGTAGTCGCGTGAGGCCACCTTCTTCTTTCCCTTCTGGGCCGCCTGGCCCGACACGGCGAGCGCACCGAGGAGCAGGACCGCCGTGACGATTTTTCTCTTCACTTTGACTCCTTTCGAGAGAACCCGGGGGACGATAACACGCGGTCGAGGCCGCTATTCCGGGGAGCCGCCGAGCCTCCGATAAGATCTTTTCCCTCATGTACGTCGCCCTCGCGCGCACCGTTCTCACCGACGTCGATCGGGACAAGATCGCCCAGGAGGTCCGGAAGTTCCGCGAAAAATACCCGGGCTATTCGCGCGAGGAGCTCGTCAACCGGCTGATCGAGCACACGGCCATCCGCTGCGGCGTCGTCGGCGCGGTGGCCTCCGCGCCCCCCGGGTTCCTCGCGGTGCTGCCGCTCGCGGCCGACTTTTCCTATCAGGTGCTCGCGTTGAACCGCCTGGTCCTGACGATCGCGCGGATCTACGGAAAGACCACGACGCGGGAGCAGCGGGCGGCGACCGTCGCTCTGGCTCTCGCTCTCGGCGGCGGCGCGGAGTTCGTGCGGCGCAACATCGTCAAGGGAGTGTCGAACTCCCTGAAGAAACAGCGTGAGGCCCGCCTCGTTCCGCACATCGGTGGGGCCGTCGGTCTCGCCCTGACCTACGCCGCGGTCCGCGCGGTCGGGAAGCTGGCGCGCAACTACTACCGCCCGCGAGGCGCCGCGTCCCGCGTCCGCGCGATCGCCAACCGTTGACTGTGATCGCGGACGTCGCCGTCGTCGGAGGCGGCGTGATCGGCCTCGCCCTCGCGCGGGAGCTGTCGGCGCGGGGCCTCGACGTCGTCGTGCTCGAGCGAGGTCGGGCCGGCGAGGAGGCCTCGTGGGCGGCCGCGGGTCTCCTGACCGCGCAATCGGACGCGGCGGCGCCATCCGCGTTCTTCCGGTTCGCGCGGGAGAGCCGCGACCTCTATCCGGGATGGACCGAGGCGCTGCGCCAGGAAACCGGGCTCGACTCCGGCTGGCGCCCGACCGGTGTCCTGCGGTGCGGGCCCGGGGCGACGCTCGACCGCTTCGGATGGCAGGTCGAGGAGGGAATGCCCGTCGAGGTCCTCGATCGGGCCGAGGCTCTCCGGCGCTCGGGGGGCCGCATCGCGCCGGCCGTCCCGGAAGGGCTGTTCTTTCCGAGCGATTCGGTGGTCCACAGCCGCTGGCTCGTCGCCGCTCTGCGACGGTCGCTCGCGATTCGCGGCGTTCCCGTCCGGGAGGGGGTCGCAGTCGTGCGATTCCTGGTCTCGGGCGGGAAGTGCGTCGGCGTCGAGACGTCGGCCGGCGACGTGAGCGCCGCGCAGGTCGTCGATGCCGCGGGCGCCTGGGCGAACCTCGATCCGACAGTGTTTTCGGTCTCCGTCGAGCCCATCCGCGGGCAGATCGTGGAGCTCGAGGACGACGGACCGTTCCCGACCGTGCTCGAGTCCGACGACGTCTACCTCGTTCCGCGGGCCGACGGCCGCATTCTCGTCGGAGCGACGGTCGAGCGGTGCGGTTTCCGGAAAGAGGTGACGGCCGCGGGCGTCGCCAGCCTTCTCTCCGCGGCGCTCCTCCTCTCGCCCTCACTCGAAAACGCGCGGGTCTCCGGCGCCTGGTCCGGGCTTCGGCCCGGAACTCCGGACGGAATGCCATTGCTGGGTGAATCGCCGCTCCGGGGTCTGTATCTCGCCTGCGGCCACTTCCGAAACGGAATTCTTCTCGCGCCGATCACGGCGCTCCGGCTCGCGGATCTCCTCACAGGCGTGGAAGTGAGCGACCTCATCCCCTTCGCGCCCGGGCGGTTCGCGCGCGCCGAGAGCGTCGCGCCGGATGACCGCGGCCTTTTCGGATAGAATTCCTCCAAAAGGGACCGGGTTCTGCCCGGCAGGGGGAGCGGCAAACGGAGGGGAGGCGGCTCGACGCTGCCTCGGAAGCCAATCACGATGAGAAGAGCAATTTACGGAGGGGTGTCGAAAGCCGCGGGGGCGCTCTGGAGCGCGGCGCGGGCCTTCGACCGGCGTTTCCCGCAGCGGTCCTTCCATCCGAAGTGGGCGCCCGGGCCGCTCGCCAAGCAGCGCGAAAAAACTTTTCCAAAGCTCGGGTTCCCGCGGGAGACCGACTCTCTTTGTCCGAGATGCGTCACGGAGGTGCGGGCGCAGATCCTCTCCGGCGAAGCGGACTGGAGGCTCCTCGTCGAGGGAAGCCCGGGCGAGATCAAGGCCACGATCGTCGAGGAAGACGGGCGGATCCTGATGCGCAAGGACTGCCCGAAGCACGGTCGTTTCGAGGACGTCATGTCCGTCGATCCCGCGTTCTTCAAGCGCATCGAGTCGCTCTATCCCGGCAGGGACTTCGTCATTCCCAAGGACGGGCTCCACGAGCACGGGACGTCTTCCATCAAGTACGGCCGGGGCGCGGTCCTGACCATCGACCTGACCAACCGCTGCAACATGATGTGCAACCCCTGCTTCATGGACGCCAACCAGGTCGGTTACGTCCACGAGCTCGAGTGGGAAGACGTGAAGAAGCTGCTCGACGACGCGGCCTCGGTGAAGCCGCGGCGGCAGCTCTCCGTCCAGTTCTCGGGCGGCGAGCCCACGCTTTCGCCGCATTTCCTGCCGGCGATCCGCTACGCGCGGGAAATCGGTTACTTCTCGGTCCAGTGCGCGACCAACGGGGTGCGGTTCGCGCAGGACGAGGGCTTCGCGAGAGAGGCGGCGGAGGCGGGCCTGCGGTTCGCCTACCTGCAGTTCGACGGCGTGGGCAACGAGCACAACCAGCACCGCAAGGTCGGCAACCTCTACGACGTCAAGCTGCGTGCGATCGAGAACCTGCACCGGTACGGCGTGGACATCACCCTGGTCACGACGATCGTCAACGGCGTCAACAACGACCAGGTCGGCGACATCCTGAAGTTCGCCATCGAGAACATCGACAAGATCAACACCGTCTCCTTCCAGCCCGTCTCGTTCACGGGGAGAGACGAGGACATCGACGACGAGACCCGCCAGAAGCAGAGGTACACGCTCTCCCACCTCGCGCACGACGCGCGCGCCCAGGCCGGGATCGGCGAGCCACTGCGCGACTGGTACCCGCTGTCGGCGTCGGGTCCGTTCTCCGACCTGAAAGACCTGCTCGGCGGGCTCGAGGCGGAGTGGGGGTCACTGAAGTGCGGGTGCCATCCCAACTGCGGAATCGGCACGATGCTTCTCGTCCACCAGCAGACGCGCCGGTCGGTTACGGTTCCGTCGATCCTGAACGTCGACCGGCTCCTCGACGACGTCAAGCAGATCACCGATTCCGCGAGGTCGAAGTTCTGGACCGCCGCGCAGATGGCGCTCTCGATCCTGCGCAACCTCCGGCCGGAGGGCATCCCGGCGGGGCTTTCGCCGCTCTCCGTCATCAAGATCATGGACGGTCACACCGGCGGCAAGCTCGGTGTCGCGAAGGAGAAACGCTACGACTGGCGCGTCTTCTTCATCGGCGGAATGTGGTTCCAGGACCTTTTCAACTACGACTTCCGCCGCACCGAGATGTGCATCATTCCCTACGCGACGCAGATGGGCGAGATCTCGTTCTGCGCGTACAACACGGGCGTGGGCTGGCGGAAGATCATCGAGGAGATGTTCCAGACCGCGTCTCTCGCCGAGTGGTACAAGACCCGCGGCCGTCACGAGGTGTTCGCGCGGGGCCGCTCGGTTCCGCTGCCGACGGTTCCCGCGCCGGGTATCGCTCCGTTCCCCGCGCCCGCCGTAGCGAGCCCGCGCCCGAGCTCGAGGGCTCTTCCGGTCTACGGAGGCGGCGGCAAGTAGGCGTCCCGAAAAAGGGGATAGATCGATTTATCCGCGGCGCCGCCCGCCGGGACGCGGCCGGCCTCCCCGGCCGAAGGAGCGCGGCTCGGAGCGAGGGTGCGGCGACGCGGGAACCGGAGACGCCTTTCGCCGGTCTTCCTTTGCCTTTGCCCGCGCGCGGTCCTGCGTCTTGCGCGCCCGGATCGCGGCGATGCGTTCGGCCACCGGGATCTCGAACCGTTCGGCGGGCGCGGCGGAGTAGTCGAATCCGGGCACGATGATCCGCGGAAGGCGCCGACCGAGCGCCTTCTCGATGGCGCGCATGTCGTTCTCTTCCTCGGGTGAGACGAAGGTGAACGCGTCGCCCGTGCGCTCGGCGCGCGCGGTGCGCCCGACCCGGTGGATGTAGTCGTCCGGGACGTGCGGCACGTCGAAGTTGACGACGTGCGGCAGCGCCTCGACGTCGATTCCGCGCGCCGCGATGTCGGTCGCGACGAGGACCCGGTAGCGGCCGCTCTTGAATCCGGCCAGCGCCTGCGTTCGCTGGGGCTGGCTGCGGTTGCCGTGGATGCGCTCGGCCGAGAAGCCGCGCTTCGAGAGCGCCTCGTAGAGCCGGTTCGCGCGGTGCTTGGTGCGCGTGAAGACGAGCGCGTTCTCGAGGTCTCCCCGCCGCAGGAGCTCGGCGAGGAGGGGAGTCTTCAGGTTGCCGGTCACCGGGTAGACGGCCTGAGTGATCCCGACCGCGGGCGCCGACCGCCTCTCGACGTTCACGGACACCGGATTGCGGAGGATCTCCCGCGCGAGAGCGGCGATCGGAGGCGGAAGCGTCGCCGAGAAAAAGAGCGTCTGCCGGTGGGCCGGCAGATGTTTCAGGACGCGGCGGATGTCCGGCAGGAATCCCATGTCGAGCATCCGGTCGGCTTCGTCGAGGACGAGGACTTCCAGTTTCTCCAGCTTCGCGTACGGGTGGCGGAAGTGGTCCAGCAGGCGGCCGGGCGTCGCCACGATGACGTCCACTCCGGCGCGGAATGCGTGCTCCTGCGGTCCCATCGCCACGCCGCCGAAGACGGAGGCCGTCTGGATCGGCGTGTGGACGGCGAGCTGCCGCGTGTGTTCTTCGATCTGAGCCGCGAGCTCGCGGGTCGGAGTGATCACGAGCGCCCGGGTCGCCCGGCGCGGCCTGGGAAGGAGCCTCTGCAGGATCGGGAGAATGAACGCGGCGGTCTTGCCGCTGCCGGTCTCGGCGTTCGCGAGGAGATCCCGTCCCGCGAGAGCCGGCGGGATCGCGTCGAGCTGAATGGGGGTCGGTCGAGTGAACCCCATTTCCCGGACGCCCTTCAGGACGTCGGGATGAAGTCCAAAATTCGAAAAAGGCATGAACTATCGTCTTTCCGCGGGTCGGGCCCGCATCGATTTCCGGCGTGCATTGACGATTGAGAACGGGAAGGGTCGCCGGCGGACCGCCGTCATCGTGCCGCGCCGGCTGGCGCGAGGGATCTGCAGGGTGTCACGGATGGGCCCGCCGATGCAAATGACCGTCGCGCTACCCTGCAAACGACCTGCTTCGCACCGGCACGCGGCGCTATCCTTTGACGACCCACCCTTTTCGCGCCAGCAGCTCCCGCAGCCGTTCGCGGTGATCACCCTGGATCTCGACGAACGTTTCTCCGGCTCGACCCCCGGTGCCGCAGGATTTCTTGAGCTCCCGCGCCAGTCCGTCGAGGAACTCCCGGTTCGCGGGGAGCGAATCGATCACCGTGACCACCTTGCCGGACCCTCGCTTTTCGACGCGAAGGTTCGCCGTGATCTTCCCGGGAACGGGCTCCTCGGAGGCTCCGAGCGTCGAGGAGCAGCGGCAATCCGCCTCCGGCCAGCCGCATTTCGGGCAGATCCGGCCTTTTCCGGTGGAGTAGACGAGCGGCCGGCGGGCGCCCTTCACGGCGTCCCCGCCCGGGCTCGGGAACATCCGACCCCGCCCGGACGTTTCGGCAGATCCCTCACGCTCTGAGAATATGACCGAAACGATGACCTCTCTGCCCGCCTCTCCCCCACGGGTCCGCGCGGATCGCCGCGGGCTCGCGATCGTCGCGCACGTGGACCACGGAAAAACCACGCTCGTGGACGCGCTCCTGAAGCAGTGCGGCACGTTCCGCGTGGGGCAGCAGGTGTCGGAGCTCATCATGGACTCGGGCGATCTCGAGAAGGAGCGGGGCATCACGATCCTGGCGAAGAACACGGCCGTCCGGTACCGCGACACCGTCATCAACATCGTGGACACGCCGGGTCACCGCGACTTCGGCTCGGAAGTCGAGCGGATCCTGACAATGGTCGAAGGAGTCCTTCTCCTCGTCGACGCCTCGGAAGGCCCCCTTCCCCAGACGCGCTTCGTTCTCAAGAAATCGATCGAGGGGAACAAGAGGCCGATCGTTCTGATCAACAAGATCGATCGGGCCGATGCGCGGCCGCTCGAGGTCGAGGAGGAGATCCGCGACCTGTTCCTGTCGCTCGCCACGCACGAGAGCCACCTCGAGTTTCCGGTTCTCTACGGCTCGGGCCGCCTCGGCTTCGCCGGGCGCGATCCCGACGCGACGTCGGGAGACCTCCGGCCGCTCCTCGACACGATCCTCGAGGACATCCCGCCGCCGTCCGTGGGCGAGGGCCCGTTCAAGATGATCGTCGCGAACACGGAGTACTCCGACTACGTCGGACGCCAGGCGGTCGGCCGGGTCTTTTCCGGAACTCTTTCCCGCGCCGGCGCGCTCGCGGTGGCGCGCCCCGACGGAACCCTCGTGCAGAGCGGCCGCGCCGGCAAGATCCAGCTCTTCTCGGGCATCGAACGCGTCGAGGTCGACGAGGTTTCCGCTGGCGACATCTGCATGATCTCGGGATTCCCGGCCATCGAGATCGGGGACACGCTGCTCGACCCCGCAGACCCGACGCCGCTGCCCGGCATCCAGGTGGACGAGCCGACCCTTTCGATGGAGTTCCGCACGAACGACTCGCCTCTGTCGGGCCGCTCCGGCAAGTACGTCACCGGCCGGCACCTCTGGGAGCGCCTCGAGAAGGAGCGCGAGCGCAACGTGGGGATCCGGCTGGAGAAAACGGAGCAGCCCGACGCCTTCCTCGTGATGGCGCGGGGCGAGCTCTCGCTCTCCATCCTCGCCGAGACGATGCGGCGCGAGAGCTACGAGTTCGCCCTCGGCCGTCCGCAGGTCATCCTTCACACCGGCGAGAACGGAGAGGTCCTCGAGCCCTACGAGGAGCTCGTGATCGATTGCGGGGAGGAGTTCACGGGACCCCTGATCGCCGCGGTCGGCGAGCGGAAGGGGGAACTCAAGCACATCGGGCGGCACGGCGACCGGACGCGGATCGAGTTCACGGTTCCCTCCCGCGGCCTGCTCGGTTTCCGGCTCGAGTTCCTTTCACTCACGCGCGGCACGGGGCTGCTGAACCACCTCTTCGACGAGTACGGCCCGCACCGCGGCCCCCTCCCCAACCGGAAGCGGGGAGCGATGATCGCCAAGGAGCCGGGGGACGTGACCGCCTACGCTCTCGACCAGCTCGGTGACCGGGGAACGTTTTTCGTGAGGCCCGGCGAGGGCGTGTACGGGGGGCAGGTCGTGGGAGAGCAGGTCAAGGAGGGAGACCTCGTCGTCCAGCCCTGCCGCCGAAAGCAGCTCACGAACATGCGGGCGTCGACCGCCGACATCGCGGTCCGCCTGAACCCGGCGCGGACGCTCACCATCGAGCAGGCCATCGAGTGGATCAACGACGACGAGCTCGTCGAGGTCACTCCGGCCGCGGTCCGCGTGCGCAAGCGGATCCTCGACCATAGCCGTCGCAAGACGGAGTTGGGGTCAGGTCTTCACTAGTCGGCAAGGCGGTCGATAAGAGCACTCGCGCTTGCCATCTTCGCGAAAGCGAAGTGGCAAGTGGAGACCTGACCCCAGCGCAGAGCGCCTGATTCCCCAAACAAATAGGGCGGCCTCGTGCGGCCGCCCGCCGAAACTCTCCGATGGTCCCGGTCTTACGGCCGGCGCGAGCGTTCCTTCCAGCTCTTCACCGTGGTCCTCTTTCCGCCCGGCGCCTTCTCCTTCTTGACCGTGTTCTCGGTCGTGTAGATGAGGTTGCCCTGCTGGTCCCGGGACTGGAAGTACACCGGTTCGGAAAGGAAGCCTCCCTGCGTCTGCACCTGGCTGCGGTCGCTCCCGATGTAGGGGTTCCCCGTCGTGTAGAAGACGCGGTAGAGCCGCGCGGTCCCGTTCGCCAGGCCGCACTCGGGCGAATTGTTCGCGGCACAGGGCGCCGAAGGATTCCCCGCCGCCAGCGGGTTGAACGTCGTGAAGAAGATGACGCTGCCGACGGTGATCGAGTCGGCGTTGACCCGCTCGCCGAGCGCGAGCTCGATGAACCAGCCATCGGTCGGCGCGGTCGTGATGCTGGGAGCCGTCGCCGAGGTGATGTCGAACAGGTTGCTCTCGGTGAGCGTCGTGCTGTTGTTCCGGTCGACCACGTAGTAGAAGCGCTGCTTGAAGGTCAGGGCCAGCGGTTCGAGTTTGGAGGTGATGTCGTCGCGGTCGCCCGTGCCGAACCCGATGCCCAGAGCCGGCCGGCCACCGACGTTGTACCCCAGGGCGACCACCGTCGGGCGGTAGTAGATCGGATAGAACGGGTGAACCGCCGGAGAGACCGGCTGCGGCGCCTCGAAGAGCAGGAACGGCCGTCCCGAACCGGTCGCCAGGTCGAGCTGGTTGTCCCAGCGGCCCGAGGGGGGCGAGGAAAGCAGGCGGAGATCCGTCAGATCCACCTTCCACATCCGACCCTTCAGGTCGCCGAAGTAGAGGAGGTCGATGTATCCGTCGCCGTTGCCGTCGATCGCGGCCGGCTCCGATGGGACGGACCCGAAATACGTGGGGGAGCATCCGCCCTGGTCGTTGATGCCGCAGCTCGAGTTCACCCGGTACAGGACCCTGCCGGTCTCGATGTCGACCATGTAGAGCCAGTTGCCCCGGCGGTTCAGCCTCTCGCGGTCGAAGCCGCCTCCGAAGATCGCGACGTAGCGGTCCTCGTTCACCGGGAACGGCTCGACGGTGCTACCGCAGTTGGCGGTGCAGACCTTGACCCGTCCGAGCGCAGGCTTCGACCAGCTCTCGCCCATGTCGACGAACCCGGTTCCGGGCGATCCGCCGGTGTCGAGATCCTCGGTGTCCGTGATCTCCCACAGCACGGTCGGCCAGGCTCGGGCCGGCTGGTTCGATCGGACCGTCGCGTCGGCGGCGTCCTGGCCGCAGGTCGCGTGGCCGTCGGCGTTCAGGCACAGGGGAGCGTGATCGTTCGCCGGGATGACGGTGAGCGGCTTCCCGTTCGCGTCGAGCGGGAGCTCGTCCGGCTGGGTGACGTCCAGCGCATAGTAGCTGCCGAGCGAATCCGCCGGCTCCGCGCCGGGCGTGCCCTGGAAGGACGTCCCCTCGCGCATCCCGCCCACGATGACCGTGTGCCAGGTCCGGTCGGCCGGCACCGGGGAACCGTTGTGACTGGAGTCGATGAAGACGTCGCCGGCGGTCGGCGGTCCGTCGACGGCCCACTGAATCCTCCTCGTCTGGGGGCCGAGCGTGTCCTTCATTCCCTTGAAGATCTGCATGACCGTCCTCGGCGCATAGGCGAAGAGCTCCGTCCCCGTCCCGAGGTCGTAGCAGTGCTTGCGCGTGACGCCGTCGGCCTCGAAGTCGCACACGGTGGGCTTCCGGTCCCATCCGCCGGCATCGAAGGCGTGGAGGAGGCCGTCGTTGGAGCCGACGTAGAGCACGCGCCGCCGCTTCGAGTAGGTGTTCAGGAAGTCCTGATAGCCGTTCAGGTTGGCCGTGAAGAACGGGAAGTTGTTCGGGCGGCCGACCAGGATCGGGCTCGAGTGGAAGATGTCGCCGAGCTTCAACCCGGAGTAGAGCTTCGCGGCGACGGCGTTCGGCTGCGCCGCGAGGATGATCGGGTCCCGATCGCCCCAGACGAAACGCAGGGCGTCCCGGGCGTCGGTATCCCCGATGGCCGGGTTCAGGACGAAGGGCGGCGTGGACTGCGGAGACAGCAGCGCTTTCAGCGCCGGCCACCAGCTCGCGGTGTCGTCGAAGACCATGTCGAAGCGGTTCTCGGGGACGGCGTCGGCCGCCGGGATCGGGAGAGTCGTCGCCGGATCCGTCATCACGGGATACGTCTGCGGCAGCGAGAAAACGATCTTCCGGCCCGGGAAGAAGTTCGTGGCGATGACGGAGGTCGCGATGTTCGACCGGTCGATGTAGGTGCTGTGGGCGGGGACCGCCCCGGGCTGGAGAACCGCCGAAGAGTCGGTCGCGCCGGTTCCCGGAGTGTCTCCCAGGTTTTCCCCGGCGTTCCACATCAGCGAGGTCGGGAGGTTCGACGGAGCCGGGACCGTCGCGCCTGCGAAAGGATCGTTGGGATCGGTGATCCTCCGCTGTCCCATCGTGAGGTTACCGTTCGAGTCGAGCTTGTAGGCGTTGACGCGGCCGTCCCAGATCGAACGGTTCCTGGTCGCATTGAAAGTCGAGAGGAACGTGACCTGCTCGCCCGAGGACTGCGCGGTCGAAACGCTCGAGGCCACGAAACCCTTCTGCGACTCGTTGATCAGGGACGCGATGTTCAGGAGCGCCTGGGCGAGCTCGACGTCGCTCGTCACCGGGAAGTACCCGGCGGTGCCGTCCAGCTTCAGCGCGCCGCTGTGCTCCGCGATGCAGACGAGCGGGCACGCGTCGGTCAGCGGGCTGGCCGCGCACACCCCCGAGTTGGCCTGGGCGCCGAAGCCGATGACGTAGATGGGGACGCCGATCGCCCTCAGCTCGTTCAACGAAGAGGTCTTCAGGAAGTTGCAGCTGTCGTTCTGACATCCGTTGAAGGTGTCGTAGATGAATATGACGGCGGAGGTGCGGCAGACGGCGTTCGGGTCGTCGAGACGCGCGCCGTTCTGGAAGCCGTCATGGGCCGGGTTCTTGAAATAAGCCAGGATGTTCCCGAGGATGTTCTTGATCGGCGCCTGGCTGCCGTTACGGCTGGAGAGGATGACCGTTCTTTCCACGTCGTCCAGGCCGTTCTGGACCGCGCCGAGCAGGTTCGGGTCGCAGCCGTCCGCGTACTTGCTGCCGGCTCCGGTGTACCCGGGGTTGTCGAGGTCCGCCGTCGTGAATGCGCCGGACGCCTGGTCGTAGGTTTCGATGTAGGCCTGGGGCCGCAGGAGACGCTTGACGCACGGCAGCGAGTTCTGCGGGGGATTGCAGGCCTGTCCCCAGTAGTAGTCGCGCGGGATCTTGATGAGAGGCACCTGGCCGCTGTTCTGCTGGAACTCCCAGCCCGAGCAGTTCGAGTTGAGGT
>DATIBN010000054.1:0-2846 GCA_035457525.1 Thermoanaerobaculia bacterium | reverse complement strand
AAAAGAGGAAGCGCTGGAGAAGACGCTGCGCGCGGAAGGCTCGCTCCCTCTCCCCGCGCGCGGGGAGAGGGTCGGGGTGAGGGGCGTGCGTGAGCCCCCCCCTCCCGACCCTTCTCTTCCCGAGCTCTACCTCTCGCGTCTCCTTTCGAGGGTCCAGCGGGACCTCGGCGGTCTCTCCGCTCTTCTCGACGCGGGAAACGGCGCCGCGTGGAAGCTCGGACCGGAGGCGCTCACGCGCGCGGGCTGCCGGGTGACGACGATCTGCGACCGCCCGGACGGACGCAACATCAACGCGGGATGCGGCGCTCTCCACCCCGAGAGGATGGCTGGCGAGACGCGGGATCGCGGAGCGGCCATGGGCGTCGCGCTCGACGGAGACGCGGACCGCGCGATCTTCGCGGACGGGAACGGAAGGCTTCTCGACGGCGACGACGTTCTCTGGATCGTCGCCCGCCGCTGGAAGGCGGAGGGGCGGCTGACCGAAGGCGGCGTCGTCGGAACCGTCATGTCCAACTTCGGTCTCGAAGCGGCGCTCGCCCGGGAAGGGATCGCGTTCCAGCGCGCGGCCGTGGGCGACCGGAGCGTCGCGAGCCTCATGGAGACGAGCGGCGCGGTGCTCGGCGGCGAGACCTCCGGGCACATCCTCTTCGCGCCGCTCTCCCCCGCCGGCGACGGCATCCAGACGGCGCTCGTCGTCGCGGGAGTCGTCGTGGCGTCCGGCGAGCCGCTTTCGCGTCTCGCGACCCTCGAGAAGAGCCCCCAGGTGCTGAAAAACGTGCGCGTGGCGCGCCGCACCTCGATCGAGGGCTCGCCCGGGCTCGCGCGCGCGATCGCGAAGGCGCAGGCGTCGCTCGACGGGCGTGGCCGCGTCTTCGTCCGCTACTCGGGGACGGAGCCGCTCCTGCGAATACTCGTGGAAGGAACGGACCCGGCCGCGGTGGCGAGCATCGCCGAAGAGCTCGAGACGACCGCGCGCCGTGAGCTGACCTAGGTCGCGGTCACCTCTCGATTTCGGGCCCCGGCTCCCCCGTCACGTTGGCCTCCTGGAAGACGATCCCGGTCCCCGCGATCGGGAGGAGCGCCGTGTGGTTGTTCGCCCCGACGTCCATCCGGACTTCGTAGTAGCCGTGCGGCGAGATCGCGAGCAGCCGCGCCGGCTTGTTCTTGAGCTCGAGGATCGGACAGAAAACCACGACGCGCGTCGGAAGCTCCACGGTCAATCCCCCCCTTCGAGAATTTCGAGCATCTCCTGCCACGTGACGACCCGGACTCCGAGGGACTCCGCCTTTTCGCGCTTCGAGCCGGCCGCCTCTCCCGCCAGCACGAAGTCGGTCTTGCGCGACACCGAGCCGGACACCCGGGCGCCGGCGGCCTCGAGCCGTCGCGCCGCGTCCTCGCGCGTGACGCCGGGCAGCACGCCGGTGATCACGACCGTCTTGCCGGCGAGCGGCCCGTCCGCGCGCGGTCGGCTCTCGCGCGACAGGAAGTTCACCCCCCGGGCCCGGAGCCGCTCGACGAGCTCCCGGTGGCGCGGATGGGAGAACCAGGTGACGATCGCGGCGGCCGTGTTCGGGCCGACCTCCTCCACGGTCTGCAGCTCCTCCTCCCCCGCGGCGAGAAGCGCGTCCAGGGACCCGAAACGGCGCGCGAGCGTCGCCGCGGCCTTCTCGCCGACGTGGCGGATCCCCAGGGCGAAAAGTAGACGGGAGACGTCGTTCGTCTTGCTGCGCTCGATCTCGGAGAGAAGGTTCGCCGCGGACTTTTCCCCCCACCGTTCCAGCTCGACCAGGCCCTCCGCCGTGAGGTCGTAGACGGACGCGACGTCGGAGAGCAGGCCGGCCGTGACCAGCTGGTCGACCAGCTTCTCCCCCAGCCCCTCGATCTTCATCGCCCGGCGGGAGCAGAAGTGCGTGATCGCCTCGCGGACGACCGCGGGGCATGCCGGATTGACGCAGCGGGTGGCGACCTCGCCGGACTCGCGCACGACGGCGTCGCCGCAGACCGGGCAGCGCCCGGGCATCGCGAAGGGAGACGTCCCGTGCGGCCTCTTCTCCGGGACCACCCGGATGACGCGGGGGATCACGTCGCCCCCCTTGTCGACGACGACCGTGTCGCCGACCCGCACGTCCTTGCGCGCCAGGTCTTCGTAGTTGTGCAGCGTGGCCCTCTTGACCGTCGTGCCGGCCAGCACGACCGGGTCGAAGTGCGCGACCGGGGTGAGCACGCCGGTCCGGCCGACCTGGACCGAGATCTCGCGCACGACCGTCGTCGCCTCCTCCGGCGGGTACTTGTACGCGAGAGCCCAGCGCGGCGACTTCGCGGTCGCTCCGAGCTCCTCCTGGAGCCGGCGGTCGTCGACTTTGACGACCACGCCGTCGGTCTCGAAGTCGAGGCCCGCGCGCTTGCCCTGCCACTCGTCGACGAACTCCCGGACCTCGTCGAAGGTCGCGCAGCGACGCCACTGACGGTGCGTCGGAAGGTTGAGCGAGCCGAGGCGCTCGAGCGTCTCCGCCTGGGTGGCGGGTGACTCCGGTCCCGGCGCGATCGAATAGAAGCAAGCCGCCAGGCGGCGCCGGGCCGTGATCCGGGAGTCGAGCAGGCGAAGCGTGCCCGCCGCGGCGTTTCGGGCGTTCGCGAAGATCGGTTCGCCCGCGGCTTCGCGCTCCGCGTTCAGCCGCAGGAAGACCGATCGCGGGTAGAAGACCTCGCCCCGGACCTCGAGGGGGGCGGTTTCGGGAATCGAGAGCGGGATCGAGCGGATCGTCCGCACGTTGTCGGTGACGTCCTCGCCCCGGAACCCGTCGCCGCGCGTCGCGCCGCGCGACAGGAGCCCGGCCTCGTAGCGA
>DATIBN010000053.1:0-5435 GCA_035457525.1 Thermoanaerobaculia bacterium | reverse complement strand
CGTCTTCCTCTGGATCTTCGGAGTCGGCTGGATCTATGGCGAGCCGGGACTCTTCTTCCGCTCGATGGAGGGGTGGCATCGCGGAACCAGCTCGGTGTCGGGAATCGGGGCGTGGTTCTTCTCGATGGGGCTGCGGTTCAAGCACATGTCATGGCGCACCGATCCGTCACTCGCTCTCGACTACGGCGTCGCGATCGTGTTCGTCCTGGTCGGGATCTACCAGCTCGTCCGGAAGCGCTGGTCGGACGCTGCCTGGACGGGCGCGGGGATCGCCCTGCCCATGACGACGGGCCTCTCGGGAGGAATGCCGCGCTTCCTCCTGGTCGTGTACCCCGTGTACTACGCCCTGACCGAGGGTTCCCGCGACCGTCCCCGGTTGCGTCTGGCCTGGTGGATCCTCTCGGGATTGCTCCTCCTCGCGGCGGCCGCGCGGTTCGTCAACTGGCACTGGGTTGCCTGACCCTGCCCCATGAACCCTGCCGAGTACGAGGCGATGTTCGCGGTCGAGGACCGCCACTGGTGGTACGTCGGCGTGCGCCGGGAAGTCGAGCGATGGCTGCACGGGCTCCCGAAGCCGGGGGGTGCGCGGATGCGGGTCCTCGACGCGGGGTGCGGCACCGGAGGGCTCCTGGCCAACCTGCACACCGTCGCCTGGAGGACGGGCGTCGAAATCTCCCCGGACGGCATCCGGCTCGCGCGGACCCGGGGACGCGCGCCTCTCGTACAGGGAAGCGTCTCGTCCCTGCCGTTCGCGGACGAGTCGTTCGACGCCGTGGTCTCGATCGACGTGTTGTGTCACGCGGCCGTCGACGAAAGACTGGCGATCGCGGAGGCGGCGCGGGTCCTGAAGCCGGGAGGACGGCTGCTCGTCCAGGTGCCGGCGTTCGACTGGCTGCGCGGAGAGCACGACGCCGCGGTCTGGACGAAGCGCCGCTACCGACGCGGGGAGATCGCAAAGCTCCTGGAGGGCGCCGGCCTCTCCGCGCGGCGATCGGGGTACCGCAACGCCCTCCTCTTTCCGCTCGCCGTGGTTGCCCGCCTCGCCCGGAGGGGAGGGCGATCCCGGGAAGGCGCACGGTCCGACGTCCGGCCGGTGCCCGCGCCGATCAACGCCCTCCTCGGCGCGGTCCTCGCGTTCGAGCGGCGGATTCCCGTCGCGCTCCCGTTCGGTCTCTCGGTCTTCGTCGTGGGAGAAAAGGTGAGAAGTTCGGCGGCGGGTGCAGGCTGAAGCCTGTCCCCGCGATAGGACTGCGGCGGGTGCAGGCTGAAGCCTGTCCCCGCGATAGAACTGCGGCGGGTGCAGGCTGAAGCCTGTCCCCGCGACTTAACGGGTACCATCCCCGGTTTGCGCGATGAGGAAGGGGTGGTGACGGGATGATCCCGGTGTGGGAACCGGTCCTGGACGGAAACGAGAAGCGGTACGTTCTCGACTGTCTCGAGACGAACTGGATCTCGTCGCTCGGCTCCTACATCACGAGGTTCGAGGAAACGATGGCCCGCTGGTGCGGCGTCCCGTACGCGGTCGCCTGCTCGAGCTGCACGACGGGCCTCCACCTCGCGTTGACCGCTCTCGGAATCGGGCCGGGCGACGAAGTCCTCATCCCCGACTTCACCCTCATCGTCTCGGCGAACACCGTGATCCAGGCCGGCGCCCGGCCGGTTCTGGTCGACGCAGATCCCAAGACCTGGTGCATCGACCCCGCGAAGATCGAGGCGAAAGTGGGGCCGCGGACCCGCGCGATCATGCCGGTTCACATGTACGGGCATCCGTGTGACATGGAGGCGATCCTCTCGATCGCGCGCCGGCACGGACTTCTCGTGATCGAAGACTGCGCCGAGGCGCACGGCGCCCGCATCGGCGACCGCCCCGTCGGCAGCTTCGGCGACGCGGCCTGCTTCTCTTTCTACGGCAACAAGATTCTGACGACGGGCGAGGGCGGGATGGTCCTCTGCTCCGACCCGGCGCTCGCCGACCGGATGCGCCTGCTGCGCAACCAGGCGTTCGAACATCCCCGGTTCGTCCACCGTGAGGTCGGTTTCAACTACCGGCTGACGAACGTGCAGGCGGCGATCGGACTCGCGCAGGCCGAGAAGGCCGATGAGAAGGTCGAGAGGAAGCGCGAGATCGCGCGCTGGTACGCGGAGGCGTTCGCGGGGGTGGAAGACGTCGAGCTTCCCTGGGAAGCGCCGGGCGCGAAGAACGTCTACTGGATGTACGGCGTGAAGCTCGGCGACGCTTTCCGGCGCGGGCGGGACGGCGTGATGGCTGCGATGAAGGAGAAGGGGGTCGAGACGCGCGCGTTCTTCTGCCCCATGCACCGGCAGCCGGTCTTCCAGAAGAGCGACCCACGCTTCCCGGACGTCTCGGGCGACTACCCGGTCTCCGACGACCTCTGGAAGAGAGGTCTCTACCTTCCTTCGGGCCTCGGCCTGACACGGGCACAGGTGGAGGAGGTGGTCGAGAAGCTGGCGGAGTGCCGCGGTTGAACGCTTCCGGGCGCGCCGACCCGGCCGATCCCCGGGTCTCGATCGTGCTCGCGACCTTCAACGAACGCGAGAACATCCTCGAGACCGTCCGCGGCATCTTCGAAAGCCTGGGTCCTTCGACGGAGGTGATCGTCGTGGACGACGACTCTCCCGACGGCACGTGGAAGCTCGCGCAGGACCTGGACGACCCGCGCGTGAAGGTGATCCGCCGCGTCGGAACGCGCGGGCTCGCGTCGGCCTTCAACCGCGGGATCCTGGAGAGCCGGGGAGCGATCGTCGGCTGGATGGACGCCGACATGTGCATGCCGCCCGCGCTTCTGCCGGGTATGGTCCGGCTCCTCGACGAATACGACGTCGTCGTCGGCTCGCGATACGCCCCGGGCGGCCGCGACGACCGGGCGTGGCTGCGCGTGGCGGCGAGCCGGCTGATCAACGGCCTGGCGACCTTCGTTCTCGGCTACGGAATTCGCGACTACGACAGCGGCTTCGTCGTTCTCCGGCGGACCGTGTTCGATCGGGTCTCCGTCATCCCCACCGGTTACGGCGCGTACTTCATGGAGTTCCTCTACACGTGCCGCCGGAAGGGACTGACGGTCGCGGAAGTGCCGTACACGTTCCGCGATCGCCAGAAGGGGATCTCGAAGTCCGCGCCGAGCCTCTGGCGATTTTTTCGCACCGGCGCCCAGTACGTTCTGCGGATTTTTGTCGCACGTGTGCGGTCGCACGACTGAACCTGTGACGACGAGTACTGCGTTGCGGCCAACGAGCTGAAAGAATCTCTTCGTGGCGCATCAGGTTATCGGCCCGAGATTCGAGCGAACCGACAGCCGCGGAATCTTCCGCGAGATCCTGAGTGGATTCCCGGCGGGAACGCTCGTCTCGGGCCGGATGGGCGCGGGCGCCGTCATGGGGAATCACTACCACCGAAAGACGCGCGTCTTCTTCCATCTGCTGTCGGGACGGGCCGGAGTGCGTACGGTCGACATCGAAACCGGCCACATGGACAAGTTCCTGCTCGGGGAGAACGAGGGCGTCTTTCTCGAGCCGGGGGAGTCGCACGCGATTCGGTTTCTCGTGGACTCCGAGTTCCTCATGTTGAAGTCGCTTCCTTACGACCCGCAGGATCCCGACACGTTCGCGCATCCGGTGCCGGGCGAGGAGGAATTCGTCGCGCCTCAGGAGCGGACCTAGCGGGCCGCCTCCTTCTTGCGGATATAGATCGTCTTGTCGACCTCCGCATGGACGACCCCGTCTGCGTCGACGAGCGCGACCGAGTAGACGCGGTCGATGGAGTGCTGGGTCTCCAGCGAGCGGCGTATGAGCGCGATCTCCTCTTCCGGAATTACGAATCGGGCGTAGAGCGTCCCGCGGCCGGGCTTCCGGAACCGGATCGTCGCGGCCCTGTCCCAGACGACGTAGTCCGGCCCGAGGATCTTGATCAGCATGATCATGTAGTGCGGGTCAACCGCCCCGTACAGGCTCCCGCCGAAGATCGTGCCGACGTAGTTGCGGGTGCGCCAGCTGAGCGGGAGCTTCACGTGCACTTCCCGCCAGTCCCCCGACATGTACGTCACGCGGGCGCCCGTGCCGCGGAACGCCGGAAAGAGATTGAATCCCCAGCGCATCCTCCGCGAAGCGCGGCTTTCCGGCACGGGTCGGAATGCTAGGCTAGTTTCGATGTACGAGCCGGGATACGTCGCACTGCTCCGGTCGGGCGAGCTCGAGGAGCGCGTCGAGAAGCTCTACGCGCTTCTTTCGTCGTGCACCGTCTGTCCCCGCAACTGCGGCAACGACCGGCTGAAGGACGTCCTGGCGTCCTGCGCCTCGGGACTCGATCCCGTCGTGTCCTCCCACACCGCCCACTTCGGCGAGGAGCCCGTCCTTTCCGGCACGCGCGGGGCGGGAAACGTCTTCTTCGGGAACTGCAACCTGCGGTGCGTCTACTGCCAGAACTGGCAGATCAGCCAGGACTGGAGGGCCCAGAGGAGGAACGAGGTCTCCGTCGAGCGGCTCGCGGAGATGCTGCTCGAGCTCCAGGCGAGCGGCTGCCACAACATCGGATTCGTTTCGCCGACGCACTACGCGCCGCAGATGGCGAAGGCGGTACTCCTCGCCGCGCGGGCCGGGCTGGATCTGCCGATCGTCTACAACACGAACGCCTACGACTCGGTCGAGGTGCTGCGGCTTCTCGACGGGATCGTCGACGTCTATCTGCCGGACTTCAAGTACGCGGATTCCGCCGCGGGCTGGCAGTACTCCAAGGTCCCCGACTACCCGGAACGGGCACGCGAGGCGCTCGTCGAGATGTACCGGCAGAAGGGGTCGTCAATCGTCTACGGCGACGACGGGCTCCTGAAGAGCGGGCTTCTCGTCCGGATGCTCGTCCTGCCCAACGGCGTCGCGGGAGTGGGGGAGTCGCTCGCCTGGATCGCCGAGACGCTTTCGCCACGCGTGGCCATCTCGCTCATGGCGCAGTACTACCCGATCCACCGCGCCGCGAAGGACGTGCGGTACGCCGCTCTCTCCCGCGAGATCACGGCGGAGGAGTGGGAGGAAGCGCTCGCCCTTCTCGAGGCGAACGGCCTGACGAACGGCTTCCAGCAGGAGCTTTCGACCGCGAACCGCTACTACCGCCCCGACTTCACCGACCGCGAGACGCCCTTCCAGGACGTCCGGGACTTCACTCGACCTTCGCTTCGAGCTTCGACAGACGCCCCTTGAGCGCGTCGATCTCGGCGTCCCTTTCTTTCACCATTTCATAGAGCCCCTGGATCGCCGCGAGCGCGACGCCGCTCGCGTCGAGGGGGTTGATCGACTTGTCGTCGGTGCCGAGGCCGTAGGCAGCCGCGAAGTCCTGGGCCATAGGACCCATGTGGCGGACCGGTGCGCTCTGCTCCCTGTAGCTCCAGGTCTGGATCGGAACGTCGACCAGTCGGGCGAGAGTCTCG
>DATIBN010000052.1:0-6704 GCA_035457525.1 Thermoanaerobaculia bacterium | reverse complement strand
CCGCTACGCGCACCTCGAGCAGAGCCGCGCGTACGGGATGATCGCCTCGCTCGTGCTCGTCGGGATCGCCGTGGCGGTGAGCGTGGTCGGGTGGCGGTCCGGGAAGTGGGTGCAGAACCTGGGCGGCGCCGCGAACTGGCTCCCGATCCTGTTCGTGCTCGTGATCGCCGTTCTCACGCTCGCGCGGTTCGGATCCGCGAACCCGATCACGCTCGCGTCGCTCGTGCCCCACGTCACGGATCTCGCGCTCGTGCTCACGTTCTCGAAGCTCTGTTTCGCGTTCGCGGGGTTCGAGCTCGCCCCGCTGGTTTCCGAGGAGATCATCGAACCGCGTAAGACGATCCCGCGGGCCATCTTCGCCTCCGCCGTTTCGATCGCGTTCGTGTATCTCGCCGGGACGCTGGCGCTGCTCGTCTCGCTGCCGATGGCCGAGACATCCATCATGACCGGCATCAACCAGGCGGTGACGAGCTCCGGAGCGCGCGTCGGGCTCGCTTTTCTCGGCGCACCGACGGCGTTGATGATGGGAATGGCGGGTCTCGGCGCTCTCGCCGCGTGGTTCGCCGGGACCGGGCGCCTCCTCTTCGTGGCCGGGCTCGACCATTACCTGCCGCCGGCGTTCAGCCGGATTCACCCGCGCTGGAACACGCCGGCCGTGGCGCTGCTCTCGCAGGGCGTGCTCGCGATCGCGTTCACGATCCTCGCCACGGCGGGGTCCGGCGTGAAGCAGGCCTACCTCTTCTTCGCCGACTTCACGCTGGTGCTGTACTTCATCCCCTACCTGTACATGTTCGCATCCGGAATCGTCCTCGGGCGCGAGGTCGAGCGAAGCGAGGGCGCGATTCCGATCCCGGGGGGGCGCGCCGGGAACGTCGCCGTCAACGTCGCCGGTTTCGCCGTGACGGCGCTTTCGATCGTCCTGTCGTGCATCCCGCCGGCGGACGAGCCGCGCAAGGCGCTGCGCGTGGCGTTGCTCGTCGGCGGCAGCGTTGTGTTCGTCGCGATCGGAGTCGGGCTCTACGCGATCGCCGCGCGGCGGGCGAGAAGAGCGTGAATGGGTGAGGGGCGCGGCCTCATTCAGGGTGAGGGGCGGTCGCGAAGCCTCATTCCCTCTCCCCGCTTGCGGGGAGAGGGTCAGGATGAGGGGCGGCTCTTCAGCGCTTCCACTATCGTAACCAGCACCCCGTCGAGGTTCTGAAGCACATCCGTATTCCAGAATCGAAGAACACGAAGCCCTTGTGCCTCGAGCTCTCGCGTCCTTCGGCCGTCGTCCGCGACTCTCACGTCATCCGCGTGACCGCCGCCGTCGAGCTCGATCACCAACCTCGCTTCGGCACAGTAGAAATCGACGATTCGCGATCCGATCGGCTTCTGCCGACGAAACCTCGCGCCGCACAAGCGCCGGTCGCGAAGCTCGTACCAGAGAATCCGCTCGGCGTCGGTCGAGTGACGCCGGAGATCGCGTGCATGGGTCCGAAGAATTCGATTCACCACCCCTCACCCCTACCCTCTCCCCGCGCTGCGGGGAGAGGGAGTAAGACACCGCTCACCCAACGCGTCTCCGCTGCGGGGAGAGAGAGTAAGACACCGCTCACCCAACGCATCTCCGCTGCGGGGAGAGGGAGAAGGACACCCCCTCACCCCTACCCTCTCCCCGCAAGCGGGGAGAGGGGGTCAGGTTCGCTGCATCTCGGCTCCTGCCCTTATCTTGTCGTCTGGTAAATTCGCCGGGCCGGAGGTCGTCTTGCTTCCCGAATTCCGAAACGAACCGCTCACGGATTTCTCCGTCGAATCGAACCGCAACGCATTCCGCGCGGCGCTCAGCAAGATCGAGGCGCGCCTTCCGATCGAGGGCAAGAACCGCATCGGCGGAAAGCGCGTCGACGCCGCGAAACACTTCGAGTCGATCAATCCCTGCGATCCCAAGCAGGTCATCGGCCGTTTTCCGCAGGGAACCAAAGAAGACGCGGAGCGCGCGATCCAGTCCGCGTGGGAGGCCTTCCCCGCGTGGTCGCGCGTCCCGCCGGAGGAGCGCTCGGCGCTCCTCCTCCGGATTGCCGCGATCTTCCGGAAGCGCAAGCACGAGTACTCCGCGATGATGGTCCTCGAGGAGTCGAAGTCCTGGGCCGAGGCCGATGCCGACACCGCCGAGGCAATCGACTTCTGCGAGTTCTACGCGCGCGAGATGGAGCGGCTGGCCCAGGCCGACCCTCTCACTCCCTACCCGGGCGAGAAGAACGAGCTCGAGTTCATCCCGCTCGGCGTCGTCGCGGTCATCCCGCCGTGGAACTTTCCGCTCGCGATCCTGACGGGCATGGCCACCGCGGCGCTCGTCGCCGGCAACACCGTGGTCCTGAAGCCCTCGTCCGACTCCGCGGGGATTGCGACGATGTTCCTCGAAGCCGCCGAGGAGGCCGGCATACCCGACGGCGTGCTGAACTTCGTCACCGGCCCGGGATCGACCGTCGGCAACACGCTCGTCGAGCACCCGAAGACTCGCATGATCGCCTTCACCGGATCGCGCGAGGTCGGCCTCCAGATCAGCGAGAAGGCGGGCAAGGTCGCGCCGGGCCAGCTCTGGATCAAGCGAGCGATCCTGGAGATGGGCGGCAAGGATTTCATCCTCGTGGACGAGACCGCGGACCTCGACGAAGCCGCCAGCGGCGTCGTCGCGGCGGCGTTCGGGTTCCAGGGCCAGAAGTGCTCGGCCTGCTCCCGGTTGATCGTGCACGAGAAGGTGCACGACGAGCTCCTCGAGAAGATCGTGGCAAGGACGAAGACGCTGACCGTGGGCGACGTGCGCGATCCCGGCAACGCGGTCGGCGCCGTGATCAACGAGAGCTCCCAGAAGCGGATCCTCGAGTACGTGGACCTCGGCCGCAAAGAGGGGATCATCGTCGTTGGCGGCGAGCCCGGACCCGGCGACGGTTTTTTCGTGATGCCGACCATCGTCGACGGCGTCAAGCGCGGCGCGCGCATCGCCCGCGAGGAGATCTTCGGACCCGTGCTGGCGGTCCTCTCGGTGAAGGACTTCGACGAGGGAATCGCCGTGGCCAACGACACCGAGTACGGGCTGACCGGCTCGCTCTACTCACGCGACCGCGACCGGCTCGCCCGAGGCAAGCGCGAGCTCTTCTGCGGGAACCTGTACCTGAACCGCAAGTGCACCGGCGCTCTCGTCGGCGTCCACCCCTTCGGCGGGTTCAACATGTCCGGGACCGACTCCAAGGCCGGAGGGCGCGAGTACCTCTACCTCTTCACGCAGGCCAAGGCGATCTCCGAGAAGCTGTAGGCGCCCGGCGACCGAATGAGCGCGAACTCGATTCCCGCCCCCTCGCGCCGCTTCGATCGCGTCGGATTTTCCGAGATCGTGCAGGTGCGCAACCGCGTGATGGAGCTCCTCGCCGCGGGCCACAAGGTCCATCGGTTCGAGGGGGGCGAGCCGTACATGACGACCCCCGAGAACGTGAAGCGCGCGATGGTCGGCGCGCTGGAGCGGAACGAGACGCGATACGCGCCGTCCTCGGGAATCCCGGAGCTCCGCCGCGCGATCCTGGAGAAGGTCCGCCGCAAGAACGGCATTCCCGCGGACGACGAGAGCGCGATCGTCGTCAACGGCGGCATGCAGGGCCTCTTCGCGGCGTTCGCGACCCTGCTCGACCGCGACGACGAGGTGCTCACGTTCTCGCCGTACTGGACGCCGATCGTGGACGTCATCACTTGGAGCGGCGGCGTCCCGGTTCTCGTCCCGACCGAGCGCGCGCGCGCGAAAGGGATCTCCGCGACGCTCGCGCGCCTCGTCACGCCGCGCACCAAGGTCCTGTATTGGAACTCGCCGAACAACCCGACCGGAGACGTGTTCTCGCGCGCGGAGGTCGAAGAGGTGTGCGCGTTCGTGACGGCGAGCGGCCTCGCGATGATCTCCGACGAGGCGTACGAGGACCTGATCTACGAGGGGGAGGGGCACGTCTCGCCGGCGTCCATGCCGGGGATGGCGGAGCGGACCCTGTCGGTCTTCACGCTGTCGAAGAGCTACTCGATGACGGGATGGCGCGCCGGGTACGTCATCGCGCCGCAGCGGTACCAGACGGCGATCCGAACCGCCGTCCTGTACTCCACGAACGGGGTTTCGACGCCGACGCAGTGGGCGGCGCTCGAGGCGCTCTCGATGGGAGAGTCGTTCCTGGAGGACTGGAAGGCGGGCTACCGGCGGCGGCGGGATCGGCTCGTCGAAGGCCTGCGCGCCGCGGGGTTCGAGGTCCAGACGCCGCGCGCCGCGCTGTATCTCTTTCCGAAGATCCCGGCGGCGCTCGGGACCGACTCGCGCGCCGCCGCCGCGATGCTGCTCGACACCGCCCGGGTCGCGACCGTGCCGGGCCTCGTGTTCGGCCCGGAGGGCGAGGGGCACTTACGCTTCTCGTTCTCCGTGCCGGAAGAGACGATCGCCGCCGGGGTCCAAGCGCTCCTGGAGGGGGTCAGGTCTCCACTTGCCACATCCGGGGTCAGGTCTCCACTTGCCACATGACAATCAATAGAGACGAGTGCATGTGTCGAGACCACTTCGCCTGGAGTTCCCTGGAGCGCTGTACCACGTCACCAGCCGTGGACACGAACGCGGACCAATCTTCCGCGACGAGGCGGACCGCCGCCTTTTTCTGAATCTCCTCGCCTCGGTCATCACCGACCGGGCGTGGCTCCTCCACTCGTATTGCCTGATGGGAAACCATTACCACCTGCTGCTGGAGACGGCGCGCCCGACGTTGTCCCGGGGTATGCAATCCCTGAATGGCCTCTATTCTCAGCACTTCAACCGCCGCTACGAACGATCCGGGCACGTCTTCGAGGGACGGTTCAAGGCGATCCTCGTCCAGAGAGAGGCGCATCTGCTCGAGCTGCATCGGTACATCGTGCTGAATCCGGTCCGGGCCGGGCTGTCCAGCAGCGCGGGGGACTGGCCCTGGAGCAATTACCGGGCGACCTCCGGAGCGGTCCCCCCTCCCCCGTGGCTCGAGGTGGGAGCGACGCTGTCGCTCTTCTCGAGCTTCGGCTCGGGGGCGTGCGGCGCGTACGCTCGATTCGTAGCGGACGGCGTCGGTCAAATCGGCTCGCCCCTGGAACGCGTCCGTCGGCAGATCTACCTCGGAGATTGCCGTTTTCTCGAAGAGATGTCCGAGGAAGTGGCGCGGCGCCGGTCGAGCCCCGAGATCCCGGCTGTCCAGCAGGCGCCCGCGCTCCTCGAGATCGATGAGATCCGGCGGGCGGTTTCGAACGAATGGGGCATACCCGAGGAAGAGCTCTCCGGACAGGACGCCGGCGACGCAAAGCTGGCCGCGATCTACCTGTCTCGCAGACTGTCCGGCAAGTCTGCCCGGGAAGTCGGCGCGGCCTTCGGGGTCAAGAGAGGTCGGGTCGGGAACGTCATGCGCGAGATTCAGACGAGGCGGCGACGATACCTGCGTGAGCGCATCGACAGATTGGTCGCCGCCCTGAAGGCGAGTCATGCCGCAACTTCGGACAACGCGCGGCCCGTGTGGCAAGTGGAGACCTGACCCCCAGGAGACCATTGCCGAGGGAGTAGAACCTCATCGGGCCGCGTTTCTCCCCGCGAGGGAGAACATGCCAAGAATCCTTGCACTCGCCGCCGCCATCCTCTGCGTAACCGCCACTTCCACGGCCCACGCCGCGACCTGGAAAGGCATCGAGCCGTTGAAGTCCCGCCGCTCGGACGTCGTCCGCATCCTCGGCAAGCCGGCCGCTGAGAACCCCGCGGACGCCTCGATGCGCTTCGCCACTGCCGCGGGGGGCGTGACCGTCTCCCTCGTGACCCGGGACTTCGCCGCGCAGAAGGGATGGCCTCTCGATCTCGAGGGCACGGTCGTCCAGGTCCTGCTGCAGCACGAGGGATCGAAGGAGACTCCGAAATCGCTGGGCGTGGAAGGGAACCCCCGGTTCGACCGGGAAGTCCGCGGCGGATCGGTCTTCTATCGGAACCGCAAGGAAGGGATCATCCGGATCTTCACGAACGGCAAGCTCGCCACGAGCATCTTCGCGCCGGAGGACGGCGGTCCGGGAACGGACGACTAGCCTCGACCGGCGGCCACCCGCCTGAGCCGTCGGGCCCATGTGGCAAGTGGAGACCTGACCCCCAATGTGGCAAGTGGAGACCTGACCCCATCTACCGGGTGAGGGGGCCTACCGCCGGTAGGCCGACGGGCGGCGGTCGGACAGCGCCGGGAACCGCTCGCGCAGCTTCCGCACGACCTCCGGATCCACGTCCGCGAACAGCACCTGCTCCCCCGCGCCCGCCTCCGCCAGCGTCTCGCCGAGCGGCGCGATCGCCGCGGAGTCCCCGGCGTACGTGAGCCCGTTCCCCTCGCCGGCCCGGTTCACGCCGACGACGTACGCCTGGTTCTCGATCGCGCGCGCGCGCAAAAGCGTGCGCCAGTGCTCCCGCCTTTGATCGGGCCAGTTCGCCACCACCACGAAGAGGTCCGTCTCCTCGGCCGCCGTGCGGAACGGCTCGGGGAACCGCAGGTCGTAGCAGACGAGCGGCGTCACGCGCACGCCCGCGACGTCCGCCGTCACGACGCGGTCCCCCGCCGTGTACACGCGGTCCTCTCCGGCGAACGAGAACGGGTGGATCTTCGCGTACTTGACGACCGCGCCCTCCGGCGACGCAAGCATCGCCATGTTGCGCGGCGCGG
>DATIBN010000051.1:0-10341 GCA_035457525.1 Thermoanaerobaculia bacterium | reverse complement strand
TCCACCCGAGGGGATTGCCGTGTCGGCGTTGACCTCGCCCTTGTGGGTACCCGTCGAATCGATCGTGACCGTGGTCCCCGACCAGATCTCCACGCATACCGTCGCTGTCGTCGGTTTGCCCGGCCGGATCGGAGGCGTGCAGAGCGGCTTGGGGTCGGTGTGCGCCACGCCCGTCGATTCGACGAGCCCGTAGATCGTAACCACGCAGGCTTCCAGGTGGACCCGGTCCGCGCCGAAATCGGCGCCCCGGCTGCTCACGACGCCGTCGTCGCCGATCGAGAGATCGCAGCAGGCGTCGATCGTGATCGCGCCGCCTTCCGCCGTGGTGCCCTGAAGCCCCTGCGCCGTCACCTCGCCGTTGATCGTGATGTTCCGGCCGGCGTAGATGGCGATGTCCCCGGCGCGCTGGAGCTGGCTGTCGGATCGGATCGCTGCTCCCTTCTCGATCAGCACGTCGCCGTTCGGCGTGTTGCAGACTCCAACGGCGGGATAGACGCTCGTATCGAGGGTCACGCCGCCCACGACGATCCGGATATCGCCGCCGTCAGCCGAGCCGCACGGCCCGGAAAGACAGAGCTTGCGGCTCGAGATGAGCGCGCCGTCCGTGCCGCCCGGCGAGCTCGGGCCTCTCAGGGTGAGGTCGCCGCCGACGGTGATGCTGATGTCGCCTCCGGCGCCGCCGTCGATCCGGTTCTCCGCCAGGATCGCGCTGCCCGCCTTCATCTCCAGGCTTCCATCGCCCAGGAGGTTGATCGCGCAGGCGCCTGCACTGGTGGGCAACGGGGGATCGAAGCACGTAATCGAGCCGCCCGTGTCGAGAAGAAGATCGCCGTGCAGCGTCAGGACGCCGTTCACCACACCGTCGTGGTCGTCGGCGGAACCGTCCAGGCTGGCGAAGGTGCGCTCCGTGTTGATGGTCAGGTCACCCGGATGCGCCGCGCCCTCACGATCCCAGAGAAGAAAAACTCCTGCCAGTAACGCGACGACTACCAACCACGTCCGCCACTGCCTCTTGATTACTGCCATGACCTCTTCCTCCCTTTCGCTCCCCGGCTATCGTTCAAGCCCGCCGCGCGAAATCTCACGCCGTCGCGGGCTTCCCACCTCGATTGCACTCCTGCCAAAAGACTCGTTCGCAGAGTCGGATTCTTCGCCCCAGGCCAAAAATCGTCAATTGGACCAACGTCACATACGACTTTCGTCGTCCGACCAGAAAGAGAAGGAGCCACCCACTCGGGTGGCTCCTTCGGGACCTGCTTTCAAATGCGCTTTGCGCGGCACGACGAGACCTAGTCCGCTCCGTCGCCGCACCCATAAGCCGCGGCGAAGTTCTTCGTCGCGTTCGTCGCCGGGAATTGCGAGCACTTCGTCGGGACCGTGGTCTTCGGGATCCCGACGCCGTCCGCCTTGTTCCCGCCGCTCTCGTTCTTCACGTAATCGAGCAGCTGGAATTCGAACGAGTCGTTCTCCGAGGAGCCGCCCGAAGACCCGTTGTTGCTGGCGTTACTGCGCAGGCGGTTCGGCTTCGAGCTGGTACCGCCGGCGATGTCGAACCCGAAGAGGGTGTTCTTGCTCGCCTTGTTGTCCTGGAATAGGTTGCCGGAGCCGCTGATCGAGAACCCGGATCCGCTGTTGTCGTCCGCGGCGTTGCTCTGGATCGTGTTATCCGATCCGGCGCCCGCCAGACCGCTCAGGGTGTTCTGGTTCAGACGCCCGTTGCTCTTGATCAGGTTCAGCGTGCCGTCCAGGCGGACGCCGTTCCCGCCGTTCAACTGGACCGTGGCGCCCTGGAGTTTGTTGCTGGCGGCCGTCGCCGTGAACCAGACGCCGTCACCGGTGTTGAGCTGCACGGTTCCGCCGCGCAGGTCGTTCCCAATTCCTTCGACCTGGATGCCGATCGGGTTGCCCGCGATCTCGTTCCAGCTGATCTCGTTGCTGTTGCCGAGCACCAGAACGCCCGGGCCGAACGAGTCGTTCGCCCGGATGCTCTTCAGATGATGCCCGTCGGTCGCGACTCGCCAGCCGATCGAACCGTTCACGGAGTCGGGGCTGACGATGGTCAGGTTCCCGGTGCTCGTGATGTCGAACACTGGCCTGCTGTCGTCGGCCGCCGTGAACTGGGCGCTCGTGCACTGCGTGATCTTCAGCGTCTTGTCGCCGTCGGTCAGGTCGTGGTCACCCAGGACCACGTTCTCCGTGAACTTCCCGAAGATCCCGATCACCTCGCCGTTGGCAGCGGCGTCATATGCCTCCTGGAGGCTCGTGTGATTCGGCAGCCCGCCCAGCGGGGCCGGAGCCACGGTGCGCGTCAGGACCGCCTTGGGATCCTCCGGACACACGATCGTGGTCTCCTTCCAGTTGCCGAAGTCGTTGTTCTCGTCCACCTGGCCCGCGACGAGCGTGATGTCGTACCCGAAGCCGCCACCGTGGGCGCTGCAGTCGGCGCCGGATGCCGGCTGGGACTGTGTCCAGCCCGGCTGCAGGGTCTCGCAGACGGTGTAAGTCCCGGGCGGAATGGTGAACTCGTACTTTCCGCTCCCATCGGTGAACTGGTGCAGGTGGATCGGCGCTCCCGCGTCCGGCTGTCCGAACAGATGGATCTCCCAGTTCGACAGCACGGGCTCGAGCGGCGATCCGTCGCGCGTACCGTTCTTGTTCAGGTCGTTGTACTTGATCCCGCGCTTGATCGCCGGAGGGTTGCAGTCGTTCACGCACGTCGCCGGCGGCAGGATCACGTAGTCGGGCTTCGTCATCACCCCAACGCAGTTGTCGGGCGCGACCGTGAACCCGGCGACCGTCGCGCTCGCGGGGTTGTTGTTGCTCGGAACCGACAGCGTCGACGTGTCGACTCCGGCGGGAGCCAGGCAGTCCTGGAGCCGGATCTCGCCACGGTTGGCAGCCGGGAGCGTCGGAGCGACGGTGTCGGTGCCGATCGGCCGGGCGTCGACGACGCCGTTGGCCCACGAGAGCGTGCCGTGGTAGCTGCGCGTGAAGACCTTTCCGCCGACGCCGTATCCGCCGCTCTCGGCGAAGTCTCCGCGGGCGTAGATCGTGCCGCCGTTCAGATTGAGGTTGTTGAAGGCCTCGAACGTGATCGTTCCGCCCTTGGCGAGGCCGCCCGTGTCGTCCGCCTGCGCCACGTCACCCGTGCCTTCGGCGTTCCCCTCCATCGACTTGATGGTGATGATGCCCGCGATGCTGCTGACGCCGTTGCTCCGGTGCTGATTGGCGTGTACCGCGAAGGTCGTGTCGAAACCGGCGCTGTTGCCGGACGGCACGTTCGGAATGTTGTAGTTATTGCCCGTCCCGTCCGTGATCGTGACCTTCGTCGTCGCGTAGATGTCGATCCACGAACGCCCGGTGGCGTCACCAGATTGCCCGATGTCGGCGTTCACCTCACCATGGTGTGTTCCGGTCGAATCGATCGTGATCGTGTTGCCCCAGATCTCGACGCACGCGGTCGAGTTCGCCGGCTTGTCGGGCCGAAGGCCCCCGCCCGCGCCCCCGTTGTTGTCGCAGTGGTTCGGCGGATTGTTGGGCACGGCGTGGCCCGGTCCGGTCGATTCGACCTTGCCGTAGACGAACACCGTGCACGCGTCCAGGTGGACCAGATCCGCTCCCGGGTCCAGGCCACGGCTGCTGACGAGCCCCGTGTCGCTGACCGTGAGCTCGCAGACCGCATGAATTGTGATCGGCCCGCCGCCGGGTCCCTGCACGGCGCCGGTTCCGCTTCGCGTCCCGACCGACTCCACGGTCCCGTCGATGTTGGCGTTGCCGCCGGCGTTCAGTTCGATCGCACCCCCGGAGCAGCCGTTCGACCGGATGATCGCGCCCGGCGGAGTTCCGCCCGGCCCGGGGCCCTGGACGTCGATGTCACCCGTCGTGTTGATAGTGATGGGGAAGGCGGTCGTGTTTGGGCCGAAGCAGGTCCGGTTGCCGCCGTCGACCAGGCTGCCGGCGTCCATGATGAAGTCGCCTGTGATGTTCAGCGTCAGCGACGGGCTCGCGACCGTGATGCTGCCGCCATTCAGCAGGTGAAGTGTCTCGTCGAGATTGAAAGTACCCGACTTCATGAGAGCGCTGGAAATCTGACACTCGTCCGGCGACCCCGGAACGAACGTGCCGCCGAACGCTTCGCAGTCCGCAGCGTCGGCCCGCGCCGTCGCTGCTCCGCAGAGCAGGAATGCCGCTGCGATGACGACTACCCCGAATCCCCACCGTCTGTTCAAAACCGCCATCGTCTTCTCCTTCGCTCTACTCGATATATGCCGCAAGCCTGCCGCCCGAGGTTCGAGTGAAATCGCAGGCTCCCACGCGCTGATCCGAACATCCGGAGCATCACTTTCCTGCGATGCGAATTCAATTGGACCTTCGTCAGATACGACCTTCGTCGTTCGACCGGAAAATTCCCATCGCAGTCGATGCCGACTCAAGTCGAGTAAGACATCCACTCGTTCATCGGACGTTCATCTCGGCGATTCGAAAAGAAAAGGGGCGCCTTGCGGCGCCCCTTGAAATCTGCTCGGAGTGTCTTCTATGAATCGCGACTCAGTTGCAGGTCCCTCCGGCCGCGTTGAAGGTGCAATCGACGCCGTTCGCCTCGTTGTCGCCGCCGTCCACGTTGCCGGCACCGATTTCGAACTCGTTGCCGGTGTTGTTCGTGGCGGTGTTCTTCTCGAGCGAGTTGCCGGTCCCGAAGATGCTGAAGCCCGCGGCGCCGTTGCTGAACATGTCGTTCTCGTTGATCGCGTTGTTGTCCGCCCCCGCGTCGACGCGGATTCCGTTCAGGGTGTTCCCCTTGCCGGACTCGGATCGGTTGCCGGAAATGGTGTTGCCGTCGCCCGTCACGAGGATCCCGTTCAGGGCGTTGTCGTTGATCCGGCTGTTGTTCTCGACGGTGTTGTTGGATCCGGAGACGAGAACTCCGTTGCCTCCGTTGTCGGTGATTTCTACGCCATCGAGCTGGGCGCCGGTCCCGGCGAGCTGAATCCCGTCACCCGTGTTGAAGTGGACGTCTCCGGATGACCCGAGGTCCGCGCCGCTGCCGGTGACTCGGATTCCGACTCCGTTCGGGCCGCCCTTGCTCGCCTCGTCGCTGCCGACCTCATTCAGGCTGACAGAGACATTGTTGCCGAGAATCAGGACTCCGTACTGGCTCGCGCCGTATGCCCGGATGCTCTTCAGCTCGTGGTTGCTCGTCGTGATGTTAAAGCCGATCGTCCCGCCCACGGAGTCGACACCGATGATCGTGAGCTTGCCAGTGGATGACACGGTCCAGACCGGAAGGGCGTTGTTGGCCGCGGTGATCTTGGCGGTCGTGCACTGGGTGATCTCCAGCGTCTTGGCGCCGCCGAGGACGACGTTTTCGAGCGTTTCACTGAACAAGCCGATGACGTCGCCGTTCACCGCTGCGTCGTAGGCCGCCTGGACCGTCTGGTAGGGGTGACCTTGCGCCAGCGGCCCCACGCTCTTCGTGAGGATTGCCGACGGATCCTCCGGGCAGAAGCGCCCCGGCGTCGGCGTGAAGGTCGGCGTCTTCGTCGGCGTCGGAGTGTTGGTCGGCGTATCCGTTGGCGTGTTCGTCGGCGTGTCCGTCGGAGTATTCGTCGGCGTGTCCGTCGGAGTGTTGGTCGGGGTATCCGTTGGGGTGTTCGTCGGCGTGTCCGTCGGAGTGTTCGTCGGCGTATCCGTCGGGGTGTTCGTCGGCGTGTCGGTCGGCGTTGCCGTCGGCGGCGTGCAGAACTGCACGCAGGCGGCCGTCGGGTAGGCCTCCGGCGGGGTCAGCGCCGGGAACGCGGGCATGCCGCCGCAGACACCCCCAAGGGGAACCGCGGCCGGGTTCGATCCGCCCGTATAGGAGGGGCCCAGGCACGAGGTCAGGCTGATCGAGCCCGGGTGGGTCGCGTGCGCCGAGGCGTTGAGAAGGCCGGGAGGCGCGCCGGTGATGTCTCCGTTGAAGGATTGAACGGCGATCAAACCCCCGAAGCTGTTCGGGTGGTTGGCGCCGCGGGCCTCGATCGAGGCGGCGTCGAGCGCGACGTCCCCGGCAGGGGAGCCGGCGCCGCCGGCTTCCACTGTGATCCTCCCGCCATCTCCTCCGTTCGCCAGGTCGTTGGCCTGGATCGCGTTGCCGGAGGTCGAAACCGCGCCGGCCTTCGACTCGATGTCGATGTCGCCGCCGTTGCCGTTGCCGAGGTACTGGTTGGCGTGCACGGCGTAAAGGACGGGAACGCTCGGGCTCCCGCCGATCGGCTGGACATGGTCGTTGCCCGTGCCGTCGATGATCGTGATGTCGCCGTTGGCGAAGATGTCGATCCAGCTGTGTCCTTCGACACCGCCGGACATTCCCGTGTCCGCATTGACCTGGCCGTGGTTCGTGCCGGTCGAGTCGATCAGAACGCTCGTCCCCGACCAGATCTCGACGCACGCGGTCGAGTTGGCCGCCTTCCCGGGCCGGGTCGGAGGCGTGCAGAGCGCGGACGGGCTCTGGTGCGCCGGACCCGTGGACTCGACGACGCCGAAGATCTCGATGACGCACGCTTCCAGGTGGACGCGGTCGGGGCCCGGATCGCGGCCCGCGCTCCGGACCAGTCCATCGTTCTGAACGAAGAGGTCGCAGCACGCGTCGATCGTGATCGCGCCGCCGTGGCCGGCGCCGAGGAAGCCTTCCGAGCGGACCGTACCGTCGATCGTGATGTCGCGGCCGGCATAGAGGGCGATGTCGCCGGCGTGTCCGTTGGCGTCGGAAGTGATCGTCGCGCCGGCCTCGACCAGGATGTCGCCGTCGGGGGAGTTGCAGACTCCCACGTGCGGGTAAACCGACTCGTTCAGGGTGACTCCGCCGACGACGATCTCGATGTCGCCGCCGTTCGCGGTGCCGTTGCCGAGCTTGCGGCTGGAGACGATCGCGCCTGCGTTGCCGCCGCTCGGGCCTTCCATCGTGAAGTCGCCGCCGACCGTGATCGTGATGTCGCCGCCCGCCCCGCCGTTAACGCGGTTCTCGGCGTAGATCGCACCCCCCGCCTCGATCAGGAGGTCACCGGTGACGACCAGGTTGATCGGGCAGGCGCTCGCCGAGTTCGGAGACGCAGGGTCGTTGCACGTGATCGAGCCGCCCGCGGCGATCGTGAGGTTGCCGTCGATTTCGACCACCCCTGCGGCCGGATCCGCGTCATGAACGCCGTTGTCCAGGCTGGCAAAGGTCGTCGCGACGGAGATGGTCTCGTCCGCCGGCGTGTGGCCGAACGTCTTCCGATCCCAGAGGAGGAAGACTCCCGCCAGAATCGCAACGACCGCCAGCCACGCCCGCCACTGTCTCTGGATCACAGCCATGGAACCTCTCCTTCACTCTCCGAAAAATTCGGAAGGATGCTTCAGAAAAACTCTTGCGTCTTCGGAATCTCCCACCTCGACCGTTCCAGTCGAGAACGGTCGCTCCCAGGGTCGGATTCTTCCGTGCGCGCAGAAGACCGTCAATTCGACCTTGGTCCTACGACCGTCGTCGTTCTCGACTGCAAGAAAGAGGAGCCCCCCGCGGGTGGCTCCTCTGGAGAACGAAAGTGCGCGTCGGCCTAGTGACGCCGGAGCTGGCTCCTTCCACCCGAGCGGATTCCGGAGACCAGAGCGACGCCGCTGTCCTGGATCGGAGGCTCAAGCTCGAAGATCGGATCCGAGCAGTCGGCAAAGAGCGCCGGCGGACCGGGATCGCAGACCCCCACGTCGTCCCCCGGGTTCGGATCCGGCGGGTTCACGATCCCGGCATTGTTGACCCCGTCACACGAGGTGAGGAGGTTCGTCCCCGGGGTGGCGCCCGTCGCGGTGACGAGAGCGTTCGGCCCGATCGTGACCGACAGGAGGAAGGAACGGATCTCGTTCGTCCCTCCACTCGCGGGAGCCGCGTTTCCGCCGGACGAGTCGACGACCGGGTTGAAGCTCGCGTTGCCGCCCGGACGGGTGAGGAAGATGTCGTTCTGGGCCCAGAGCCGCAGCACCGCGCCGTTGTGGAACCGGCCGAAAGACTGGAAGGCGCGGTTGGACCCGAGGATGCCGCCCGCGAGCGACCGGACCTCCACGCTGCCGCCGGTCGAGTTGCTCGTCCCGGTGCCGGCGGCGACGGCCGCGAAGCTCTGGCGGACCGGGGGCGTCGGATCGTCGCCGTGACCCAGGACTCGGACCGTCCCGAGGGCCTGGATCCAGACACTTCCCGGGCTGCTGCTGTGGGTCACCCACGAAAGGACGCCCGGGAAGAGGTCGTACTTCGTCCCGGCGTAGTTGTACTCGTCGTACTGGGGCTCGACGGTGTCGCCGTGGATCGTGATCCCGCCGAAGAACGCGGCGATGCGGACGTCCGGCCTCGGGCCGCCCGCGTGCGCCTTCGCTCGCGCCATGACGAGGCCCCAGAGGTCGATGTCGCCCCCTTCGCAGCAGGCGAGCAGGTTGATGTCGCTTCCACCGGGGTCGGACCCGAGGGTCTGAATCAGCGAGCCGCGTCCGGTCGTGATGTCGCCGCAGCAGGTCGTGATCGTGACGTCGCCGGGCATGCCGTTCGTGCCGGCGACCGAGTTGGAGACCGTGCCATTGATCGTGACGTTTCCGTCGGCGCGTATCAGGATGTCGCCCGCCGGCTTGTTTAACGACTCGACCACGATTGAGGCGCCGGCGTCCACCTGGACGGTGCAGGTCGTGAAGATCTCGATACCGGGCGCGTACTTGTTGTTGCCGGCGCCGACCTGTGAGGTCGTGATCGTCGCATTGTTCGTGACGACGAGCGGCCGGGCTCCGAGGTCGAAGATCGCCTTCCAGGTGTCGGGCGTGGCGCCCGAATTGTCGAAGTCGAAGAAGGCGCAGAGGTCGGCGTCGCCGATGCAGGTCGGCGGCGAGGCGTTGAAATTGGCGAGGACGTTCTGGTCGACGACCACCGGCGCGCCCGCGCAGGTCGGGCAGCCCGACGGCGGCGTCGGAGTATTCGTCGGCGTGTTGGTCGGGGTGTTTGTTGGCGTCGGAGTCGGAGTGTTGGTCGGGGTGTTCGTCGGCGTGTTCGTCGGGGTGTTGGTCGGGGTGTTCGTCGGTGTGTTCGTCGGTGTGTTGGTCGGTGTGTTGGTCGGGGTGTTCGTCGGGGTAGGCGTGGGAGTGGGCGTGGGCGCCACGACGTCGAGGTTCAGGTCCTTGCTCGCGTCGAAGGTACTGCCGGTCGGGGTGTCATGCAGGAGACCCTTGGTCGGGTCGTTGAGGCCGCCGACGTTGACGCGGGCCGTGGCGGTGCCGGGAACCGTCGTCAGCGTGACGACGCACGACAGACCGGCGACGACGGTACAGCCGCCGGCCCCGGTCGCGTTCCAGCAGAAGTTGCCGGTGCCGTCGGCCGGGTAGTTTCCGGTGGTCGTCAGCACCACGTTCGAGCCGGTCGGCGTCCCGTCGGCCGCCGGGCAGTGGAACACGACGTCCGTATCGGTGACGTCGCAGGCTCCCGTGCCGCCGTTCGTGATCGAGACCTGGTAGTTGACGGTGTCGCCGCTCTGGATGAGGGTCTTGTCCTTCGCGAATCCGACGAAGAGGTTGTTCGAGTTGCAGCCCGGCGGAGTCTGGGCGACCGCGACCCCGTCCGCGGCGATCAGGACGGTCGCCGCTGCGAGGGCCAGCCCGATCGATCGAGCGAGGCTACGACTCCGCCCGCGAGCTGCCGGGACTTCTGTGCTTGAGGTTCCGTAGAACGCCCCACCGCGCTTCAACATGACCTTCCCCCTTTAGTCCGGATTTCCCACTCGATCCGCTCTCGAAACATCGAACCGCCCGCATGCTACCGCAGGACGCGTCCGGGGTGAACTCCCGTTCGCTCGAGTCCGGACGACGCGCCGCTCGGCCGGCTGTTCTGCTCGCAGTTCGTGCCGGCGGCTGCGGGAGCAGGTTCCGCGCCTGGAACACCGGAAAATGCGACGGCCCGCCGAGGGCGGGCCGTCGTGGAGACCGGGTTGACTCGACCCTACGCGTTCGCCGATCCGCGTACGAAGAAGTAGCCGAGACCCGCGAGCGACAGGGCGAGGATCAGGAGACCCCACTCGGAGAGGGTCGGGATCGCTGACGGGACCACCGGCGTCGGCGTCTCGGTCGGGACCTCGCCGGGCGTCGGGATGATCGGCGTGCTCGTCGCCGTATTCGTCGGGGTGTTCGTCGGCGTATTGGTCGCCGTGCTGGTCGGCGTATTGGTCGGCGTATTGGTCGGCGTGTTGGTCGGCGTACGCGTCGGGGTGATCGTCGGAGTGTTCGTCGGCGTGCGCGTCGGCGTCCGCGTCGGCGTGATCGTCGGGGTGTTCGTCGGCGTCCGCGTCGGAGAGACCGTCGGCG
>DATIBN010000050.1:0-48534 GCA_035457525.1 Thermoanaerobaculia bacterium | reverse complement strand
GAGGCGCGCGAGGGCGCGATCGAGAAACTCGAAGGTGTCCGCCGCTGGGCCCGGGCTCTCGCGAGCCGCCCATCGCTCGTGGCGATGGACGGCGGCGCGCGCGGAGATCGGACGACCACCGGAAAGAAGAAGTGAGGCTCGGTGCGGTCGTGCCGGCTGCGGGTCGATCGCGCCGCATGGGGCGCGAGAAGATCCTCCTTCCGTTCGGAAAAGCCACCATGCTCGAGACGGTCCTCGGAAAACTGTCGGAGGCGGAGGTCGCGCGGACGGTCGTCGTCCTCCGGCCCGATTTTTCGGAGGCGAAGCGCCGCGCGCTCGCCGCCGGGGCGGTCGTCGTCGTCAACCCTGACCCCGACGAGGAAATGCTCGTCTCGATCCGGCTGGGGATCGCGGCGCTCCTCGCCTCGGTCGATGCCTTCTTCGTCTGGCCCGCGGACCATCCGGCTGTGCGCCCGGCGACACTTCGCGACCTCGCGGCGCTCGCGTCCCGGGACCTCGCCGTGATCCCGGTCTTCTCCGGCAGGCGTGGGCATCCCGCGATCCTCGGGGTCGAGCTCGCGCCGGACGTCGAGCGGATTCCTCCGGAGGAAGGTCTTCGCCGGCTCTGGAGGACCCGGGCGGACGCGGTGCGCGAGCTCACCGTCGAGGATCCCGGAATCCTGGAGAACCTGGACGACCCCGAGACCTACGAGCGCGCGCTTCGCGATCTGTAATTGCCGCGGGGACAGGTCCCACGGACCTGCACCCGCCGCAGTCCATCACCGCCGATTGTTTTTCGGGCTCGACCCATAGTCGGGTGAGACTCCCGAAGAAAACAGGAGTAAAATTTTTTCAACTTCTCCGGAGATCAATTTCATGGAGGTTCCGACCGCTTGAAGCGTGCGGGCCACGAGGCGACTCCCGGCCAGCGGGTCGAGGACTCGTACTTCGGAGAAGACCCGTTCCAGTCGTTTCGCCGGCTCCTCCCGACGCAACCCCCTGCCCGTGAGCCCGAGCCACTCCTCTGCCGGCACCTGCGGGGCCGGGCGTGGTCGGTCATCCACCCCGCGGTGGAGCGACCCGACTCCTCCGAGCCCTTCCTCTGCCTGAAGACTCTGCGGCGCGGAGGCCCGGACGGCGCCCGCGTGACCCCGGACTCCTGCACCGTCGAGCGGGGTTGTTTCGAGCCGGCGCACTGCTCGCGCGAGTCCGAGTCCTGATCTTCGCCCCGGCCGGGCGATAATCACCTTCCCATGGTCCGAGGCTCGAACATCGCGCGCGTCGTCGCTCTGATCGTGCTCGCGGCCGGCGCCGCGGCGCTGTCGAACGTCGCGGCCTCCACGCAAAGGAAGCTCGCCTGGGTCGGCAGCTACCCGCGGGCCCTGGACGTCGGAGCCCCGATGGAGGACCCGACCCCGGCGGCCGTCCCGACGCCCGCGGCGGCGCCGCCCGACGCCGCGACCGCACCGGCGGCGCCCGTTCCCTCGCCGGACCCCGGAGCGGCGATCCCGGCGGGGGGCGCTCTCGACGTTTCCCCGTCGCCGGCCTCGCCCTCCTCGCCCGAGCCCGACCTCGCGAAGTCGTTCCCGCCCCATCCCGACAAGGCGGCGGTCGAGATCACACCGGCGGACGTCCAGCTCCTCCACCGCCGCGGGGTGCTCTTCCTGGACGCGCGGCGGTCCTCGGTCTACGCCGAGGGCCACATCGCCGGCGCGCGCAGCCTGCCGGTCTGGGAGTCCGACATCGACGCCCGCGTCAAAGGACTCTTCGAGGAGGGGCTCGACCAGAGGGCGCCGATCGTCATCTACTGCAGCGGCGGCAACTGCGAGGACTCCCACATGCTCGCCGAGAAGCTCTACATGGTGGGGTTCGACAACGCCCTCATCTACAGGGACGGCTTCCCCGACTGGGAGAAGCGGGGGTTGCCGGTGTCGCGGGGGACGAAACCCTGAGGCGCCCCATCTCGGACTGGCTCACCCACCCCTGGCTCTCGGTCCGCGTCCAGATCGCTCTCGGGATCGTGTTCCTCGTCTCCGCGCTCCCGAAGATCGCGGATCCGCCGGGTTTCGCCCACATGATCTACAACTACCGGCTCGTGCCGGGGGGATTCGTCAACGCCCTGGCGCTCGTGATGCCCTGGGTCGAGCTGTTCGTGGGCCTCGCGCTCATCCTCGGGGTCTGGAAGCGCGAGGCGGCGATCCTGGCCGGTGTTCTCCTCGTCGTCTTCATGGTCGCGATCGGGATCAACCTGGCGCGCGGTCACGCCGTCGACTGCGGGTGCTTCGACGTCCGCTCGGCCGGAAAGTCCCGCGACCAGCTCCTCTCGGAGATGAAGTGGGTGTTGATCCGGGACGCCGGCCTCCTGCTGCTGGTCGGGCAGGTGATCGCGGCGACGGGTCCACCGAGGTGGAACCGCCCGAGCTCCGCGTAAGTCCGGGGTCATGCCAGTGGAAGGCGGACAGGGATAGGCGGCGATGATCCCGGCGCGAGAGGCACTGGAGCGCCTGCGGGAGGGGAACCGTCGCTTCGCTTCGGACTCCGCCAGCCGTGACGGACTCACGGGCCCGATGCGCCGCAACGAGCTGACCGAGGGTCAGGAGCCGTTCGCCATCGTTCTGGGGTGTTCCGACTCGAGGGTTCCGGCCGAAATCGTCTTCGACCAGGGCCTGGGCGACCTGTTCGTCATCCGGGTCGCTGGAAACATCGTGGCTTCTTCTCAGGTCGGCAGCGTCGAGTTCGCCGCGGAGCGGTTCGGCACCCGGCTGGTCGTGGTTCTCGGGCATTCCCGGTGCGGAGCGGTCCTGGCGAGCCTGGAGGAGCTGCAGCAGCCGACGGGTCAGCGATCCCGGAACCTGCGCTCGATCGTGGACCGCGTTCGGCCATCCGTAGAAGCCCTGCTGGCGACGGAGCTCCGGCACGACCCCGACGCCCTCGTGCGGCAGGCGGTTCGGGCCAACATACGCGCGTCGGCGAACCAGCTGCGGCACGGATCGGAGATCCTCGAGGAACTGGTGCGGAAAACCGGGCTTCTGATCGTGGGTGCCGAGTATTCGCTGGAGACGGGGGTCGTGGATTTCTTCGACGGCCAGCCCGAAGGGTCAACGCGGAATCGCTGAATTTCAGCCTTTCCGCGCTGACCCCGGCTCTGCGGGCACCCGATCACCTCACGGCGGCGGTCGTCGGCGGGATGACCCGCGGGACGGGACGCCGGCGCAGGTCCATCAGGACCTCGCGCGCCGCGGTCTTCAACGTCTCGAGCACCCCTTCGCCGCTCCGGGCGGAGGCCTCGACCGTCGGCTCCCCCTTGATGTTCAGGCGGCGCCACAGCTCGTCGGTCGGGAGGGCGGAGGGGAGGTCGCGCTTGTTCAGCTGGAGCACGTAGGGGATCTCGGCGATGTCGCGGTCGTAGCTCTTGAGATGGCCGGCAAGGTTCCGGATCGACTCGACGTTCGCGTGCAGCCGCGCCTCCTGTGAGTCGGCGACGAAGACGATCCCGTCGGCTCCGCGAAGGACCGCGCGGCGGGCGGCATCGTAGAAGACCTGCCCCGGCACCGTGTACAGGTTCAGCCGCGTCCGGAATCCACGCATCGGCGCGAGGTCCACGGGCAGGAAATCGAAGAAGAGAGTGCGGTCGCTGTCGGTCGAGAGGGAGATCAGCCGGCCGCGGAGCTCCGGACGGCTGTGTTCCGAGAGGAACCGCAGGTTGGCGGTCTTACCGCCCAGCCCGGGGCCGTAGTAGACGACTTTGCAGTGGATCTCGCGCGCGGAGAGGTCGACGAAGGCCATGGCTGGATCACTCGGAGAACAGGCGGTCGATGTCCTCGTCGGTGATCTCGGCCAGCAGGGGCTCGATCACGGAGTGGAGCACGGGCTCCCGCTGCATCCGCTCCCCGATCTCGGCGAACGCCTGTGCGAGCTCGGAGGTGGCCTGGCGCACGCGGAGCCGCACGAGGCCCAGGGTGGCACGGTCCGCGAAGATCACGACGAGAATGACCTTGCCGCCCACGATCGAGAGGTGGATGTTCTCCTTCTCCCCTTCGTGGAGCAGGACGGAGAACTCCCTCTCCCCGAGGATCCGGGCGAGCCCGTCGGTCGCGGCGACGTTGCCCGCCGTCAGGGACGCGAGCGCCGTCATGTCGAGGGCGTCCACGTCTCCGACCGACGCGATCCGCTGGCCGTTCTTGTCCACGAGGAGGACGATCGTGGCGTCGGTTTCCTGCCGGAGCCGGCGGAGGACCTGCTGGAGCCTCCGAAAGTCCTCTTCGAAGAGCACGAGGTCGGCCGGCGACATCGAGTCATTGTAGCTCCGGACCGGGGACAGATTTATTTTTTCGAAGTGGCGACAGGTCCATTCAACCGGACCGCAAAAATAAATCTGTCCCCTTTTTCAGAGCTCTCTTCGGTTCTCGAGCGAGCGCGCCATCGTCACCTCGTCGGCGTACTCGATGTCCCCGCCGACGGGCAGCCCGAAGGCGATGCGCGTGACCCGGACGCCCGTCGGCTTCAAACGCTTCGCGATGTAGAGCGCGGTCGTCTCCCCCTCGACGTTGGGGTTCGTCGCGAGGACGACCTCTCGCACGTCGGGCGTCACCCGCGCGACGAGACCCGCGACGTCGATCTCGTCGGGCCCGATCCCCCGCAGCGGGGAGAGAGCGCCCCAGAGCACGTGGTAGCGGCCGCGGAACTCCCGCGTCTTCTCGATCGCGGCGACGTTGCCGGGCTCCTCCACCACGCAGAGGAGCGAGCCGTCCCTCTCCGGGTCCGAACAGACCTCGCAGGGGTCCGCCTCCGTCAGCGTGTTGCAGACCGAACAGCGCCGGACGGCCTCCCGCGACTCCGTGATCGCGGA
The DNA here is from genome assembly GCA_035457525.1 of Thermoanaerobaculia bacterium. Taxonomy (GTDB): domain Bacteria; phylum Acidobacteriota; class Thermoanaerobaculia; order UBA5066; family Gp7-AA6; genus Gp7-AA6. The sequence goes on along the minus strand of DATIBN010000050.1, from coordinate 43,706 downwards.
GGCGAGGCGTTCGGCCTCCTCGCGGGGGGAGCGGAGCAGGTAGTAGGCGAGTCGCGCCGCGCTCTTGGCGCCGATGCCGGGGAGACGCTGAAATTCCGAGACGAGCCGGTCGAGGCCCTTGAGACGCACGAACCTAGCGCATCCCGGGGAGCATTCCGCCCAGCATCGCCGACGTCTTCTTCTGCACCGCCTCGTCGACCTGGCGGGCCGCGTCGCGGAATGCCGCGAGAACCAGGTCCTGCAGCGTCTCGACGTCTTCCCGGTCGACGACCGAGGGATCGATCTTCACCGACACGATCTCCTTCTCCCCGGTGAGCTCGATCCGCACGAGCCCGCCGCCCGCGGAGCCTTCGACCCGCAGCGCCTCGAGCTCTGCCTTGACGCGGCTCTGCATCGCCTGCGCCTGCTGCATCATCTTCTGGATGTTCATGGCGTGAGGCGGAAGACGTAGAACGTGAGACGTTTCTGGCGGATCACTCCTCCTCCTTCACCTCGGTGAGCTCGGCGCGGAAGAGCTCCATCGCCGAACGGACGACGGGGTCCGTCTCCGCCCGGCTCGTCGCGTGCTCGCGGGCGATCGTCGCGCGCGGAACTTCCCGGGCCGCCTGACCCAGGTCCCCGTCGGCGGGCGGCCCCGTCTGCAGCCGGACCCGCATCGGCCGCCCGAACGCCTCGGCCGCGGCGTCGGCGAGGATCTTCCGCGTCGGAGGCTCGTCGAGCGCCTCCTTGGCGGCCGCCTTGTCGATGCCGAACCGCAGCACCAGCTCGTCGCCGTCCACGGTCGTCGCTTCGGCCAGGCTCACCTTGGCGGCCGTGACACGGCGGCGCGACGCGAGAACCTGCGTGAACCGCTCGAGCGCCCGGGCGTCGCTCCCCGGTTTCCGGTCCGACGGTTCCGGCTCGGGCTCGGGCTCTGGCTGTACGGCGACGAGCGAGACGATCCGCGGTCCTTCGTCGCGCGTACGCGACCCCCCCTCGCGCACGGTGGAGGGTGCCGGCGGGACCGCGGGCGCCGCCGGAAGGTCCGCGAGCGCTTCCTCGATCGTCTTCAGTCGCGGCAGCTCCGCGAGCCTCAAGATCAGCATCTGGAGGACGAGCCCGGGCTCTTCGGTGCGGCGCCCGAGCTGATCTGCTTCGACCGCGAGCGACAGGGCGCGCAGCAAGTTCTCGTAGGGGATCGCGCGGGAGAGAGCCGAGAGCCGTTCGCGATCGCCTTCGGGGACGTCCGGATTCGCGCCGGCGGAGAGGAGCAGGAGCCGCCGGAGGAGCTCGATGAACTCCTTCAGCACGTGGCGTGGATCCTCTCCCCCCTCGAGGAGCTTCGAGAGGCTCGCGATCGCGGCGCTGCGGTCGCCCGACGCAACGCCGGAAAAGACCGCCTCGAGGAGCTCCGGGTCCACGAGCGCGAGGATCTCGGCGCACACCGCCTGGTCGAGGTTGCCGCCCGAGAGCGTGGCGGCCTGGTCGAGGAGCGACAGGGCGTCTCTCAGGCTTCCCTCGGCGGCGGCGGCCAGCGTCTCGAGGGCCTCGGGAGTCGCCTGGATGCCCTCCTCGCGGGCGACCCGCTCGAGGTGCCTCGAGATCTCGGCGACCGAGAGCGCCCGGAACGTGAACCGCTGACAGCGGGAGACGATCGTCGCCGGGATCTTGTGGAGCTCGGTTGACGCGAGGATGAAGCGCGAGTGCTGCGGGGGCTCCTCGAGCGTCTTCAAGAGCGCGTTGAAGGCCTCCGTCGTCAGCATGTGGACTTCGTCGATGATCGCGATCCGGTAGCGGTCCCGCTGCGGGGCGTAGCGGATCGTCTCGATGAGCTCCCGCGCGTTCTCGATCTTCCGGTTGGACGCCCCGTCCATCTCGTGGACGTCGAGCGACTCGCCGCGCGCCAGGATCTCGCGGCACGACGCGCACTCCCCGCAGGGATCGACGGTGGGGCCGCGGTCGCAGTTGAGGCATCGCGCCAGGAGACGTGCCGTGGAGGTCTTTCCCACCCCGCGCGGCCCGGTCAGCAGGTAGGCGGGGGCGATCTTCCTCTCCGCGATCGCGTTGGTGAGGGTGCGCGCGACCGAATCCTGTCCGATCAGGTCCGAGAACGTGCGCGGCCGCCATTTCCGGGGGAGCGAGAGGTGGTTCGTAGTCATCGAAAAAGTTCCGGCGCCCGAAGATGGGCTCAGGTTGACCTGCGGCGCACGGGGGCGCCTCCTGATCGCTGCTTCCTTCCGGACCTGACGAGGTTCGGAGGCTTCCGTCGCACAGGGCCCGAACCCATCTCCGGGCGCCGGATCGCGGATTCTACAGGAAGGCGCGCGTCGGCGATCAGCGGTCCGCTCTCGGCGCGCGGTTCGAAACGAGAAGTCCGAGAAGAACGGAAATCGCAGCCAGGAAACCGGTCGCGAGCTCGAGATCCCGCAGACCCCCCAGCGACCACTTCGGCCACGCGCCGATCGCGTCCCCGACGCTGTAGACGAGGGAAAAGAGCCCGACCCACGCGAGGCCGATCGCGGTCGCCCGGACGGGGACGTCCCGGACGTCGGCGGCGGCCGGCGGCCTCTCCACGGTCAGCTTCCGCTCTCGCGGCGCGTGCGCGCCCGCACGAACGCGAGCACCGACTGCGCGAGATCCGACGGTATCTCCTCGGGCTTCAGGAGCTTCAGGGTCTTACCCGTCGCTCGGTACGTCGTCAGGAACCGCACGCACGGCGGACACATCTCGATGTGTCGCTCGAAGTCGGTGCGGTCCTCGGGGGACATCGCGCCGTCTTCGTACTCGATCAGGAGGTCCAGGATGACTTTCTTGCAGGTCCAGTCGGTCATCGGGCCCTCTCCTCGTGCGGCGGCGCCTGGGAGATCTCCGAGAGCCGCTGCCGAACGTAGAGCCGGGCGCGATGAAGCCGCGACTTGAACGCCGGGATCGAGATCTCGAGGGTTTCGGCCACGTCCGCCGAGCTCATCTCCTCGACGTCGTACATCCAGATGACGTCCCGGTAAGTCGGTGGAAGCTCCGCGATGAACTCCCCCGCGCGCGAGGCCAGGTCCCGGGCGATGGCGCCGTCCTCGATCGAGACGCTCCAGTCGGGAAACTCCGGGGCGGCGATGTGTCCATCCGCCGTGAACTTGGGCAGGTACTCTTCCGAGAGGGTGGTCGTCGCCGGCTTGCGCCGCCTCGCCCGGCTGTACGCCTGGTTCAGGGCGACGCGGTAGAACCAGGAGAAGAACTTCTTCGACTCGTCGAAGGTCCCGATTTTCCGGTACAGCGTGAGAAAAGAGTCCTGGGTCGACTCCTCGGCGTCCTCGGCGTTTCGGAGAACGCCGTAGGACAGGGAATAGACCCGGGCGTGATAGCGCTCGACCATCTGCTCGAAGGCGTCCTCGTCCCCCGACTTGATGCGGCGCACCAGGTCGAGATCGGTCGGCTCGGCGCCGTCGCCGGATGCGACGGCCGGCTGCTCAACAGCCAACGGAAAGACGCCTCGGAACGCGGAAAGGATTCAAGAGAAGGCGATTCTAATGTGGCGGAGAGGGAGGGATTCGAACCCTCGGTACCTTTTGGGCACACACGCTTTCCAAGCGTGCTCCTTAAGCCACTCGGACACCTCTCCGGGGCGCGAAATCGTACAACACCGCGCCGATCACCGCGCTTCCGTCCCCAGCCTCCGCAGGAGCTCGTAGCTGTAGATCCCGTCGTTGTGGCCGTCGGCCCAAGTGATCTGAAGCGCGTAGGAACCCACCGGGTGGTGCGACACGAGCTGGAAAGAGCGCTCGGTCAGTGGCCGGTTGGGACCGCGATATACGTTGCCGAGGAGATCTCTCTCCCCGCGGCACATCGCGCACGGGCATTCGCGACGTAGCATCTCGAGCGGCAGGTAGTCCTCGCGCCCGTCGTCCCAGACGATCCCGAGCTCGTTGCCGACCGAGACGACGTTGCTGGGAACCGGACCGGCCACGCGGCCCTACTTCAGGCCGTCGACGACGTGGAGGTCGGAGAGTATCCGAGAGTACCCGAATACCCACGACTTCCCATCCGGGAGGACATGGACCGGGCCGACTCCGGTCACACCGGCAGCGTCCGATGGCATGAGCTCGCGGACCAGCTCTCTCTTTCCGGTCTGGAGGTCGACACGGCTGATCTTGAGCGGCCGCTCTCCGCGCCGCGAGACGAAGACCGCCCTCGAGTCGACTGCCCACGCGACCACTCCGTCGTCGTTGGTCAAGCCAGGCGGCGAGATCGGCTCACCCCCGGCCAGCCGATAGAGGTAGACCTTGCGGTCCGGCCCGACGGTCATAACGGCCGTCCCGTCGGAAGAAAGGGCCTCGATCCCCAACGTTCGATACCCCTCGGGAGTGAAGGGGCGCGCGTTGCCTCCGGCGAGATCCTGCAGATAGAGCCGGGTCCCCCGTCCCTGCTCCCGCGCCTGGAGAAGAACCCGCCGCCCGTCGGGATGCGCGAGAGCGCGATCGACGTTCAATCCGGGGGTGGGCAGCGTCCGGGACTCGCCGGCCCCGATGGGATAGATGACGACGCGGGTCTCGGTCGTCGGATGCGCGATCGCCAGGACCGACTTTCCGTCGGGCAGGAACGTCTGCGCGCCGCCTTCTCCCAGCCGGATTGCGGGCGAGCCATCGAGGCCCCGGACGTACACCGAGTAGCCGGCGCCTCCGCCCTCTCCCGACTCCTCGAAGAGAACCATCTTTCCGTCGGGCGAAACGTCCCGCACCGTGCCCCAGTCGAGCCAGGAAAGATCGCGCTGCCGATCCTCCCCCGCGAGCTGGCCAACGATCCCGATCCGCAGATTGTCGTGGGTGACGAGCGCGCGACCGTCGGGCGCGACGTCCTGCAGCGTCAGAGAGCCGGTGACGCGGGTCAGGGGGCGCGTCTTCCCGGAAAGGCTCGCCGCATAGATCGCCTGGTTCGCGCCGACCGGAGCCGCGGTGAACCAGACTTCGGCGCCGTCGGGGGACCACGCGAGGCCGCCGGACGAGGCGAACAGGGTCGAGATCGTCGTTTTCTTTCCCGCCCGGTCGACGACGGCGACGGTGCCGCCGTTGTCGCCCCGGGTCGGGTGGTCGAGGAAGGCGATCCGGTCGCCGTTCGGGGACACACGGGGATGGCCGATCCACCCGTCGGTCTCGATGATCGTCTTGCCGATCGGATACTCCAGGCGGACCTTCGTTCCGACGGGACGCACGACTGCGAGGGTGCCTCCGTCGGGGCTCCAGTCCGCCCACAGGACGTCTTCGAGCACCTCCCGGGGCGCCGAGCCGCCGGCGAGGGTGGCCCGGGCGAGCGTCCCGGACTGGTTGAACGGCAGGGACTCGCGGCTCCGGAGCGAAAAAGCGATCTCGCCCGCCCGGGAGACGCCGAGTACTTCGGCTCCGGCGATCCCGAAGGGTCTCGACTCGGGAGTCTCCGAGCGCGCCACGAAGGGCTCAAGCTCCCTGCCTTCCCACGCGGCGCTGTAAACGATCGTCTGCCCATCCGCACCAAACCGGGCGGCTCCGATGGTGCCGCGACGGAACGTGAGCTGGCGGAACGTCGGCGGAGCGTTGACTCCCGTCTGCCGGCCGAGGACGAAACCCAGCGCGATCGCGGAGGCAATCCCCGCCGCAACGGCAATCGGGCCGATCAGACTGCGGCGTCGCGCGCGCGCGACGGCTGTCGGAGTGATCGCGCTCGTCGTGGAGATTCCCGAAAGGGCCTCGAGGTCGAATGCGAGGTCGCGCGCCGACTGGAAACGCTCTTCGGGATTCTTTTCGAGCGCGTGGCGGATGATCCGATCGAGGCCGGGGTGGACGTCGCGGTTCGTCGAGGAAAGGTCCGGCGGCTCCTTCGTCAGGATCGCTGTGATCGTGTCCGCGGCGGTGTCCCCCTGGAACGCGCGGCGGCCTGAGAGCATCTCGTGCAGGATCGCCCCGAAGGAGAAAATGTCGGACCGCTGGTCCGCCGGGCGACCCCGCACCTGCTCCGGAGACATGTAGCCCATCGTGCCGAGCACGACGCCCGGCTCGGTCCCTGCGGTGCCGGTCGGCAGGTTCGTCTCGCCCTCGCCGCCCGCCTCGGCCTGCTTCAGCTTCGCCAGCCCGAAGTCGAGGATCTTGACCCGGCCGTCTTTCGTCACGAAGAGGTTCTCGGGCTTCAGGTCCCGGTGGACGATGCCCTTCTCGTGCGCGGCCGCAAGCCCCCGCGCGATCTGGATCGCGTAGTCGAGCGACTTACGGGTCGGAAGCGAACCCGTCGACAGGCGGCTCCGAAGCGTTTCGCCTTCCAGGAGCTCCGTGACCACGTACGGCGCGCCGTCGTGCGATCCGATGTCGTAGACCGCCGTGATATTCGGGTGGTTCAGGATCCCCGCCGCGCGCGCCTCTTGCTCGAAGCGGCGCAGGCGATCCGGGTCGTTGGAGAACGACGCCGGCAGGACTTTGACCGCGACCTCGCGCCCGAGCCGCGGATCCTTCGCGCGATACACCTCACCCATCCCGCCCGCGCCCAGAGGCGAGACGATCTCGTAGGGACCGAGCCGCGAGCCGGCGGAGAGCGTCATCGGGCGCTCACTTGATCCCGTCCAGCAAGTACAGGTCCGAAAGCTTTCGCGAGTATCCGTAGACGTAAGCGCGGCCGTCGCGCGTCGGAAGGACCGGCGAAAGGTCGACGACACCCGCGCCGTCCGAGGGCATCAGCTCTTTCCACGGCTCCCTCTTTCCCGTAGCGATCTCGAGCCTGGACACTCGCACGGGGAGATCCCGGCGACGGTACACGTAGAGAAATCGTCCGTCGGCGCTCCATCTTGCGGGCGTCTCGTCCGGCTGGAGACCGGAAACCGCGACCGGTTCTCCGCCGGACATGGGGTACAGGTAGCGTTTCTGGTCGGGCCCCGCGGCAAGGACGACCTTCCCGTCGGGCGAAACACCGCTGAAAAATGACCGATATCCCTCCGGGGTCAACGCCCTCGGCTTGCCGCCGGGCACCTCAATGAGAAAGACGCGCGTCCCGCGGCCCGCCTCGCTCGCGTTGAACACGAGCACGCGGCCGTCCGGCGTGAAACCCGCGGCGGCTTCCACCGCGAGATCTCCGGTCGGCAGGACTTTCTTCTCTCCGGCTCCCGTCGGATAGAGCACGAGCTGGGGAGGCTCCGCCTTGGCCGTGATCGCCACAACCCACTTTCCGTCGGGTGAGAAGGAAAGACCGACGCCTTCCCCCAGGCGGACCGGTGCGGAACCGTCCGTGCCTCTCATGAAGACGGAGTATCCCGGCCCGGAGCCTTCGCCCGTTTCGGAGAACAGGATGGTCTTTCCGTCGTTCGTGACGTCGAACAGCGCTGACCAGTCGAGCCAGGCGAGCTCTCGCTCCTTGTCTTCGTCCGGGCTCCGCCCCTGGATTCCGATACGGAAAGAGTCGTGGGACACCAGGGCGCTTCCATCCCGCGCGACGTCCTGGATCGTGAGGCTCTGCGTGACCCGAGCGATCAGCCGCTCGCTGGTCGAGAGTGAGACCGCGTGAATGGCACGGTTGGCGCCGATCTTCGCCGCGGTGAACCAGACTTCCTTCCCGTCCGGCCTCCACGCGAGGCCGTACGACGACGCGAACGGACCCGTGAGCGTGCGCTTCTTGCCGTCTTTGTCCACGATCGCCACGGAGGCGCCGTCGTCGCGGCGGAGTGGATGGTCAAGGAACGCCACGGAACGGCCGTCCGGCGCGATTCTGGGGTGGCTGACCCAGCCGGCAGTCTGGTAGATGACGCGACCGATCGGATATTCGAGCTGGTTGCGCTGGTTTAGGTCCCGCACGATCGCGATGGTCGAACCGTCCGGAGACCAGTCAGCCCACTGGACATCGGTCGCGAGCTCGCGCGGGGCGACACCGCCGCTGACACCCACCTCGGCGAGCGTTCCACTCCGGATGAACGGCTCCACGACGTGGCGGTTCAAAGACACAAGCATCTCACCGGACCGCGAGATCGAGAGGACCTCCGCGGCCGCGAGTCCGAAGACGCGGGACTCGGGCCGGTCGGTCCGGGCGGCGAAGATCTCCATCGGCTTTCCGTCCCACGCCGAGGAGTAGAGGACCGTCTGGCCGTCCGGGGCAAAGCGCGCGGAGACGAGCTCGCCCCGGCGGAACGTGAGCTGCTGGAAGGCCGGCGGCGGCACGAAGCCCGCCTTCTTGCCGGCGACGAACCCGATGGCCCCACCCGTCGCCAGTACCGAAACACCAGCGAGGAGCGCCGGCAAGAGCCACGTCCTCTTTCTCGTCCCGACTCCCGGACGGACTGCGGCCGACGGCGTCGAGATCCCGGACAGCGCCTCGAGATCGAACGCGAGGTCGTGGGCGGAGTGGAACCGCTCCTCCGGGTTCTTCTCCAGGCAGTGCCGCACGATCCGGTCGAGACCCGGATGGATGTCCCGGTTGGTCGTCGAGAGATCCGGCGGCTCCTTCGTCAGGATCGCCGACATCGTGTCCGCCGCCGTGTCCCCCCGGAAGGCGCGCTGCCCGGACAGCATCTCGAAGAGGATCGCGCCGAACGCGAACAGGTCCGACCGATAGTCCGCGGGCTTCCCGCGGACCTGCTCGGGTGACATGTAGCCCATCGTCCCGAGCACGACGCCGGGCTCCGTACCGACGGTGCCCGTCGGGATATCGGTCTTCAGCTCCTCGCCGGACTCCAGCTGCTTCAGCTTCGCGAGCCCGAAGTCGAGGATCTTGATCCGTCCGTCTTTCGTCACGAACAGGTTCTCGGGCTTCAGGTCCCGGTGGACGATCCCCTTCTCGTGCGCGGCGGCCAGGCCGCGAGTGATCTGGATCGCGTAGTCGAGAGCGCTCCGGTGGCAAGCCGGCTTCTCAACGTCTCGCCCTCGAGAAGCTCGGTGACGACGTACGGTGCCCCGTCGTGAGAGCCGATGTCGAAGACCGACGTGATGTTCGGGTGGTTCAGGAGCCCCGCCGCCCTCGCCTCGTGCTCGAAACGACGTAACCGGTCCGGGTCTTTCGAGAACGACGCCGGCAGTACCTTGACCGCGACCTCGCGTCCCAGCCGCGGGTCCTTCGCGCGATACACCTCACCCATCCCGCCCGCGCCCAGAGGCGAGACGATCTCGTAGGGACCGAGGCGGGATCCCGACGCGAGCGTCATTTCAACCCGTCGACCAGGTAGAGATCGGAAAGAACGCGCGTGTACGTGTAGGCGTACGTCCGCCGATCGGGTGTCGTGAGCACGGGGGTGATGCCCTGAACCCCGGATGCATCCCCCGGGATCAACGTTTTCCAGAGCTCCTTCTCGCCGGTTCGCACGTCGAGAAGGTTCACCCGCAAGGGCAGCTCTCCCCGCTTGTAGACCAGGAGCTTTCCGTCCTGGCCCCAGCTCGTCGCGAGGTCCAGCGGCCCGAGACCCGGCACGGCCGACGGCTCTCCACCTCCAATCGGATAGAGATAGGTCTTGCCGTCCGGACCGCGCGCCAGAATGAAGCGTCCGTCGGGCGACACCGTCCGGTACTGCCCGCGATATCCCTCCGGGCTGATCGGCCGGATCGGTCCGCCCGCGAGTGAACGCACGAAGATCCGCTCGCCGTGTCCCGGCTCCGACGCTCCGAACACGATCCGATCTCCATCGGGCAGGAAGGCCGCCGCGCGGACGCGGACGTTCTCCTTGGAAAGGAACCGCGGCTCCCCGGGCCCGACGGGGAGAAGCACGAACTGAGGATCCGAAGCCGTTCGGACGATCGCGAGTGCCCATTTTCCGTCGGGCGAGAACGCCTGCCCGTTGCCTTCGCCCAGGCGGACCGCGGGAGATCCGTCCACGTTGCGTGCATAGACGGAGTAGCCCGGCCCGCCGCCCTCGCCCGACTCGTTGATCAGGACCGTCTTCCCGTCCCCGGACAGGCCTCCGACATTGGACCAGTCGAGCCAGGAAAGGTCTCGTTCCCTCGCGTCTCCGGCGACTCCGGCGAGCGCGCCCGATCGAAGTACGTCGTGAGAAAGGAGCACGAGCCCGTCGTGAGACACATCCTGAAGCGTCAGGTTCCCGGTCACCCGCGACAGGAGCCTCTGTCGCCCGGCGAGTGTGGCCGCATAAACGCCGCGGTTGAAGCCGAACGGCGCTGCGGTGAAGAGAACCTCGTCGCCTCCCGCAGACCAGGCCAGCCCCTGATTGGTGGCGAAGAGCTCCGAGATCGTCCGGGTCTTTCCGGCGCGGTCGACCGTGACGACGGTTCCTCCGTCGTCTCCGAGCGCGGGATGGTCGATGAAAGCGACGAGGTCTCCCTTCGGCGAGACCCGCGGATGGCTGATCCAGCCGCCGGTTTCGTAGAGCTTCGTGCCGATCGGGAACTCCAGATGTGTCCTCCCCCGGACTTCGCGGACGACCGCCAGCCTGGCGTTGTCGGGCCCCCAGTCGGCCCACTGAACGTCGTCCAGGATCTCCCGCGGGGCTCCGCCGCCCGAGACCCCCATCTGCGCGAGCATGCCGCTGCGGAGGAAGGGACCCGAGGGGTGACGGTTCAACGAGACCGCGATCTCGCCGGAACGGGAGATACCGAGGACATCGACGCCGAGGAGCCCGAAGGGCCGCGACTCCGGCCGCTCGCGGCGGCTCTGGAAGACCTCGACCGGCTTTCCCTCCCAGGCGGCCGAATAGAGGATCGTCTGCCCATCCGGCGCAAACCGCGCCGAAAGGATCTCTCCACGGCGGAACGTGAGCTGGTGGAACGAAGGAGGCTCTCGTTGCCAGAGGCGGCGGCCGGCGAGGAGCGCCGCGACTGCCCCCAGAACGAACGCCAGGGGCACGAGGACTGGGAGGAGCCGCAGGCGCTTCCGAGCCGCGGGCTCCGCGGCGATTGCGCCGGCCGCCGACACGCCGGAAAGCGCCTCCAGGTCGAACGCGAGATCGTGCGCCGAATGGAACCGCTCTTCCGGATTCTTCTCGAGGCAGTGCCGCACGATCCGGTCGAGACCCGGATGGATGTCCCGGTTGGTCGTCGAGAGATCCGGCGGCTCCTTCGTCAGGATCGCCGACATCGTGTCCGCCGCCGTGTCCCCCCGGAACGCGCGCTGCCCGGACAGCATCTCGAAGAGGATCGCGCCGAACGCGAACAGGTCCGACCGATAGTCCGCGGGCTTGCCCCGCACCTGCTCGGGGGACATGTATCCCATCGTCCCGAGCACGACGCCGGGCTCCGTACCGACGGTGCCCGTCGGGATATCGGTCTTGAGCTCCTCGCCGGACTCCAGCTGCTTCAGCTTCGCGAGCCCGAAGTCGAGGATCTTGATCCTTCCGTCTTTCGTCACGAAGAGGTTCTCGGGTTTCAGATCCCGGTGGACGATCCCCTTCTCGTGCGCGGCGGCCAGACCTCGCGCGATCTGGATCGCGTAGTCGAGCGCCTTGCGCGTGGACAGCGCGCCGGTGGCCAGACGGCTCCGCAGTGTCTCCCCTTCCAGGAGCTCGGTGACGACGTACGGTGCCCCGTCGTGAGAGCCGATGTCGAAGACCGACGTGATGTTCGGGTGGTTCAGGAGCCCCGCCGCGCGGGCCTCGTGCTCGAAACGACGCAACCGGTCCGGGTCTTTCGAGAACGACGCCGGCAGCACCTTGACTGCGACCTCACGTCCCAGCCGCGGGTCCTTCGCCCGGTAGACCTCCCCCATGCCGCCGGCGCCGAGCGGCGAGACGATCTCGTAGGGACCGAGACGGGAACCTGCGGAGAGCGTCACTTACTTTTCAGGTCCGCCGTCCAGTTGAGGACGACCGTCAGTGGCGAGGATGTGACTTCGCCCACGTCCGTGTTCAGCAGGAAGCGCTGGCCGTCGGCTGCGACGTCGTATGTGAAAAGATCGCCGGAGGACACGTGCTGTCGCAGGCGGGTCGAGAAGAGGGGCGTTACCGCGTCCGCGTCGAAGGTCGGGCCTTCCTTCACGGCGACGGCCATGAGTTTCCCGTCGGGTGCGAGGTAGAAAAGCTCCTTTCCGTCGCGGCGCCATCTCGGCTCGGAGCCTCCAGCCATCGAAACCCGCCACGTTCCTCCCGGCCCCGGAAAGGAGCTCACGTAGATCTCCCACTTCCCCGACTCGTTCGAGTTGTATGCGACCCATCGCCCGTCCGGAGAGAACTGCCCGTGGCTCACTCCGAAGCTGGCCTTGAGGAACGGAGTCGGTTTGCGGTCGCCGCCAACGCCCATCGTCCAGAGCTCGAAGTTCGTGCCGGGATCGAGGGAGCGAAAGAGGAGGAACCGTCCGTCCGGAGACCAGTCGGTCGGATACTTGGCGGCCTCCGACTCGAGAATGAGCTCTTCGTCTGCCGCTCCGCTCGCGATCTTCAGGTAAAGGTCGGGATGCTTGCTCCGAAGGGACATGAAGAAGATCCGGCTTCCGTCCGGAGACCAGATCGGCTGGTTGTCGAAGGCGGGGTTGGAGGTGAACCGAGTCGGGATCCCACCCGCGGCGTCGTAGATCCAGATGTCGTTGTTTCCGGTCTGCGGGTCGACGATATCCACCGCGACTCTTTTCCCATCCGGAGAGATGCGCGGATTCGACTGGTTGGCCGGAGGGCCGAGGTGTCCCGTCTCACTGCCGTTTCGGTCGAACCACGCGAGCTGGGAGACTCCCGAGGAGGAAACGGGCTGATAGACCAGCAGGCCGTTCTGGGAGACCGAGAACTGGGCGCTGTACGTCTGCGGGTAGTGCTGGATCTCTTCGGCGACCGGTAAGGGATCACCCGTGATTCGAAGCCCCTTCAGGTCAAACGGCGATGCCATCAGGTTCCGTTCCCGGTAGAAGAGCAGATAGCCCGGTGGGGCGTACGCCATGCTGGAGTTGGCCCGCACGAGAAGTTTCTCTTCGTTCGAGTCGAGCGACCGGACGTAGACGCCCATCCGTTCCTGTTCTCCGGTGCGGGCGAAGCTTGCAACCAGGTAGAGGAACCGGTGTCCATCCGGCAGGAAATACGGCCAGCGGTGGCTGGTCTCTCCCCGCGACGGGTCGAGCCGCGTCAGGGGCGTCGGCCGTCCGCCGGAGCTCGAAACCCGATACAACTCGGAATCGGACGCCGGCGCGAACAGGATCACGCCGTCCCGATTCCAGGCCCCGCCGCGATTCAGGGGCGCATCGCAGAGCGTCTGCGGCGGCCCGCCCGCCGCTTCGATCCGCTTCAACTTCCCATCGGCGAAGAAGCCGATGGACCGGTTGTCGGGCGACCAGAAGGGGAACGACGGATTGTCCGTGCCGGGAAGGGCCTGCACGGCGAGCGAATCCCGGGAGCGAATCCAGAGAAGATTCCTCCCGGTGGAGTCCCTCGCGACGAAGACCATCCGGGTCCCGTCCGGCGACACCGCGACCGCGCGCACCGCCGACTTGTCCGGCACCACGATCGAGTACCGCATCGCCGCCGGCGGTGGCGCGGTGCGAAGACCGAAGCGGGCGACGGCGCCGGCGGCAACCAGGACCGAAACGGCCGTGAGAGCCCATGGCAGCCATTCCCGGTTCCGGCGGCGGCTCACGACCGGTTGGGGAATTCCCGCCTGCGACCCCTCCGTGATCCAGCGCAGCTCGCGTTTGACGTCGGCGGCGCTCTGCCAGCGCTCCTCCGGATCCTTCGCGAGACAGGTCTTCACGATCCGGTCCAGCGCGGAGGGAGCCGCCGGTTGCATCGCGGAGATCGACTCGGGCTCGGTGTGGAGAATCGATCCGATCAGGGTCGCCTGGCTCGAGCCCGAGAACGCCTTCCGGCCCGTGGCCATCTCGTGGAGAAGCGCGCCGAACGCGAAGATGTCCGTCCGCGCGTCGGCGTCCTTTCCCTCGAGCTGCTCCGGCGCCATGTACTGGAACGTGCCGAGGATCGTCCCCTCCCGGGTCAGGTTCGCCTGCGTGGGGAGCGCCGTCAGATCCTCAGCGCCGCCTCCCGGAGCGACCGCCTTGGCGAGGCCGAAGTCGAGAAGCTTCACTCCGGAGCGGGTCAACATCACGTTGCCGGGTTTCAAGTCGCGGTGGACGATGCCCTGGCGGTGCGCCTTGTCGAGGGCGTCGGCGATCTCGACGCCGTACCGCAGAGCCTGTTCGAGAGGCAGCGGTCCCCTCGCCAGCCGATCCGCGAGCGTGTCGCCCTCGAGAAACTCCATGACGAGGTACTCGGTCTCGCCCTCCCGGCCGACGTCGTAGAGCGCGCAGATGTGGGGATGGGACAGTTGCGAGATGGTTTTCGCCTCGCGTTCGAAGCGCTGCCGCACTTCGGGCGAAACCGAGAGGTGAGACGCCAGGACCTTGATCGCAACCGTGCGTTCGAGCCGCGTGTCGCGGGCCCGGTAGACCTCGCCCATCCCGCCCGCGCCCAGAGGCGAGACGATCTCGTAGGGACCGAGCCGCGAACCCGGGGACAGTGTCATCGAATGCCCTCGACCACGAAGAGCTCCGAGAGAACGCGCAAGAACGAGTAGGCGTACGACTTCCCGTCCGGAGTCATCCGGATTCCGCCGAACGGCGAGACTCCGGCGGAATCCGCCGGCAGGAACTCTCTCCAGAGATCCCTCTTCCCGGTCGCGAGGTCGAGCAGGAAGACCCGCGACGGGACGCCCCGGGCGATCACGTAGAGGCGGCCGTCGAGCGCCCAGCCGCCCGGAGTTTCGCCCTCGGTGGCCAGCGCGGGGACTGCGACCGGCTCACCGCCTGCCAGGGTATAGAGGTAGAAGCGGCGGTCGGGGCCCCGGGCAATGACGGATTTGCCGTCGGGCGAAACCGCCCGCTGAAAGCTCCGGTATCCCTCGGGTGTGACGGGTCGGGGCTTGCCACCGTCGAAGTCGCGCAGATAGATCCGAACGCCCCGACCTTCCTCGTTGGCATTGAACAGGATCGTCTTGCCGTCCGGCAACCACGCCGCTTCCTGCACGGTCAGGCCGTCCGTGGGGAACGTCTTCGGCTGGCCGGCACCGGTCGGGTAGGCGACGAGCCGGGGGTTCGACGTCGAGTCGGCAATCGCGAGGACCCACCGCCCGTCGGGCGATAGCGACTGCGCGGATCCCTCTCCCAGCCGAATGGCCGGGGATCCGTCGGTCTTGCGGACGTAGACGGAGTAGCCCTTCCCACCGCCTTCCCCCGACTCGTCGAACAGGAAAGTGCGGCCGTCGGCAGAAAGATCCATCGCGAGCGTCCAGTCGAGCCAGGAAAGATCCCGCTCCTTCGGCTCGTCGCCGATACGCACGAGCGCCTCCTGCCGGCTCTTCTCCTGTGTGACGAGCACCCGGCCGTCCTTCGCAACGTCCTGGAGCACGAGTCCGCCGGTGCCCCGCGCGAGAATCCGATGCCGTCCGCTGTGAGTGACGGCATGGAGGGCGCGGTTGAAACCGATCGTCGCCGCCGAGAACCACACTTCGCGCCCGTCGGGGCGCCAGGCGATTCCTTGCAGAGACGCGAACGTTTCCGAGACCGTCTTGTTCTTTCCGGACCGGTCGACGATCGCGATCGAGCCTCCGTCGTCGCCCCCGATGGGATGGTCCGCGAAGGCAACCTGGTCGCCGTCGGGCGAGACCCGCGGATGGCTGATCCATCCGGCGGTCTCGTAAAGGGCTTTCCCGATCGGGTACTCGAGCCGCTCTTTCCCGCCGACGTTGCGCACCACTGCCAGGTCCTTTCCGTCCGGCGACCAGTCTGCCCAGAGGACCTTCTCCTCGATTTCGCGCGGCGCAGCGCCTCCCGCGACGCTGACCCGCGCGAGGGTCCCGATCCGGGAGAAGGCGCCCGTTGCCTGGTTGTGAAGCGAAAGCGCCATCTCTCCGGTCCGGGAGATCCCCAGTAGGTCCGCGCCCGTGACACCAAAGGCACGGGACTCCGGGCTCTCAAAACGGCTCGCGAAGATCTCGATGGGCTTCCCTTCCCAGCTCGCCGAATAGAGGATGGTCTGTCCGTCCGGCGCGAACCGAGCCGAGTAGATCTGTCCCCGGCGGAACGTCAACTGCGAAAACGACGGCGGCGGAACGAACCCGGCCCGCTTCCCGGCCACGTACGCACCCACGAGCGCCGCGGCCGCGACCGCACCGGCAACGGCGAGGGCGAGGACGCGTTTGGGCCGGATCGGAGAGACGACCGCCGCCGGCGTCGTCCGGGGCGCCGAAATTCCCGAGAGGGACTCGAGATCGAACGCGAGATCTCGCGCCGACTGGAACCGCTGGGTGGGGCTCTTTTCGAGGCAGTGCCGCAGGATCCGCTCGAGACCCGGCGGAACGTTCTGGTTCGTCACCGAAACGTCGGGCGGGTCCTCCCGGAGGATCGCCGACATCGTGTCCGCGGCCGAATCGCCGTGGAAGGCGCGCCTGCCCGACAGCATCTCGTAGAGGATCGCCCCGAACGAGAAGATGTCGCTCCGCGCGTCGGCAGCCTTGCCGCGGACCTGCTCCGGCGCCATGTACCCCATCGTCCCCAGCACGACGCCCGGCTCGGTTCCCGCAGCCTCGGTCGGGAGATTCGTCCGTTCTCCCGGCCCTTCGCCTTCGACGTGCGTCAGCTTCGCCAACCCGAAGTCGAGGATCTTGACCCGGCCGTCCGCGGTGACGAAGACGTTCTCGGGCTTCAAATCCCGGTGGACGATGCCCTTGTCGTGCGCCGCGGCGAGACCCTGGGCGATCTGCGTCGCCCAGTCGACGGCCCGGCGCATCGAGGGACGGCCTCCCGCGAGCGCCGCGCGGAGAGTCTCGCCCTCGAGCAGCTCGGACACGACGTACGGTGCTCCGTCGTGCGTTCCGATGTCGTAAACCGCCGTGATGTTGGGGTGGTTGAGCAACCCCGCCGCGCGCGCCTCCTGCTCGAAGCGGCGGAGACGATCCGCGTCGTTCGAGAAGGACGCCGGCAGGACTTTGACCGCGACCTCGCGGCCGAGCCGCGGGTCCTTCGCGCGATAGACCTCGCCCATCCCGCCGGCGCCGAGAGGTGCGACGATCTCGTAGGGGCCGAGGCGAGAGCCGGCGGCGAGGCTCACTTCGTCTCCGAGACCAGGAAGAGGTGGGAAAGCATCCGCCGGAACGTGTAGGCGTGCGCTCGTCCATCTTCGGAGAGGATGATCTCGCGTACGTTCATAACGCCCGTCGAATCGAGAGGTCCGACTTTGCGGACGAGCTCCCGTTTTCCGGTCTTGACGTTTACACGTTCGACCGTCGCGGGAACCTCGGCAATTCGAAAGACGAGGACCGACTCATCGTCGTCCCATCCAATCAGCTGTTCACCAACGTCCGTACCGGGGACGGCGCTGGCGCTTCCGCCTTCGACCGGATAGACGCGCAGCCCTTCGGGCGACATCGCGATCACCCTCCGTCCGTCGGGAGAGACTTCACCCAGGGTCGTACCTTCCGGGGTCAGCGGACGCGGACCGCCCCCGTCGACCGACTGCTGATAGCACCGTACCGCGCGGCCCGCTTCGTGTCCGCACGCGAGAACCGTTCGCCCGTCCGGGAAGAATTGCGCGGAGTCGTACCCGAGGAGACCGCCGCGCTCGAGCCGACGCATCTCGCCGGCTCCCGTGGGATAGAGAACGAGTTGCTGAGGCGACGTCGGTACGACTGCGAGGGCCCACTTTCCATCTGGCGACAGATCCTGCGCCGACCCCTCGCCGAGCCGCACCACCGGCGACCCGTCGGTGCCGCGGAAACAGACCGCGTAGTTGACGCCGAGGCTGCCGCTCTCCTCCGTAAAGAGCAGCGTCTTCCCGTCCGGTGACAGCGCCTGTGCCGCGGAGAGGTCGAGCCACGAGAGATCCTTCTCCGTCGTCTCGCCGGGCGCTTGCACCGGCATGTCGCGGAAGAAGTCGTCGCGCGAAGCGATCCATCGACCATCGGAAGCCACGTCCAGAATCGTCAGTCCTCCGGCGCTCTCCGCCGCGATGCGGCGTCGCCCGTCGAGGGTCACGGCGTAGACCTTGAAGTTGTTGTAGGCGTTGCCGGCGGAGAAGAGGACTTCGCTCCCGTCCGGCGACCAGGCCAGGCCCTCTTCTCCCCAATAGCCTTCGGAGAGGGCCTTCTTCCCGCCGGCGAGGTCCACGACGGCGACCCCGCCGCGATCGTCGAACTTGGTCGGGTGCTCGAAGAACGCAATCCGCTTGCCGTCCGGAGAGAAACGCGGGTTCGAGAGATAGCCACCGGTTTTCGCGAGGACCTTTCCGACCGGATACTCGAGGCGATCCTCTCCGCTGACGTCGCGGATGATGGCGAGGTCGCTTCCGTCCGGAGCCCAGTCCGCCTCGCGCACGCCGGCGAGCACTTCCCGAGGTGCTCCGCCCTCGAGGGGCATCCGTGCGAGGGTGCCCTCGAAAAACGAGTGAGCGATGTAACGGACGCGCGTCAGCACCGCGAACTCGCCGCGGGATGACACGGAAAGGAGATGGACGCCGGCGAGCCCGGAGGGTTTTCCGCCCGGGAAGTCGGGCCGGACCGAGATGATCTCCGGTGTGTTTCCCCTGCGGGCGGCGCTGTAAACGATCGTCTTGCCGTCGGGTGCGAAGCGGGCGTTGAAGATCGCCTGCTGCGTGAACGAGAGCTGCTGGTAAGTCCGGGACTTCGGCGCGACGCCCGTGCCGGCGCGCCGTCCGGCGAAGTAGGACGCGACCGCGGCCGCCGCAAGCACGGCGATCGCCGCTGCGACCGCCGCCAGAGCCATGCGGCCCGGTCGCGCCCGCGGAATCGGCGCGACTGTCGTCGGCGCGCCCGAGAGTCCCGACAGCGCCTCGAGGTCGAACGCCAGATCGCGCGCCGACTGGAACCGCTGCTCCGGGTTTTTCTCCAGGCAGTGCCGGAGGATCCGCTCCAGCCCCGGCGGGACGTTCTGGTTCGTGACCGAAAGGTCCGGCGGGTCCTCCCGAAGGATCGCCGACATCGTGTCGGCCGCCGAGTCGCCGTGAAACGCGCGCCGGCCGGCGAGCATCTCGTAGAACATCGCGCCGAAAGCGAAGATGTCGCTGCGCGCGTCGGCCGGTCGTCCCCGGACCTGCTCGGGCGCCATGTAGCCCATCGTGCCCATCACGACGCCCGGCTCCGTCGCCGCGGTCGCGGTCTGGAGACCCGTCAGGGAGCCTCCCGAGCCCTCCTCGGCATGAGTCAGCTTGGCCAGCCCGAAGTCCAGGATCTTCACGCGGCCGTCTCGCGTGATGAAGACGTTCTCGGGCTTCAGGTCCCGGTGCACGATCCCCTTCTCGTGCGCGGCGGCCAACCCGTGCGCGAGCTGGATCGCGTGGTCGATCGCCTTCCGAGGGGACAGGCCTCCTCCCGACAGGGCCCCGCGCAGCGTCTCGCCCTCGAGGAGCTCCGAGACGACGTACGGTGAGCCCTCGTGGGAGCCGATGTCGTAAATCGCGGTGATGTTCGGGTGGTTCAGCAACCCGGCCGCCCGGGCCTCCTGCTCGAAGCGGCGCAGCCGGTCGGCGTCGTTCGAAAACGAAGCCGGCAGGACCTTCAGCGCGACGTCGCGCCCGAGACGCGGGTCCTTCGCCCGGTAGACCTCTCCCATCCCGCCCGCGCCGATGGGCGCGAGGACTTCATAGGGTCCGAGACGGGATCCGGCTGTGAGGGCCAAACTGGTTGCGAAGGATACAGAAAAGGAGGCGCCGAAGCGTCCCCGACCTTGGTCGGCTAATCCTTCAGCGCTTCGCGAGTTCCGCCGTCCAGTTCGTCACGAGCGCGACGCGCGGGACGCCGACCTCTCCCGCGTCATTGATCAGGAACCGTTTTCCGTCCGGAGACACGTCGTAGGAGTGCAGACCGACTCTGGGACCGCGGTAGAGGTTCACGCGAAAGAGCGATTTGACTTCCTTGACTTCCAAGCGGGTGGCGCGGCCGTCCAAAGTCGCGACCATCAGATCGTCCATTGCCGAAACGAAGTAGAGCTCGCGTCCGTCCGCGCTCCAGCGAGGCTGCGTTCCGCCGGCGGCGGAAACCTGCCACCGCGCGCCTCCGCCGGGAAACGGGGTCACATAGATTTCGTTTCGACTGGTCTGCAAAGACTGATAGGCGATCCAGCGGCCGTCCGGTGAGAACTGGCCTCCTCTCTCCTGAAACTGAGACTGCACGAGCGGGGCCGCCTTGTCCGGCTCTGACAGAGGGATCACCCAGACGTCCTGTGCACCGATGTTGCCGCGGTCGACCAGCAGGTATCGCCCGTCTCGCGACCAATCCGTCGGCTCGATCCTCTCCTTCGAGCGATAGACGACTCTTCTCGCGCCCGCTCCATCCGACGTCAGGGCCGTCAGGACGAATTCGATGGACTCCCCTGACATCCGCTGCGAGCTGTAGAGGATCTCCGATCCGTCGGGAGACCAGAGAGGAGAGACCTGGACCTGCGCCGCCGTCGTCAATCGCGTGCGGACACCGCGGTCGAGCTCGTAAACCCAGATGTCGTTGTTGGGGTCGCCGAGCACGACGAGCGCTCGCTGCCCGTCCGGGGAGAGTTGCGGCGAGTACGCTTCGCTCTTTTCGCCGACGGTCGATAGGCGATGGCCGGAAAGATCCATCCACGTCAATTGACCGCCGACGCCGGCCTGAGCGGTCTGATACGCGAGGACGCCGTTGTCCGACGCCGTGAACCCTCCCCTCCACACCCCCAGATCGAAGTTCACGTCGTCGCGCACGCGCACGGGCTCCGGGCCCGCGATCAACCCGCGGAGATCGAACGGAAACGCGAGGAGGCTGGTGTCCCGAACGGTGAGCAGCCAACCCGACGCATACTGGGCGCTCCCGTAGGAAGACAGCAGACGCCGGGGAGCGCCTCCCACCACCCGGGCGACATAGATTCCCGAATCCTCGCCCCGAGGATCCTGGTGGTTCGCCGCGAGATAGAGGACGTGCTCTCCGTCCGGGAGGAAGGAAGGCCACCGATGGGTCGTGTGTTTCCCGGACTCCAGGTGAGTTATCGGGGCGGCCGGCCCGCCGGACGGGGAAACACGGAACAGTCCCGAACGGAAGTCCGGACTGAACACGATCGTCCCGCGCGAGCCCCACGTACCTCCACGCGCGTTCGGAGTGTTCGCGATCGCTCGAACCGGTCCTCCGGTCGCCTCGACGACTCTCAACTTTCCGTCCGAGAAGAACCCGACGACTCGGCTGTCCGGAGACCAGAAGGGAAACGTTCCTGCATCGGTGCCGTCCAGAGGAGTCATCGCACCGGTCGAGAGCGACCCGACCCAGAGTTTTCCGCCGGCCCCGAACGCCGTTTTTCGACCGTCCGGGGAGAGGACGATCGGTGCGGAATCGTCGCCGGTCAGTCGAAACGACGTCTTCTCCGGCGGAACGAGAAACGAATGGATGGTCGGCGTCCGGGGGCCGCTCCGGAGACGGCGAACCTCGTTTCCGAGAAAGAGCGTCGTAACGAGGAGCAACCCGGCGATGGACCAGGCGAGCCAGTCGCGGCGCCGTCTCCGTGAGATCGCCGGCGCGACCGCTCCCGCTTGCGACCCCTCCGCGATCCACTTGAGCTCGCTGCCGAGGTCGGCCGCGCTCTGCCACCGGTCCTCCGGATCCTTCGCGAGGCTCTTCTGAACGACCCGGTCGAGCGCCGGCGGCGACGTCGGATGGACGCGTGAGATCGGCTGCGGTTCGTCGCGGAGAATCGACGACACGATCGAGGCCTGAGTGTCGCCCGAGAACGCCTTCCTGCCCGTCGCCATCTCGTGGAGGAGAACTCCGAGCGCGAAAATGTCGGTGCGAGCGTCGGCTTCGCGCCCCTGGAGCTGTTCCGGAGCCATGTACTGCACCGTTCCGATCAGCGTCCCCTCGCGCGTCACCGGCGCTGCCTGGGTCGGAAGGGCCGTGACGTCGACTGCGGGCGTCGCCGGAGCCACCGCCTTCGCCAGGCCGAAGTCGAGGAGCTTCACGCCGGACTTCGTCACCATCACGTTGCCGGGCTTCAGGTCCCGGTGGACGATCCCCTGCCGGTGGGCTCTGTCCAGCGCGTCGGCGATCTGCATCCCGTAACGCAGCGTCTGCTCGAGCGGGAGCGGTCCCTTCGCCAGGCGCTCCGCCAGCGTCTCCCCCTCCAGGTACTCCATGACCAGGTATTCGGTCTCCCCCTCCCGACCCACGTCGTGCAGCGCGCAGATGTGCGGGTGCGAGAGCTGCGAGATCGTCTTCGCCTCCCGCTCGAACCGCTGGCGGGACTCGGGAGACGCCGAAAGGTGCGACGACAGAACCTTGATCGCCACCGTGCGCTCCAGCCGCGTGTCCCGCGCCCGGTACACTTCCCCCATCCCGCCCGCGCCGAGAGGCGAGACGATCTCGTAGGGGCCTAAACGGGCACCCGGTGCGAGGCTCACGATTTGCGGGAAGAATATCGGAGCGGCGGGACGGCCGCCCATCCCGCCGCGTCCAGAGACGACAAATCTTGTGGGCTGGCGCCGGTCGCCGCCTCCGTCTACGGCGACCGGGGAACGAACTTTGGAAAGAAATTGAACGTGTCGATTCCGACGCCGCCGTCGACGGTGCTCCAGACGATCACGAAGACGGGGGCCGGCAGGCACAGCTCGTTCTCGTGACAAACGTGCACGGGTTGAAATCCTCGCTTGTAGACGAGGGTGTTGCAGGCAGGGGAATTGTCCAGCAGGCAGCCGCGATAGGCCAGGTCCGCCATGAAGTTCCTGGAGTCGAATGCCGCCGCCAGCTCGAATCCCGCGTCGATCGCCGAGGAGAGGGAGTCGCGGATTCCTTCGAAGACACTCTTGATCTCGTCCGAGTTCTTGGCCTTGTCGATGTCCGCGGACGTGTTGTTCACCTTCTTCTTGAGATCGAGGATCTTGTCCTTCAGCCCGGAGATCAGGTCGATGGCGGTCGGACCGATGATGAGCACTTGCGTGTTCTGTGGGTGTTTCCAGTCCGTCCCCAGCACTTCGATCGTCGAGTAATCCGTCTCGAAGATGTGGAACGAGAGGGAGGCGGCCGTGACGATCCCCGACAGAGCCCCCGTGTTGAAGTAGCTTCGAAGGAGGTTTCGGAGGATCAGCGCCGCCGCCGAGTAGGCGACGTGCTTGATGGCGCCCATGTAGAGCTTCTTCACCAGGAGCACCTGGATGCTCGTGGCCTGGGAGACTTCGGCGAGCGTGATGGGCAGCGCGAACATCGTTCCGATGCCCGCCCCGCTTTGCGAAGAGGCCAGCCGCGTCTCGACGGATTTGAGCCAGAGGTCGATCACCTGCGGTAGCCGCCGCGCGAGGATCGACGCATAGGCTGCGCGTCCGTCGAGGACTCCGTAGGGAGACGGCTCCAACCGGCCGAAATCGATCGCCAGCGAATCGAGGGCCGCCTGCTGCGAGTTGAACGCCGCGAGGCTGCCGGGGTCCTCGCCGAGGACGTCTCCCATGGCCGCCAGCGCGGCGTCCAGGCCGTCGAGCGCCGGCACGAGGAGCGCGTCGTCGCTCGTCTGAGGCAGCCCGGCGGTCGGAAGATCCGTGAGCGCCGGCAGAAAGCCTCCGCTCGGCGCCAGCGGCGCGGACCGCGACAGCTTGTCCATGTTGACCGTCGTCTTCCACAAGTTGACGATCTGGGCGAGCAGGGTCCGCATCTGTGTCGCATCGTTGGCGCCGCGAGCCACGTCGAGCTGCGCGACGAGGTCCGAGGCCGCCGTGAGCGCGTCGGCCACCTGAGCGAAATACACGTGCTGGGTGGGGGCATCCGGCGGGTTGTCCTGATTCAACACGGCAAAGCTCGCCTTCGCGACGCGGCCCGCGCCTCCGACCTCGGTAACCGTCACTTCGAAGGTGCCACGGGTCGACGTCGGCACGGTGATGGTCGCGCCGGAAAGCGTCGGCATCGTGCCGGAGAAGTCGCCGGACGGCGCGAGGGATTTGGTGGTCGCGGGCAGCGGCTGAAGTGTTCCGTCGGCGGCGAATGCCTCGACGGTCAGCATGATGGGATTTCCGGCCGTGACCGCCTCGTGATTCAGCTTCGCGGCCAGCCCCGTTCCGCCCGAGACGGTGAGGGCGACGGGCCCCGGAACGGCCAGCGTACCCGCCGCGGGGACCTGGGCGACGACGTCTCCCCGGGCCGCCGCGTTGTAGACGTAGGACGTCGTTCCTGCCGAGAATCCCCGGCTGTCGAGGATGGTTCCCGCGATCGTCAGCGCGCGCCCGACGACGCTCGGAACGACGACGGGCTCGGGCCCCTTCGACACGGTCAGCGCGACCCTCTCGCCCTGGGGAAGCACGATGCCGGCGGCCGGGGCCTGCGCGACGACGACGCCAGCGGCGGTCGGAGAGTAGACCTCGACCACGGCGCCCGCCGTCAGGCCGGCTCCGGAGAGGGTCGCCGCCGCGACCGCCTGCGTCTGCCCGACGACGTTCGGCACGGTCCTCGTGGTCGTGGCTCGACTGAGGATGATCGGCTGCGAGTGAAAACCGCCCTGGCTGTCGGTCACGCGGACGACGAAGAGGTAGTCGAGTCGATTGCCCAGTCTGTAGCTGAAGAGTCCCGTGACCGGATCGATCGAGAACTGATCGGTCTGTCCGATGTCCGAGATCTCGATCGACCACGTCGCCGTGTCGCCCGGGTCGGGATCGGTCGAGGTGAGTTGATACGTGGAGGCGACGCTGGCAAGGAAGCGCGTGGGCGGCGTCGACGTGATGAGCGGAGGCCGGTTGTCGGGCAGGATGTCGATCGTCACCGTCGCCGGATCCGACGTCAGCGCCGAGTTCGTCGCGGCGTACGTGAACGCCGTCCGCATCCGTTCACGCGGGTCGACCGGCGTGGCGAGCGGCGCCTGAACGCGGAAGTCCTTCGGGACGGTTCCGTCGAACGCGATCGCGCCGCGGCCGTCCACGGTGGAGGGGCGGTAGTTGAGCTGGTTCCACACGCCGGGCGCGGGCTGCCAACCATCGTTGGCGGAAGTCAGCACCCGAATACCCATCCTTCCGCAGGGTCCGCAACGCAGCGCGAGGGTCACGTCGGCGTGGCCGTCGGCGTCCACGTCGGCGACGACCGGCATGTTGCCGTAGGGGGTGTAGTCGTACTCGTCCGACTGCGAATCGACGTACGCCTTCTGGTGGCCGTCGCGGCCGTCCAGGAAGTAGACGCCGGAGGTGTGCTGCACGATGACCTCGGGGAACCCGTCGCCGTCGAGGTCGAAGACAGCGGGCCGGTTGTGGCCCGTGGCCTCGAACCCATCCCCCTGGGGAGCCTCCGCGGTCTTGTGCGTCCAGAGGATCCGCCCGTCGCTCCGGAACACCCAGACGTCGCGATTCGAGGTCGCGAGGATGTCGGGCGCTCCGTCGGCGTCCACGTCCGCGACGACGAGCCGCGCGCCGAGCGTCGAGAACGGAAACGTCCAGCGCGCCGCGCCGCTGCGGTCGTACACCGCGAGAGTCCGGACGAAGTTCGTGGACTCCTTCAGCAGCATGATCAGTTCCGCGTACCCGTCCCCGTCCAGGTCCGCGACCGCCGTGTCTACCGAAGCGCGGGGCGCGCTCCAGCGAACGGCGCCACCGTTCTCGTGGACGATGTGTCCGGAGACGATCTCGACGACGCCGTCCCCGTCGAGGTCGGCGACCGCAACCGGCGGGAAGTTGAGATATTCGAACGCGGACGTGACATACGCGTTGGGGATCGGCTCGGGACCCTTCAGGACGCGCTCGAGCGAGCCGTCGGCGCCCGAAAGCACGAGCGTCGCGCTGCACGCGACCCCTTCGTCCGCCGGATCCCCCGTGAAGATGCGGCAACCGCGAGACCCGTCACTCCCGAAGGTGTCGTCCACCCACTTGAGCGCGAGGACTTTCACGGGCGCCCCGGCGGAGAGTCGGGCGAGCGTCAGGGAGATCTTGTTGAGCGTCACATGGTTCGGCGGCGACTGCGTCGTGATCGCGGGACCCTTCCAGTGGAGGGTTCCGTCGTGGTTGATCGCGACGATGCGAAGCGGCCCGGAGCTCCCCGGCGTGTCATTGCAGTTTCCCAGAGCCACGATCTCCGGTGTCCCGTCCTCGTCGAGGTCGCCGACGGCAAAGTGGCCTGTCCCCGCGCCGAGGTAGAAGCCGCAGCCCGCGATCCCGTTGATGCTCCACAGGACGGCCCCGTTGCGGCCGTCGAGAGCGCGCGCGATGTTGTTGTAGTGGAAGTTCACGACGTCGGGGAAGTTGTCTCCGTTCAAGTCCACGACGAGCGGGGGCGCGTAGCCGAAGCCGTCCTGGACCCACCACTTCTGCTCGACGGCGAAGGCGGGCGGAATCGGCGCGGGCGGCGCGAGGAAACGGAAGGCGCCGTCGGTCCCGAACGAGCTCAGAAACCCTTTGTCGGGATCCGTGAGCTTCTGTGCCGCCAGCGCCCCGCCCTCCGGATCGACATCGTTGGCGAGGACCCCCGCGGCCGCGACGTCGAGCGTCTGCCCGACCGTGACCGAATACGAGTCGTCGCGGACGACCGGCTTCGCCGCCGTGAACACCGTCAGGGCGAAGCGCTTCGAATCGGAGGCCCCCGCGCCATCGGCCACGGCGATGGTGACGAACGTCTCACCGAGCTGGGTGGACGCGGGCGTCCACTGCAGAACGTTCCCGGACAGGCTCATCCCGGCCGGTCCGGACAAGAGCGAGAAGGTCAGCGGATCGCCGGCGTCCGGGTCCGACCCGGTGAGGGTCCGGAGAAAAGGACCCGCAGCTGGAATCCGCTGGTCCGGCTGCGGATCGAGGCTCGGCGGCCGGTTCGCTGCGACGACCGTGATCGAGAAACTCTTCTCGTCGGCGAGACCTCCGCCATCCTGGACACGAACCGTCACGGTGTGCCGGCCAACCTGTTCGGCCGAGGGCGCGAACCGGAAGAGAGGCGATCCCGTCGGATCGAGCTCGGCCCCGGCCGGTGCGATCGGGAGGCTGAAGTTCAAGAGATCGCTCGGATTCGGGTCGTCGGCGAAAAGCCGCAAGGCCAGGGCGTCCCCGAGGCTCACGGTCCGGTCGGAAAGCGCCGGCAGCTGCGGCGGCTGATTGCTCGGCGTGTTCGTCGGCGTCGGGGTCGGCGTCTCGACAACGGCCGTGGGCGTCGGGGTGGGTGTTGGGGTCGGCGTCTCGACAACGGCCGTGGGGGTCGCGGTCGGTGTCGGCGTGGGTGTGGGCGTTTCGGCCACGGCAGTCGACGTCGCCGTCGGAGTCGGCGTCGCCGTCACGGGGATGGCTGTCCGGGTGGGTGTCGGAGTGCTCGCGACGCCCGTCGGCGTTTGAGTCGGTGTCGGCGTCGGCGTCGCTCCGCAGGCGGCGAGACAGCCGGGCGGCGGAAGCTGCGCGTATTGCGGGAGAACCGGCGGCGCGCCGCAGTAGGCCGCGCCGATGTTCGGCGTCGGAGTCGTTGCCGCGGACCCCAGGAACGGGAAGGAGGCTCCGGGGACGAAGCTCCCGCAGGCCGTCAGGTCGACGACGCCGCGCCGGGGATCCTTCGTCGGATCCGCGTTTTCCGTGACACCGGTTCCGGTCGGGCGCACGTCGCCGGCGCCGGAGGTCCAGGACACGCTGGCCGTTTCGGCGCGCGCCGATATCCGTCCACCCTTGCCCAGGCCGCCGGCGGGAGCGAAGTCCCCGCGCGCGAAGAGGCTCGACGTGTTCAGAAGCACGGCCCCGAAGGCGTCGAGATCGATCGACCCCCCATCGCCGCCGCCCGGCGTCGCGTCGGCCTGGAAGGCGAGACCGGTTGCCGCGATGTTGCCGGAAAGCGACTTCGCCACGACCTGACCGCCGGTTCCGTTCGTCAGGTTCGGTTGATTCGCGTGAACTGCGAACGCCCCCGCCGCGTCCCCGATCACGGAGATGTCGCCGTTGGCGAAAAGATCGATCCAGCCACGACCCTGAGTGCCGCCCGAGAGGGCCGTGTCGGCGTTGACTTCGCCGGCGTGCGGCGCGTTGCTGTCGATTTCGATCGTCGTTCCCGACCAGATCTCGACGCACGCCGTCGAATTCGCCGGGTGACCCGGCCGCGACGGAGCGTTGCAGAGGTTCTTCCCCGCCGCATTCTGGTGTCCCGGTCCGGTCGATTCGACGAGACCGTCGATCGAGACCCGGCAGCCGGCGAGGCGCACGAGATCGGCCCCCGGGTCCTGCCCGCGGCTGCTGACGACACCGGTATCCAGAATCGTCAGGTCGCACGAGGCCACGATCGTGATCGGGCCGCCGCGCCCCACCGTCGTCGATCCGTTCGAGGAGACGAGCCCGCCGATCCGGACGATCCGTCCCGTGATCTCGATCGAGCCTGCCTCGCCGGGGGAATCGGCGAGGATCCGGGCGCCCGGCGCGACAGTGACGTCGCCGGCGGCGTGGATCACGACATCACCGCCCTGTCCCGTGTCCCCGGCTCCCGTCGTCTTCTTCGCGGATATCAGTGCCCCCGCCGCGCCGCCCCCGGGCCCCTCCATGACGAAGTCGCCGCCGGCGTCGATGGCAATGGCGCCGCCGCTGCCTCCCGAACGCCGGTTCTCGGCGGAGAGAGAGGCGCCCGCCGCGAGCGCGAAGTTCCCCGACACCTGGAAGCGCATCGCGCAGGCGCCGGCGTTGCCGGCGAGCGGCGGGTCGTCGTTGCAGGTCACCGACCCGCCGTTGCCGATCGTCAGCGCGCCGTTCACGGTGAAGACGCCGTTTGCCACACCGTCGGCGTCCAGCGCGGAGCCGTCCAGGGTCGAGAAAGGAGTCGGCGAGTTGATGGGCACGTCGCCCGCTGCCCGGGACTGCCTCGCCGCGAGCAGGACGAGAACGACCGCCAGAGCCGCGGTGAAGACCGCCAGTCGAAGCCCGGCCCCGCTTCTTCTCACGAGAACGCTCCCTTCCGACATGTCCGTTGACCTTTCGGACCCCGCACACTCGCCGGTGGTCTATCGGTGAATGCGGGAAAAGGAGGGAACGCGGATCATTCCGGCGGGCCCGATCCGCGGAGGTCTATTCGACTTAAGTAGAGGCGTTCAAGCGAAGGGCCTTTGCTAACATCGCGAGCTTTCCAGCTCAATTCGATGTCCCGTTTCTCCGGCCGCCCTTTCGACGAGCTCGTCCCGGAGCTCTATGAGGAACTCCACGCGCTCGCTCGAAGCTTCATGAGAAGCGAACGGGCCGGCCACACGCTGCAGGCCACCGCGCTCGTCCACGAGGCGTATCTCCGCCTCCTCTCCGTGCGGAACCTGGAGACCGAAAACCGGCCGAAGATGCTCGGCCTGGCCGCGCAGATCATGCGGCAGATCCTGGTCGACCACGCCCGCGCCCGGCAGGCGGCCAAGCGCGGGGCCACGCCGATCCAGGTCACCCTCACGGAGGGAGCGGTCGTCGTGGAACCGTCGTTCGACCTGCTCGCCCTCGACGAGGCTCTGAAGCGCATGGAGACCTTCGACGAGCGCCAGGTGCGAATCGTCGAATTGCGTTTTCTCGCGGGCCTTTCGGTCGAAGAGACGGCCGAGCTGCTCGAAATCTCGACCGCCACCGTCAAGCGGGAAACGGCTTTCGCGAAGGCGTGGCTTTCCCGTGAGTTGAGCGGGACTTCTCGTGGCGGTTGAGTTCTGGGACGAGGTCAAGCGGCAGTTTCACGCGGCCCTCGAGCTCGGAGCTGTCGAACGGGAGGACTTCTTCCGACGAATCGAGGAGCGGGACCCGGCGCTCTCCCGCGAGGTGCAATCGCTCGTCGCCGCTCACGAGAGTGAGGGCGATCGCTTCGAAGAGGTGGTTGCCCGCGAGCGACGGGCGGTGCTCTCGGCCGCCGCTCGAAGCCGCCTCGGGCTGCACTGCGGCCCCTACGAGCTCGTCCGCCTGATCGGCGAGGGGGGAATGGGGCAGGTCTTCCTCGCCCGGCGTGCCGACGCGACCTTCCGCAAGGAGGTCGCCATCAAGCTCGTGAGGGAGGAGCTCGGCGGCGACGAGATCCTTCGCCGCTTCCGCGCCGAGCGGCAGCTGCTTGCCGGGCTCGACCACCCCGGGATCGCGCGGCTCGTCGACGGCGGAGCCACGGACGACGGAGTGCCGTACCTCGTCATGGAGTACGTCCCGGGCGTTCCGATCGACCGATTCTGCGAAGAGCGCGGCCTCGAGCTCGAGGAGCGCCTCGCGCTCTTCCAGCGGGTCTGCGAGGCGGTCGAAGCCGCGCACAAGAGCCTCGTCGTTCACCGCGACATCAAGGCGTCCAACGTTCTGGTCACGCCCGAAGGCTCGCCGAAGCTGCTCGACTTCGGGGTGGCCAAGATCCTGCCGGGCGGGGAGCGGGAGGAGACACTGGTCCTGACGCGCGCCGAAGGCGCTCCCCTGACCCTGGCCTCCGCGGCCCCCGAGCAGGTGAGCGGAGGGCAGATCACCACGGCGACGGACACCTACGCTCTGGGCCTCCTGCTCTACCGGCTGCTGACGGGGCGCAGTGCATACGAGGTCCCGACGAGTCCGATCGCCGAGGCCGTGCGCGTCATCTGCGAGCGCGTTCCTTCGCTGCCGAGCGAGGCGATCCCCGAGAACGGATTCGCGGATCGGTGGCGGCGCAGGCTCCGGGGAGACCTCGACAACATCGTGCTCAAGGCCCTCCGCAAGGATCCCGGGCGACGCTACTCCTCCGTCGAGCAGTTCGCCGAGGACGTCCGGCGGCACCTCTCCGGCCTCCCGGTCCTCGCGCGGCCGGACACCCTCGGATACCGCGCCGGCAAGTTCGTTCGCCGCCACGCCGTCGCTGTCGCCGCCGGCGCCGTCATGATCGTGGCGCTCGTCGGCGGGCTCACGGCGACGCTCTGGCAGGCTCGGCGGGCCGAGCGCGAGAGGATCAAGGCCGAGCGGGTGAGCGGCTTCCTCGTCAACACGCTCTCGGCCGCCGATGCGTCGTGGACGGGCGGCGCCGGGCGGGCCGGCGCGGACGTCAAGGTCTCCGAGGCGCTCGACGAAGCGGCGGCGCGGGTCCACCGGGAGCTCGGCGAGGAGCCGGAAGTCGAAGCCGTGGTGCGGCGTACGCTGGGCCAGACCTACTACTCGCTCGCGAAGCTCCAGGCTGCGGACAGAGAGCTCCAGGAAGCGCTGCGGCTCTTCCGGAAGACCACAGGCGACGAGTCCGCACAGACGGCCCAGACTCTCTATTGGATCGGGCGCCTGCAGGTACAGCGGGGCGAGGTGGACGCCGGTGTCGCGACGCTCGAGGGAGTGCTCGCCGTTCGCCGCCGAACCGCCGGTCGCACGGACGAGGTCATGGCGAATACGCTGAACGACCTCGGCCTGGCATACCTCGCCCGCGGCGACAACGCCGCCGCACTACCGCTGCTGGAGGAGATGCTGGCGATCGAGCGGCGGCGCGTCGGCGAGGCCCATCCGCGCGTCGCGATCCCGCTCAACAACCTGGGGCTGATCCACGACCGCCTGGGACACGTCGAGACGGCCGAGCGTTACTACCGGGAGTCGATCGCGTCCTTCGCCCGCATTCCCGGCCGCGAGCTTCCCGAGAGCGCGTTCCCGCGCCAGAGCCTCGGGGTCATGCGCCTCGTTCAGGGACGGCTGCCCGAGGCGGAACGACTGCTGCGCGAGACCGCCGCAATCTGGGCGCGCGGCTTCGGAGAGGATCATCCCAACACGGCCAACGCCCGCGTACCGCTCGGTACGGTGCTCTTCCTGCTCGGGGACGCCGCCGCCGGAGAACGGGAGATCCGCTCCTCGCTCGCAAGACTCGAGCGCGTCCTTCCGGCCGGCCATTCCGACCTCGCGCGTGCGTGGACCGCTCTCGGGCCGATCCTCTGCGCGACGGGCCGCGCCGTCGAGGGCGAGGACGTGCTGCGCCGTGCGGTCGCCGCACGCCGGAAGGTGCTGCGGGCGGGAGACTGGCGGATTGCCGAGAGCGTGGGTGCACTCGGAGGGTGTCTGGCCAGAGAAGGTCGAGTCCGCGAGGCGCGCGACCTGTTGCAGGAGAGCCAGGCCCTCTTTTCCAAAGCGCTCGGGCCGACGCACCCCCGGACTCACACGGTCGGGCTCGAGCTCGGGAAGGTCGCTGCAGTTTCGCGGTGACCGGCGACGCGCCGGGAGTCACTTCTTGCGAAGATCCGCAGTCCAGTTCGTGACGATCGTGATCGGCGAGAGCTCCTGCGGCAACCCCGCGACGACGAGAAATCGCTTCCCGTCATCGGCGACGTCGTACCGATAGCTGAAACCCATGCTCCTCGTTTGAAAGAGGGGTTGGATGGCGCCGACCTCGAAGCTCGAGCCGTCGGCGTTCACGCGCGCGGCCATCAACCGGTTGTCGGGCGCGAAGAAGAAGAGCTCTCTGCCGTCCCGGGACCAGCGCGGCTCCACTCCGCCGTTCTGCGAGACCTGCCAGCGGCTGCCCGGACCGGGAAAAGTCGAGACGTAGATCTCGAATCTCCCGGTCTCGTCGGACTGGTAGGCGAGGTATCGGCCGTTGGGTGAGAACCGGGCGAGGGGCTCGAGCGCCGGCGTCGCGAGGACCGGCCGGGGCTTCCCTCCGCCGGCGAGCGGAAGGATCCAGAGATCGTCCCGTTCGTCCTTGCGCTTCGAGTAGAGGAGAGAGTTCCCGTCCGGGGTGAATGCAAGCGGTGCCTGGAATTCCACGGGATCCGAGGCGAGAGTGACCTCGGGTTGGGAGCCGTCGGTCGTCTTGAGCACGATGTCGTAGCCGCTCCCCCGCGGGTTCGAGATGCTGTGCGCGACCCGGTTGCCATCCGGCGACCATGCGCACCACTCCTTGCTGCCGGGCCCGATCGTGAACCGCCGGCGTGTGCCGGTCGCGAGCTCGGTGATCCAGATATCCGTCTGTCCCGTTCGGAGATCGACGATCGAAGACGTCGCGCGCCGGCCGTCGGGAGAAATCTCGGGATCGCCGCCGTTGAAAAACTGTGCCGGTTCTCCCACGGTCTGGAGGATCGCGCCATTGCGATCGAGCCACCGAAGCACCGAGAGGGTCTCCCCCTTCCCGGTCTGGTACACGAGGACGCCGTTCTGCGACACCGAGAAGACACCGCGACTGAACCGCTCGTCCATGAGAACGTCCGGGACGAGCGTGACAGGCTCCCCCTTCACTTCGAGCCGGTCGACGTCGAAGGATTGCGCGACGAGCGCTCCCTCGCGGACGTAGAGGAGGTGCCCCGCCGCGTACACGGCATTCGAGGCGACGTTCAAAACGAGCTTCGACTCCTTCGAGTCGAGCGTGCCGACCCGGATCTCCGGGTTTCGCCCGCGCCCGGCGCCGCCGCCGCGTCGCACGAGGTAGAGGAAGTGTTTGCCGTCCGGAAGGAAGTGGGGATAGCGATGTGTCGCGTCGTCCGGGCCGTAAACCGTCGCCTCGGTTGCCGGACCTCCGTCGGCCGACATTCGGAGCACGGGGCCGCGGGCGTTCGGGGTGAACAGGATCACGCCGTCGCGGTTCCACGTGCCGCCCCGGCTTTCGGTTCCCGGCGCGAGCGTGAAGACCGGACCGCCGTTGACGTCGATCTTCTTGAAGAAGCGATCCGAGAAGAAACCGATATACCTCCCATCGGGAGACCAGAAGGGTCTCTGCGCGCCTTCGGTGCCGGCGAGCGGATGCGCCTTCGACTCCGAGAGCTTGCGGACCCACAGAAGACTCGGGCTCTCCCCCTTTCTCGCGGTAAAGACGATTTGTTCGCCGTCCGGGGAGATCTCGACCGGCCCGGCGTCGATCCAGGTGGAGACGAACTCCGAGTCTTCCGGGGGAAGAACGGATGCGCGAAGAACCCTTACCGCCGGTGCAGGCCGTGTGAAGAGACGTGTTGCGAGCCCGATCGACGTGACGAGAAGAACTGCCGCCACGATCCAGCCGAGTCGGTCGCGGCTCCGCCGGCGCGGGATGACCACGGCCGCGGCCCCGGTCTGCGAGCCGCCTTCCGAGATCCATCGGAGCTCGCTCCCGAGATCCGCCGCGCTCTGCCACCGATCCTCCGGATCTTTCGCGAGGCTCTTCTGGACGACCCGGTCGAGCGCCGGCGGCGACATCGCCTGGACCTGCGAGATCGGCTGCGGGTCGTCGCGGAGGATCGAGGAGATCAGCGAGGCCTGCGTCGCGCCCGAAAACGCCTTCTTCCCCGTCGCCATCTCGTACAGCACGCACCCGAACGCGAAGATGTCCGTTCGGGCGTCGGCCTCCTTCCCCTCCAGCTGCTCCGGCGCCATGTACTGGAAGGTGCCGAGGATCGTCCCCTCCTGGGTCAACGCGTGCTGCGTCGGAAGGGCGGTCAGAGACGACGGCGTACTCGCCGGCGCCACCGCCTTGGCCAGGCCGAAGTCGAGCAGCTTCACACCCGTCTTCGTCAGCATCACGTTGCCCGGCTTCAAGTCCCGGTGCACGATCCCCTGCCGGTGCGCCTTGTCCAGTGCGTCGGCGATCTGGATCCCGTACCGCAGCGTCTGCTCGCGGGGAAGAGCGCCTTTGAGAAGCCGGTCCGCCAGCGTCTCCCCCTCCAGGTACTCCATGACCAGGTACTCGGTCTCCCCCTCCCGACCCACGTCGTGCAGCGCGCAGATGTGCGGGTGCGAGAGCTGCGAGATCGTTTTCGCCTCCCGCTCGAACCGCTGGCGCGACTCGGGCGACGACGAGAGGTGGGACGGCAGCACCTTGATCGCGACCGTGCGCTCCAGCCGGGTGTCCCGCGCCCGATACACCTCCCCCATCCCGCCCGCGCCCAGAGGCGCCAGGATCTCGTACGGACCCAGACGGGAGCCGGCGGCGAGAGTCACTTCATGCCTTCGCCGAGAAAGAGCTGGCCGGTGACGCGGCGGACACGGTAGATGTAGTGCTCTCCGTCGCGCGCCAGCATGATGTTCCCGTAGAGCACGCCCGCAGGATCCGATGGATTGATTTCCTTCCAGAGCCGGCGCTCGCCGGTCGCGAGGTCGATTCGATAGATCTGCGCCGGCCACGCGCGGCTCCGATTCCACACGAGAATGGCTTTGCCCGAGATCTCCCACTGTTCCGGAGTGTCGTCGGGAGCCGCGCCCTTCACCGGCGAGCATCCGCCTCCGGACACCGGGCAAAGAAGGAATCGGCCCGACTCGTCCGAAATGGCGATGGCCGTTCCGTCCGGCGCGAGAACTCCGTTGGTCACCCCCTCCGGCGAGATCGGCTTCGCGGGACCGCGGCCCTCGAGATCGAGCAGCCAGAGGCGCGGAAGGCGTCCGGGTTCGGTTCCCGGAAAGATGAGCCGCCGCCCGTCCACCGACAGAAACGCCCGTCGCTGCGCGCTGAACGCGTGCTCCACGCGGCCGATCGACAGCACGCGCGGCTGGCCCGCTCCGGTCGGCAGGAGCGTGAGCTCGTTTTTCCGGGCCGGGAGATTGGACGCGGTGACGACCCACTTCCCGTCCGCCGAAAGGCCGTTCGCGGTGCCGGTCCCGATGCGGACCGAAGCCGGCTCCCGCGCCCGACGGTAGTAAACGAATGGATCGATCCCGACACCCGCCGCGCTCTGCTCGACGCCCGCGAAGACGCTCCCGTCGTCCGAGATCCCGCCCGCGGCCTCGTCGCTCCACGTCGAAAGATCGCGGTCCCGCGTGTCTCCCGCGAGAAGCCCGCCGATCTCGCTCCGGCTGACGATGGCGTTCAACAGAACGGTTCCGTTCTCCGACACGTCCGCGAGGACGAGATCGCTCGCCGGAGCGTAAAGCGAGCGGGGCTTCTTTCCGGGGCGCACCGCCCAGAGCGTGTACTGGAGGCCCCGGCCTCCGCTGGCCGTCCCGGTCGACGTCGCGGTGAACCAGATTTCTTTCGCGCCGGGGCCCCAGGCCAGGCCCTGCGTTCCGTTCCAGGCGTCGGTGAGACGGGTGACTTTTCCGTTCTCATCGGCGAGCGCGACGTGACCCATGTCGTTGCCGTAGGACGGATGCTCGAGGAAAGCGACGCGTTTCCCGTCGGGAGAGATTCTCGGATGGCTCACCCATCCCGTCGTCTCGAGGATCTTCCGGCCGATCGGGTACTCCAGCCGCTGGCGCGTTCCGAGCTCCCGGACGACCGCGTACTGCGTGCCGTCCGGACTGATGTCGGCGTCGTTGACGTCTTCCAGGATCTCGTGGGGGGCGCCGCCGCCGAGCTCCGCGCGGGCGAGAGTTCCGATCGTGATCCAGGTACCCCTGTTCCGGCGGTTCAACAGCACGGCCATCTGACCGTTCTTCGACATACCGACGACGTCGGCCGGCGGCAGATCCAGAGAGCGTGACTCGATGCTGTCGAGCCGCGTCGAATAGATCCGCAACGGCTCGTCTCTGCGCGTCGATCCGTAGACGACGGTCTGCCCGTCGGGCGCGAACCGAGCGGACTGGATGAAGCCGCGGTGGTACGTGATCTGGCGGAAAGTCGGCTTCGCCGGGGCACGGAGAAGACCCGAGAGCAGGAAACCGCCGCCGAGAGCGGCGAAGAGAGCGAGCGCCCCGAGGACCCGTGGCAACCACCGACTTCTCGCGGCGCTCGCGGGCGCGGCCTGAGTCGTCGAGCTCGGAGCGCCCATCGCCGTCTCGAGCGCGAACGCCAGATCGTGGGCCGTGTCGAAGCGCTCCTCGGGACGCTTCTCCAGGCAGTGCCGCAGGATGCGCTCGATCGCAGTTGGAAACCGCCCTCCCGATTCCGTCAGCTCGCGCGGGTCTTTCTGCGCGATTGCCGCCATGGTCTCCGCGGCGGACTCACCGCGGAAAGCGCGCTCTCCGGAGAGCATCTCGTAGAGGACCGCGCCGAAGGAAAAGATGTCGGAGCGATGGTCTGCCGGCCGGCCGCGGACCTGCTCGGGAGACATGTAGCCCACCGTGCCCATCACCGTCCCCGGCTCGGTCGCAGCGACCGTGGGCGATTTCGTTTCCTCCGCCTGCGCCGTCCCGACTTTCGCGAGCCCGAAGTCCAGGATCTTCACGCGGCCGTCGGCCGTCACGAAGATGTTCTCGGGTTTCAAGTCGCGGTGGACGATTCCCCTCTCGTGCGCGGCCGCCAGACCGTGCGCAATCTGCAGCCCGTACTCGAGCGCCTTCCGCTGCGGCAGCGAGCCCTCCTCGAGACGTTGCCGGAGCGTCTCTCCCCGGAGGAGCTCCATCGCTGCGTAGGTGACACCGTCGTCCCGTCCCAGGTCATAGATTCCCAGGATGTTCGGATGAGACAGCGCGGCGACCGCCTTCGCCTCCCGCTCGAACCGCGCGAGCGCCGCCGCGTCCTGGGCGAGTTTCTCCGGCAACACTTTGATCGCGACCTCCCGGTCGAGTTTCGTGTCACGGGCCCGGTAAACCTCCCCCATCCCGCCCGCGCCGAGCGGTGCGACGATCTCGTAGGGACCCAGACGGGAGCCGGCAGCGAGGGTCACGTCACCAGACCCTCTTGACGAGCGGGCTCGAGCGGATGCGATCGTCCTTCGTGACGAGCGACAGACCCTCCGCGCGCGCCGTAGCCACGATCAGGCGATCCGCCGGATCGGGCGAGAAGTCGGCGGGAAACTGCGTCGCCAGCGCCGCGATCGTGGGCGTGATCTCGCGGACCGAGACACCGGTGGCCTTGAGAATGGCCTCGAGTGACGCCTCGATCGTTCCGCGGGATCGGAGACGACCCTTCGCGAACAACGCCGCGATCTCCCAGAGACTGACCGAGGCGACCGCGATGCCTCCCGAGCGAAGTGCACGGCGGATCACCGACGCCGCTGCGCGCGAAAGGCGAGCGGGCTCGGCCGCGAGCCAGAGGAGCACGTGTGTGTCGAGCAGGATCACCGCGAGCCCTTCCAGGCGGAGGAAGCGACCACCGGAGTCGTGATGTCTCCGGCGATCTCGAGCTCTCCGGCCAGACATCCGAAGACGTCCGGGGAGGGTTCGTCGATGGGAAGCAACTGCGCCACCGGTTTGCCCTTTTTCGTGATCACGACGGGCTCACGGCGAGCCTTGACTTCGTCCATGATTCTCAGGCAGCCGGCTTTGAACCTCCCGGCGGGAATGCTCTTCATGGTCATCTCTCCAAGACCATGGTTATGTCACGATGGTCATGAAACCGCGCCCGGAGGTGCGAGGTCTCCGGTCACGACTTCAGGCCCATCCGGCGCACGAGGTCCTGGAAGCGCGGTTCCGAACGAATCGGGTCGAACCGCGGGTCCAAATGAATCCACGGCATGTACCAGTTTCGATCCTCGTATGCCTTCTCCAACCAGTCGAGCGCAGCCCGGCCGTCACCGAGCGCGAGGGACACGAGTGCGAGATCGTGGCGCGAGACATAGCGCCGCTTCGTGAGCGCGTCGAGCTCGCCGCGAACCTTCTCCGCAGCGGCGCGATCGCCCGCCTGCACGTGGCTGCGAACGAGGTCCGCGAGAATCTCCGGCGGGGTCTCCCCCGCCTCCGCGGTCAGCTTCCGGGCGCGTTCGAACGCGGCCGCCGCTTCCTCGAACCGGCCCTGTTGCTCGTAACACATCCCGAGGAACATGTGCCCGTAGAAGTACGTCGGGTCGAGGTCCAGAGTGTGACGGATCTGCGTCAACGCTTCGTCATAGCGCCGTGAGAAGTAGAAGCGCCAGCCGGCGAGGAAGTTCGTCTCGATCGAGAGGGGATCGAGGTCGAGCGCCCGACGGACTTCGCGGGAACCGTCGTCGAAGCGGGCGCGGGCGCCGAGGAAGACGGCGTACCACTGGTGAGCCGGCGCGTCGGAGGGATTCAGAGCGATCGCCTGGCGGAACTCGGCTTCCGCGCCGGGCCAGTCGTAATCGGATAGGAATCGCACCATGCCGAGATATGTGTGCCCCTCGGGGAGAGACGGATCGAGCTCAACCGCTTTGAGGGCCGCTTCCTTCCCCTGACGGAAGGCTTCGCGAGCCGGCATGTACCAATCCGCCAGCCACATGATGGAGCTGTAGGCGATGCCGGCGTACGCGGGCGCGTAATTCGGATCGATCGTGAGAGCTTCGTGGAAGTACGTCATTCCTTTCTCGAGGTCGGAGATCGTGACCTTCCTCGCGTGGTGGAAACCTTTGAGATATGCCTGATACGCCTCGGGGTTTGCCGTGGCGCTCTTCGCGAGACGCGCCTTCTCCTCGCCGGTCAGCTGGACTCTCAGCGTCTCCGAGATGTCGCTCGCGATCTCCTCCTGCACCGCCAGCACGTCCGAGAGTCTCCTCTCGTACCGTTCCCCCCAGATCTGGCGGCTGTCGCGCGTGTCGACGAGCTCGGTCGCGATCGAGAGCCGATCTCCCAGCTGCGTCACGCGTCCGGTCACGATCGCGCGAACTCCGAGCTCGCGCGCGACTGCACCGGGATCCTGGTCCTTCCCCTTGAAACGGAAGGCCGAGGCGCGGGAGATCACTTTGACGTCCGGCAGCCGGGAGAGCTTGTTGATCAGGGTTTCGGTGATTCCGTCGCTCAAGTACTCCGATTCCGGGTCGGCGCTCGCGTTCGCGAACGGAAGGACCGCGAGCGAGTCGATCGGCTGGCGGCCACGTAAGCGCGGGAGGACGGTAACGGCCGCGATCAGAACCGCGAGGGCGGCCACCGATCCGATCGCGACACGACGGGACCGGATCGGAAGCCGCGGCGCAACACGAGACCGCGTCGTGGTCGACAGGCTGGCCAGCGCGAAGGCCAGGTCCCGGGCGGACTGGAAGCGTTCGCCGGGCGACTTTTCGAGGCAGCGGCGCACGATCTGCGCGAGCGCGGGTTCCGCGGTCGAGAACGAGGGCGCGAGCTCTGGCTCGGCGTTCAGGACCGCGCTCATCGTATCGGCGGCGGACACTCCGCGAAACGCGCGTTTCCCCGAAAGCATCTCGTACAGGACGGCTCCGAGCGCGAAAATGTCGGAGCGATGGTCCGCGGCTTGTCCGCGAACCTGCTCGGGTGACATGTAACCGACCGTGCCCATCACCACGCCCGGCTCGGTGGCGACCACTGCCGTCGGCGCTTCCGTTTCCCGGCCGGCCGCCGATTCGGTGGCCGTGAGCCGTGCGAGCCCGAAATCGAGCAGCTTCACGCGACCGTCGTTCGTCACGAACACGTTCTCGGGTTTCAGGTCGCGGTGCACGATCCCCCGTTCGTGCGCGGCGGCGAGGCCCTGGGCAGCCTGTGCCGCGTACTCGACTGCCTTTCGAGGAGGAAGGGCGCCGGCCGCGAGCCTCTCGCGCAGGGTCGCGCCTTCGAGAAGCTCGGCGACGGCATAGACGACGCCGCCGTCGCTTCCAAAGTCATGGATGGCGAGGATGT
Organism: Thermoanaerobaculia bacterium; assembly: GCA_035457525.1. Taxonomy (GTDB): domain Bacteria; phylum Acidobacteriota; class Thermoanaerobaculia; order UBA5066; family Gp7-AA6; genus Gp7-AA6. Next base: position 3,655 of record DATIBN010000050.1, on the reverse strand, counting down.
TGGGATGGGAGAGCGCCGCGACCGCGCGCGCTTCCTGCTCGAACCGGGCGAGAGCCGCGGAGTCCTGCGCCAGGCGATCCGGGAGCACCTTGATCGCGACCGAGCGATCGAGCCGCGTGTCGCGCGCCCGGTAGACCTCCCCCATCCCGCCCGCCCCCAGCGGCGACAGGATCTCGTAGGGGCCGAGACGGGATCCGGCGGAGAGCGTCAAGGCGGAGAGGCGGCGACGACGCCGACGTTCGCCACTGTGTCGCCCTTCTTCATGGAAGGGACGGAACAGATGTACAGGACGACTCCGGCCGCCGGCGACCGCGCCTCGAAGATCGGCCGGCCCACGAAGTCGGTCACGTAGCCGACGCGGGTTCCCTCGGCGACGTAGCTCCCTTTCCGGACGACCGGGTAAAAGAGACCCGTTTCGCCGCTCACGATCGTCTTGACGGACTCGATCCACACCGGACGCTCGACCCGAGTCGGAGCACCCGACAGCATCTTCAGGTATCGCATGACCGAGAGCGTGCCGTCGACCAGGGCCGCGACGTCGTCCGGCTCGACCGTCCCGGCGTGTCCCGCCTCGACCGTGATCGACGGCTTGCCGCGCACGGTCGCGGTGTTCTCGAGATACCGGGACGCCTGCGCGTCCTTCGGCCGGTCGGTCGAGACGATGACGTGGTCGAGACCGAAGGCGAGGACCATCTCCTTCGAGATCGCGTCCTGAGCGGCGTTGCCGGTTTTCGTCCAGTAGCTGTACGGACGCAGGTCCTCGTCGAGGTCGCCGCCGTGCAGGTCGATCAGGTGGTCGCACTTGTCGACGACCTCCCGCGTGATCGCCAGAGACGCGCGCTCCGTCTGGGTGCCGTCCGCCTTGCCCGGATAGAAGCGGTTCATGCTTTTGCCGTCGATCGGATTGACGTGAACGACCTTCTGAACGAAGGAAGGCACGTTGACCAGGGGAACGAGAATCACGGTCCCGGAGAGGGCCGCCGGATCGAGAAGCTGAACGAGCTTCGCGACCGCGACGATCGACGCGTACTCCGTGCCGTGCGCGCCCGAGACGAGCGCGAGGACGGGACCTGGCTTTCTCCCGCGGATCACGGCCACGTCGATTCGGGTGCCGGGATCGACTCCCGCCGGCACCTCGATGGCGCCGAATGCCTTCTGTCCCGGCGCGGCGGACGCCGTGCCGACCGCGAAGGGCGGGGCCGTCTCGGGCGGCGCCGCGAGCGCGACCGCCAGCACCAGGCTCGTCCGGTTGAAACTCATCGGAGGCTGCGGCGATTCTATCGAGTCGCTTTTTCCGCCCCGACTTCGCTAGCATCCGCGCGGGAGGCGACATGCCGAAGTTCGTCATCGAGAGAGAGATCCCGGGGCTCGGGAACCTGTCCGACGAAGAGGTGAAGGCGATCGCGCGCAAGTCGAACGAGGTTCTGACGTCCCTCGGCCCCGAGATCCAGTGGCTCCACAGCTACGTCACGGGCGACAAGATGTACTGCGTATACATCGCACCCGACGAGAACCTCATCCGCGAGCACGCCCGCCGGGGTCAGTTCCCGGCAAACCGCATTTCGGCCGTCCGGAGGCTCGTCGACCCGATGACGGCCGTCTAGGAGCGGCGGTCAGCTCCCCGCGACGAGGAGAGCCTCGACCGCGCTCTCGAGCGGCGTCGTCCAGCCCTCCATCCACGCGGCCGCGCCCTCCGACCCGAGCTTCTTCCGCGCCGACTCGAGAGCGCCCTCGAGCTTCGCCTGTTCGGAGGGTCCGAGCGGAGTCCCGAGGGAATGGCGCAGCGCCGCCGCCGATCCGGCCAGCGAGAGCGCTTTTTTCGCCTCTCCACGGTCGGCGGCCGCGCCCGCGAAGCTCTCGAGTATCTGCGCCACTCCCCGCTTGTAGTCGAGGCCCTGGAAGATCTGGAGGCTCTCGCGGTAGAGCGGGAGAGCGGCGGCGAGATCCGCCCGTTCGCGCGCGAGGTTCCCGAGGTCGGCGAGAGCGAGCGCGGTCCCCCACCGGTCCCCGAAGGCGCGAAAAGTGGCCAGGCTCTCCTCGTAGAGCCTCTGGGCCTCCTCCGGGTTTCCCTGCTCGCGCGCGACGTCCCCCTTCTTGTTGAGCACCCGCGCGGCCGCCGTCGCGTCGCCGATCTCGCGGAATATCTGGAGCGCCTCGTCATAGAGGGAGCGCGCCCTCGCGTGGTCCCCCTGCTCCTTCACCACGCTCGCGAGGTTCGAAAGCGAGCGCGCGACCGCGGCCCGGTCGCCCAGCTCCCGCCAGACCTCGAGATTCCGCTCGGAGAGTGCACGAGCCGCCGCGACGTCCCGGCGGTCGAGCGCGTGGACCGCGAGCGCGTTCAGCGAAACTGCCGCGGCCCACCGGTCGTTGGTTTCCTGATTGATCGCGAGGCTCTCCTCGAGGTGCGCGCCGGCCCGGGGGTAGTCCTTCTGGATCCCGGCGAGCACGCCGGCCGCGAAGAGCGCCCGGGCGCGCACCGTGTCGCGGGGGGCGGCCCCCGGAAGCGCGAGGATCTTCTCGAGCCAATCCCTCCCCTCGGCGATGAACTCGCGACGCTCCCAGAACTGGAAGAGCGCGGCGCCCAACCGCAGGGCCCACTGCGCCTCGTTCGTCCGCGTGAGCCAGTCGAGCGCGGCGAGGAAGTTCGCGTGCTCCTGGTCGCACCGGTCGAGCCACGAGGAGGAATCGACGCCCGAGTCCGCCGAGCCGACTTCCTCGGCGAGGACGAGGCAGTAGGCCGCGTGCGCGCGGCGCGTGATCGCTTCATCCGCCGACGCGGCGAGGCGTTCGAGCGCGTATTCGCGCAACGTGTCGAGCATCACGAATCGCGGCTCTCCCCCTTCGGGCTCCGCCGGTCGGACGAGACTCCGATCGACCATGGCCGCCATCGCGTCGAGCGGGTCGGTGACGAGGTCGCCCGGCGCGTTGCAGACGGCTTCCACGGCCTCCAGGGTGCCGCCGCCCACGAAGACCGCGAGCCGGCGGAAGAGCTTCTGTTCCTCCTCGTTCAGGAGCTCGTAGCTCCACTCGATGGCGCCACGGAGCGTCTGCTGTCTCGCCGGCAGATCGCGGGCGCCGCCGGTCAGGAGCTGGAGTCGCTTCTCGAGCCGCGACTGCATGGCCGAGGGCGAGAGGAGCTTCACGCGTGCCGCGGCGAGCTCGAGCGCGAGCGGCAACCCGTCGAGCCGGGCGCAGATCTCGACGACCGCTCCGGCGTTCTCCTTCGTGAGCGCGAAATCCGGCTTCACCGCCTGCGCGCGCTGGAGGAAGAGCGCAACCGCCTCGCACTCGGTGAGCTTCTCGAGCGAGGGAAGGGTCCCGGAATCGGGCAGCGCGAGGGGAGGGACCGGGAACTCGTGCTCGCCGTAGACGTGAAGCGGCGATCGGCTGGTCACGACGACCTTCACGCCCGGTCCGGCCGCGACCAGGTCGGCGACGGTCGGTGCCGCCGCGAGGAGCTGCTCGAAGTTGTCGAGGACGAGGAGCGTCGGCTTGCGCCCGGCCGAGGCGAGGTGCTCCTTGAGCGCCTCGTCGAGAGTCTGGCCGCCGGTCTCCCGCACCCCGATCGCGCGGCAGATCTCGGCGACCATCTGGTCGGCGCTGCGCGCGGACTCGAGCGGTACGAACGATACGCCGCCCGGGAAGCGCCCCGACA
>DATIBN010000049.1:0-20909 GCA_035457525.1 Thermoanaerobaculia bacterium | reverse complement strand
ACGACGACGTTCATGGGTCAGGTCAGGGACGACACGATCGAAGGGACGTTTTCCTCGGAGCGCACGGCCGGCCGCGTATTCGGGAATTGGAAGGTTCAGCGGAAATCCCGTCCGAGTCCCTAGACTCGACGTACGTTCCTCGGCCCTGGAGCCTTCGATCCGATAAAGTTCGAGGTGTGGAAGCCGAGGCCGTCCAGAGATTCCTCGAGAACTGGAAGGGCGAGCAGGACGGCGCGGCGCTCTACGACGCCGTCGCTTCCTGCGAATCGAATCCGAAGCTCGCGGAGGTCTACCGGCGCCTTGCCGCGACCGAGCGGCATCACGCCGAGGTCTGGGCGGAGAAGCTGCGGGTCGCGGGAGTCACGACTCCGAAATTCCGCCCCTCGACTCGCACGCGCATTCTCACGTGGCTCGCCCGGCGAGGCGGTGCGCGCTTCGTCCTGCCCAGCATCTTCGCGCTCGAACAGGCGGACCGCGACAAGTACGACGCGCAGCCCGACGCTCGCGCGGCCGGCATGCCCCGCGATGAGCACTCGCACGCCCGCCTGCTCGGCCACATTCAGCGCTCCGGCGGCGGAATGCCGGGCGCCGACGTCGCGCGCCTCGAGGGGCGTCATCGCACGGCGGGCGGCAACGCGCTGCGCGCCGCAGTCCTCGGGGCGAACGACGGTCTCGTCTCGAATCTGGCGCTCGTCATGGGAGTCGCCGGCGCCAACCTTTCTCCGCAGATCATCCTCATAACCGGCATCGCCGGGCTCCTCGCGGGATCCTTTTCCATGGCGCTCGGCGAGTGGCTCTCGGTCCAGAGCTCGCGCGAGCTCTACGAGCACCAGATCCGGACCGAGGCCGCGGAAATCGAAGCGAGCCCGGAGGAAGAAGCCGAGGAGCTCGCCCTGATTTATCAGGCGCGCGGAATGGACGTGCAGCAGAGCGAAGTGCTGGCGCGGCGCATCATGACCGACCCCCGCGAGGCCCTCGACGTGATGGCCCGGGAGGAGCTCGGCATCAATCCCTCGGAGATGGGCGGCTCGCCCTGGGTCGCGGCATTCACTTCGTTTGCACTCTTCGCGACGGGAGCCTTCATCCCGGTCCTCCCGTTCCTCTTCACGCGCGGCACGACCGCGGTGGGGGTGAGCCTCATCCTCTCCGCGCTCGGCCTCTTCGGCCTCGGCGCGGGCATCACGCTCTTTACGGCGCGGTCGCCGCTGCGCTCCGGTCTCCGCTCGGTGGTCTTCGGCCTCGCCGCGGCCGGCGGGACATACGCGATCGGACGCCTGATCGGGGTCACGGTCACTTGAGCGCGGTCATTCCTTGACCACCGAAGGTTGCCCCCTCTCCCTCCGCGAGAGGGGGCCAGGGGTGAGGGGGCTGACTGCGCTTCTCGCGCTTCTCATACTTCCTCCGTCCCTCCTGTTCGCCAAAGGCAAGGTCTACATCTCGGCCGACATGGAGGGGATCGCCGGCGTCGTCACGGGAGAGCAGCTCGGCCCGCAGGGCTTCGAGTACCCGCGCTTCCGCGAGTTCATGACGAACGAGGTCCTCGCGGCGATCGAGGGCGCCCGCGCCGCCGGCGCGACCGAGATCCTCGTGTCCGACTCGCACGGCAACGGCCAGAACCTGCTGATCGAAAAGTTCCCGAAGGACGTGCAGATCGTCCGGGCGTGGCCGCGGCCGCTCATGATGATGGAGGGCATCGACGCGACCTTCGACGCGGCGCTCTTCGTCGGATACCACACGTCGACGACGAACCCCGAGGGGGTGCGGGCGCACACGATGTCCTCCGCGAACTTCGCGGACATCCGGCTGAACGGGATTTCGGTGCCGGAGGCGGGCCTGAACGCCGCGATCGCCGGACACTTCGGCGTGCCGGTCGCGCTCATCACCGGGGACGCCGCGATCGTGAAGGAGGCGCGTACCCTCCTGGGCGACGTCGAAGGCGCGATCGTCAAGTGGCCGCTCGGGTTCCACTCGGCCCGCACGGTCACCCCCGACGCGAGCTGCGAGCTCATCAAAGAGAAGGCCCGGAGCGCTGTCGCGCGCGCCGGAGCGTTCAAGCCGTACCGCCTGAAGACGCCGGTCGAGCTCGAGCTCCGATTCAAGAACTACCGGCCGGCGGAAGTGCTGGCGTATCTGCCGAACGTCGAACGCGCCGATGCCCACACGATCCGCTTCCGCGGGAAGGACATCCTGGAGGTGGCGCGCTTCCTCGAATTCGTCCTGCACTACGAGCCCGGTCTGGCGCCGTAGTCCCCTCCGTTACTCGCTCCGTCCCACCTTCCCCGCCTCGAAGACGACTTTCGAAACCGGCCCGAGAGCCCGCACCTGGGCCGGCGAAAGGAGCCGGTGGTGTCGGATGCCGACGAGGTGATTGGGAATCTCCCAGAGGTCTTCCTCGGTGGTCATCCATGCGATCCGGTCGAAGCGCGACAGGTCGAAGGGAGAGGAGTAACGCCGCAGAGTCTTCTCGCGGCGGAGGTTGAAGTAGTCCTCGACGTACGAGAGGACGAGGTCCCGCACCGTCCGGAAGACCGGCTCGCGGAATCGGAGACCCGAATAGTTCGAACGGGCGATCGATCCCCACCGGTCCTTCACCCGGTAGAGCGCGAGCACGTGATCGTCGTCCTGCACCGCTTCGAGATCCAGGATGAGCGGCTTCTGTCCCTGGACGCGCAGCGCCGCCGCCGCGAAGAGCGCGCCGTCCATGCATTGCACCTTGCGTTCGCGCAAAACCCGGCGCGGCGATCGGCAGCCCTCTCCCCGCACGTCGTAGTCGAGCTCGTCGAGGAATTTCTGGATGCGCCAGGGCGGCGTGAGGCGTCGAAGCCGCGCGGCTTCGACGGGAGTCAGCCCGAAGTCGCGCACGCCGCCTATGATACGGGGGATGGACGACAGCGAGCAGTTCTTCGACGCGGTAAAGAAAGGGAACGCGGACGAGGTATCGAGGCTCCTCGACGCGACTCCGGCGCTCGCCCGGGCATCGCAGTCGGGCGTCTCGCCGCTCCTGACCGCCGTGTATTACCGGCAGGCCGGGGTCGCGCGGATTCTGCTCGATCGGGGAGTGCCGCTCGACGTCTTCGAGGCGAGCGCTCTCGGGACCACGGAACGGCTCCGCGAGATCCTGGCGGAGGAACCGGCCGGCGCGAACGCGTTCGCGCCGGATGGCTTCACGCCGCTCGGGCTCGCGTCCTTCTTCGCGCATGCGGCGGCCGCGAGATTGCTCCTCGCGAGCGGCGCCGATCCGAGCCAGTCGGCGCGCAACGGAACGCGCGTTGCGCCACTGCATTCCGCGGTCGCCGGCGGAAGCGCCGAGATCGTTAAGGAGCTTCTCGCGCACGGAGCCGACGTCCACGCGCGGCAGGAGGGAGGGTTCACCCCTCTTCACTCCGCCGCCGGAGAAGGGCGGGACGAGATGGTGCGCCTCCTCCTGTCGCACGGGGCGGATCGCGCCGCACGGGACGACGCCGGAAGGACGGCCGCCGACCTCGCGCGCGAAAAGGGCCGGGACGGGGCGGCGGACCTCCTGAGTTAGATTGCGCCTCGTGGCCGCACCGGCCGTCGCGCACCAGACATCCCCGCACGCCGTCGCGCCGCGCGGCCGCTACCTGGCCCTCATGTCGCTCGGCGCACTCGGCGTCGTGTACGGCGACATCGGCACGAGCCCGCTCTACGCGATGCGGGAGTGCTTTTCGGGCAGCCATCCCATCCCTGTCACTCCCCAGAACGTGATGGGGGTCCTTTCCCTCATCTTCTGGTCACTCGTGATCGTGATTTCGATCAAGTACCTCGTGTTCGTGCTGCGAGCCGACAACCGGGGGGAGGGAGGAATACTCGCGCTGATGTCGCTCGTGCGATCGGGAGCGGAAGGGGCGAAGCGGTCCCGCTGGTTCATCACCGCGATCGGAATCTTCGGCGCAGCCCTTCTCTACGGCGATGGTGTCTTGACGCCCGCGATCTCGGTTCTCTCCGCGGTGGAAGGACTTTCGCTCGTCGCTCCGGTCATGAGCCGCCTCGTGGTTCCGATGACCGCACTGATCCTGGTTGGTCTCTTCTTCTTCCAGAAGCGCGGCACCGGTCAGGTCGGCGCGGTGTTCGGGCCGGTGACGTTCATCTGGTTCGCAACGCTCGCGATCCTCGGCGTGAGTCACCTGGCCCGCGAGCCTCACGTTCTGGCTGCGGTCAACCCGGCTTATGCGGTCGATTTCTTCGTTCACAACCGGTGGCACGGCTTCCTCACCCTCGGTACGGTGTTTCTCGTCGTGACCGGGGGCGAGGCTCTCTATGCCGATCTCGGACACTTCGGCAAGCGGCCGATCCGGGTCGCCTGGTTTGCCGTCGCGCTGCCGGGGTTGCTTCTGAACTACTTCGGCCAGGGCGCACTGCTGCTGAGAGCCCCGGAGACCGCTCCGAATCTCTTCTACAAAATGGCGCCGACGTGGGGACTGATCCCGCTCGTTTTGCTGGCGACCGCCGCGACCGTCATCGCTTCGCAAGCGGTCATCTCCGGCGTCTACTCGTTGACCCGGCAGGCCGTTCAGCTCGGCTATCTGCCACGCCTGGAGATCAGCCATACCTCGGCACGGGAAATCGGCCAGATCTACATCCCGGCGATCAACTGGACGCTTTGCGTCGGCTGTCTCGCGCTCGTTTTCGGCTTCCGCAACTCCAGCAACCTCGCGGCGGCGTATGGAGTCGCCGTGACCACGACGATGGTCATCACGACGCTGCTGCTGTTCACGGTCGAGCGCGAGCTCTGGGGCTGGAAGCTACCGACGTCGCTCGCATTCACGGCTTTCTTTCTCGCGATCGACGTTTCGTTCTTCGGCGCGAACATCGTGAAGATCGCGCACGGAGGGTGGTTCCCGCTGCTCGTGGCCGCCGCGATCTTCACCGTCATGACGACGTGGCGCCGCGGCCGCCGCATCCTGACCGATCGCATACGCGAGCAGGCGATGCACGATCCGGAGTTCGTCACCTCGATCATGCGTCATCCGCCGCCGCGGGTTTCCGGAACCGCCGTTTTCATGGACCGTACGATTGATGGGATTCCGCTGGCGCTTCTTCACAACCTGAAGCACAACAAGGTTCTCCACGAGAAGGTGGTGCTCCTGACGATCGTGACGGAAGAGGTTCCCTATGTTCCGGACGAGGAACAGGTGGAGGCCAGGGACCTCGGTCACGGAATCTACCGGGTCGTCGCGAAGCACGGCTTCATGGAGTACGTGGACGTTCCCGAGATGGTGAGATCGATCGAGCTGCCCGGCGTGAGCTTCGACCCGGATCACACGACGTTCTTCCTGGGACGCGAGACTCTCCTGGCCACGAAGCGCCCCGGGATGGCGATCTGGCGGGAGCAGCTCTTCGCGTGGATGACGCGTAACGCACAGGGCGCGGCGCTCTTCTTCCGTCTTCCGCCGAACCGTGTCGTCGAGGTCGGGGCGCAGATCGAGTTGTGAGCGACATCCTCGAGGAACCCTCCGCCTTCGACAGCGGAACCGCGCGGTATCCGCGGGAGCCGCGCGGCAAGGAGCTGCTCCTGCTGTCGCTCGGAGCGCTCGGAATCGTCTACGGCGACATCGGCACGAGCCCGCTCTACGCGCTGCGGGTCTGCTTCGCCGGCAGCCATGCCGTCCCGCTCGATTCCGCGAACGTGTTCGGCGTCCTATCGCTGATCTTCTGGACGCTCGTCCTCGTGGTCGGCATCAAGTACCACGGGTGGATCCTGCACCTCGACAACAACGGCGAGGGGGGAATCCTCGCGCTCATGGAGCTCGTGCGGCCCGGAGGGCGAGGCCGTGCGGCGCGCGCGGTCATCGGGCTCGTCGGCCTCGTCGGTGTGGCGCTCTTCTATGGCGACGGGATCATGACCCCGGCGATCTCGGTCCTCGCGGCGGTCGAGGGGCTCGCCTTCTTTTCTCCGGCGGCCGCGAGGCTCGAGGTTCCGATCTCGATCGCGCTGCTCGTTCTCCTCTTCTACCTCCAGAATCGCCGCACGGGACGGTTCGGCCGGACCCTCGGGACCGTCATGGGCCTCTGGTTCCTCTCGATCGCGGCGCTGGGGGTCGCGGCCGTCGTGCAGCGGCCGGAAGTGCTCCGGGCGATCCATCCGATTCACGCGCTCCGTTTCTTCGACCGCAACGGCGTCGCGGGCTTCCTCGTGCTGGGCGCGGTTTTCCTCGTCGCGACGGGCAGCGAGGCCCTATACGCCGACATGGGAAGGTCCGGGAAGCGCCCCCTGCATCTCGCCTGGGTCGCCCTCGTCGCGCCCGCGCTCGCGCTGAACTACTTCGGACAGGGGGCGCTTCTCCTGAATGACCCGGAGGCGGTGCGAAACCCGTTCTATCTTCTCGCTCCGCAGTGGGCTCTCGCGCCCCTCGTGGCGCTCGCGACGATCGCCGCTCTGCTCGCGGCTCAAGCCGTGATCTCGGGGGCGTTTTCGCTGACCCGACAGGCGGTCCAGCTCGGATACCTGCCCCGTGTGACCATCCTCCACACGTCTTCCGCGGAGATGGGGCAGATCTACATCAAGGGCATCAGCTGGGCCGGAATGCTGGGGACGGTCGTCGTGATCGTGATGTTCCGCAACTCCACGCGCCTCGCCGATGCCTACGGCGTCTCGATCGCGCTGACGATGGCCGTGACGACGATCCTCGCCTACGCCGCCTCTCGGAGCGTCCTCGGATGGAGCCGCGTGAAGGCCGGCGCGATCACGGCGTTCTTCCTGGCAATCACGCTCGCCTTCGTCTTCGCGAGCCTGGTCAAGATCCCGCGCGGCGGCTGGGTCTCGCTGGCCGCCGCCGCCGTGACGTTCACGCTCATGACGACGTGGCGGAAGGGTCGGCAGATCCTCGGGAAACGTCTCGAAGCGGACACGCTCCCGCTCGACATCTTCCTCGACGGCGTCGCCCGCAAACCGCGACTGCGGGTGTCCGGAACGGCGGTCTTCATGGACCGCGTCAGCACGGGGACTCCGCACGCCCTTCTGCTCAACCTGCGCCACAACAAGTGCATGCACGAACGAGTCGTTTTTCTCTCGGTCACGACGGACTCGGCTCCGTTCGTCTCGCGCCGCCGCCGTGTCGAGATCGAGACGCTGAAGGAAGGTTTCCACCGGGTGAACCTGCGGTACGGCTTCATGCAGGATCCCGACGTGCCGCGCGCCCTGGACGGCCTGAAGATCGGCGGCCGGAAGTTCGACATGATGGACACGACGTTCTTCCTGGGGCGCGAGACCCTCATCCCGAAAGGGGCGCTGGGCATGTCCGTCTGGCGCGAAAGGCTCTTCGCGCTCATGTCCCGCAACGCGACGAGCGCGATGGCTTTCTTCCGACTGCCGCCGAACCGGGTGGTCGAGCTGGGAGCGCAGATCGAGCTTTAAGATCTTTGCGGGGTCAGGTTCAAAATCTTAGCGGGGTCAGGTTCAAAATCTTAGAGGGGTCAGGTTCAAAATCTTAGCGGGGTCAGGTTTTAACCTGACCCCTCTTTGCTGAATTGGCCGATGCGCAAGTGGCAAGTGGAGACCTGACCCCAGGCCTAAGCCCGACTGGTGGAGTTCTGGCAGTGTTTCGATCGACGTTGCTAATGTGGCAAGTGGAGACCTGACCCCGCGTGTGGCAAGTGGAGACCTGACCCCATAAACTCGCCGTATGGCACGCCAGGTCCGGATCGACGAGAGGCTGTCCCACGCCGCGACGATTCCGTCCTGGTGTTACACGGACCCCGACAACCTCGGCTTGGAGCGCGACCGCATCTTTGCGCGCACGTGGCAGCTCGTCGGGCGGGAGGACCAGGTCGCGTCCCCCGGCGCTTTTTTCACGGCCGAGGTCGCGGGCGAGCCCCTGCTCCTCGTGCGCGGCAACGACGGACGGGTCCGCGCGCTCTCGAACGTGTGCCGCCACCGCGCGGGTCCCGTGGCGAAGGGGGAAGGCTCCTGCGGCGCGTTCCGCTGCGGTTACCACGGGTGGAGCTACGGTCTCGACGGCCGGCTCGCGAACACGCCCGAGTTCGACGGGGTCGCGGAATTCGAGAAGGAGTCGGTGCGCCTGCCCGAGTTCCGCGTCGACGCGTGGCTCGGGCTCCTCTTCGTGAACCTGGATCCGGACGCGCCGCCTCTCCGCGAAGCCCTCGGCGAGCTCCCCGGTCTCCTCGAGTCGCGCGGGCTGTCGGAAATGAAGCTCGCGGCGCGGAAGGACTGGGAGCTCGACTGCAACTGGAAGGTGTACGTCGACAACTACCTCGAGGGGTATCACATCCCGATCGTGCACCCCGGCCTGATGAAGGAGATCGACTACGCGCGCTACGAGACGCAGACGAGCGGAACCTGGTCGGTCCAGCACTCGCCCATCAAGCCGCGAGAGGGGGCGAAACTGCGGCGCGACCCGAAAGATCCGGAGAGCGACGCCCGGTACTACTGGGTGTATCCCAACCTGATGCTGAACGTCTATCCCGACAATTTCTCGACCAACCGGATCGTGCCGCTCGGACCGCGTCGAACGTTGACCGTCTTCGAGTGGTTCTTCCGCAACCCCGATCGGCCCGAGCTCGCCGAGACGCTCCGGCAGACGGTCGAGTTCTCCGACGAGATCCAGCTCGAGGACGTGGCGATCTGTGAGGCCGTCCAGAAGGGCCTCGAGTCGCGAACGTACGACGTCGGGCGCTTCTCCGTGCGCCGCGAGAGCGGCGTCCATCATTTTCACCGGCTCTACGCGGACTCGGTCGCGGGTCCCGCAGCCGATCGCGGGTAGCCGGGACGTGGCGAAGGTCAGGCTCGCGTCCCTCTCCGAGATCCCGGAGGGCGGGATGACCATGCGCGAGCACGGCGGCCGGACCGTGATGCTCGCGAAGGTCGAAGGCAAGGTCTACGCGATGAACGACACCTGCACGCATCGCGGCGCCCCGCTCCACATGGGACAGCTCGGTCAGGCGGGGAGCCCGCTGCTCCTGACCTGCCCCTGGCACGCGGCGCACTTCGACATTTCGACGGGCAAGGTCTACCAGGACACGCCGTGGGCGACGGACACGGAGGTGTACCCCGTCGAGGTCGTCGGCGAGGACGTGCTGGTCGAACTCTCGTAGACCGTCGCCGGACGATCCCAGTCTTTTCTCTGGCACTTCCTTTGCGTTTGACCCTTCCGCGCCGTGCGTCTGTGCACGGACAGGAGGGGTTCATGTACAGAATTCCCATGTTTCGACGCGCGGCCGTCGCCGCGGTCGTTTTCGCGGTCGCGTCCGGCGCGTCTTTCGCGCAGACGCAGGTGAAATCCGGGTTCAACGTCTTCTCGGTCGAACAGGACGTCGAGATCGGCCGGCAGTCCGCCGTCGAGGCGGAACGACAGCTGCCGCTGCTCCGGGACTCGTCGGTCGAGAGTTACGTCGAGCGCGTGGGGCGGCGCCTGGCCGAAGCGACGCCGGGGCCGAAGTTCCCCTACACGTTCAAGGTCGTCAACGCGTCGGACATCAACGCGTTCGCGCTGCCGGGCGGGCCGACTTACGTGACCCGGGGACTCATCGACGCCGTTCGAAACGAGGGGGAGCTCGCGGGCGTCATGGCGCACGAGATTTCCCACGTCGCGCTGCGGCACGGCACGAACCAGGCGTCGAAGGCCTATCTGGCCCAGGCGGGACTCGGCATCCTGGGAGGCATCCTCGGCGGCGGCGGCGGCAGCTCGACCGCGCAGATCCTGCAGGCGGTCGGCGGCCTCGGGTTGAACGCGCTCTTCCTGAAGTTCAGCCGGACCGCCGAGACGCAGGCGGACATCCTGGGCACCCAGATCATGGCGCGCGCGGGGTACGACCCACAGGCGATGGCCACGATGTTCCAGCTGCTGAACTCGAAGCAGGCGCGCGAGCCCGGCAAGGTCGCGCAGTTCTTCAGCTCTCACCCGAACCCGGCCAACCGTGAAGCGACCGTGCGCCAGGAGGCGCAGAAAGTCGGCGTCCGGGGAGGCCGGCTCGAGCTCGTCGGCGGACTCGACACCGTCAAGTCCCGTCTGAGAGGCCTGGGAGCGGCTCCCACCATGGCCCAGATCGCGCAGGGCGCGACCGGCGGATCGACGGGTGCCTCGACGGGAGGCTCGGTCCCGGTGGGGACGATCGCTCAACCCTCCACACGGATGCGGACGTTCCAGCACCGTTCCGGGTTCTTCGAGATCCAGTATCCCGAGAACTGGCGGGTCGCCGAATCGAGCGGCTACGGCGCCACGTTCCTCCCCGAGGGGGGAGCCGTCCGGACCTCGAGCGGCCAGGACATTCTCGTTTACGGCGTCGTGGTCAACCACTATGAGCCCTTCTCGGGCTCGCCCGGAGACGTATACCGCCAGCCGGTGAGGGGACAGGGAACCCTCGAACAGGCGACGAACGACCTCGTCAATCAGCTCGCTCAGGCGAATCGGCACCTGCGCATCGTCTCCAACTCGACGCGCCGCCAGACGATCGACAACGCGCGGGCCCTCTCGGTCGTTCTGGCCGGGCGGTCACCCGTGACCGGACAGGACGAGCGCGTCACCGTGTTCACGCGCGAGCTGCCGGACGGCCACGTCGTGTACGCGCTCTTCATCGCGCCCGGGCGTGACTACTCCGCGCTCGCGAACACGTTCCAGCGGATGATCTCGACCCTGCGCATCAACGACCAGACGTACCACACCGAGCACGCAGCCCGGTGACTTCGCCGAAATGAACTCCCTCTCCCCGCTTGCGGGGAGAGGGTTTGGGGTGAGGGGCGGCCTAGTACCTCAGCCGGATCACCGTCGGCGGCTCCACCGCTTTCGGCACGATCACGAACAGGTCGTCGAAATCCTTGTCGCCGATTTCGACCTTTCCCGGGTGCCCCAGCCCGGCGATCAGATCCGGGACCGTGTTCTGGTGGCCGACGACGAGCACGGTTCCGGAGGCGTCGTCCCTCTTCAATCGGTCGAGCAGGATCTGCGCAGAGAGCTTCCCGGTCGCGTCCCTCGGCGAGTACGCTCGCACCTCGAGCTTGAGCGCCTTCGCGAGGGGCTCGGCGGTCTGCCGGGCGCGGTCGGTCTCGGTGGCGTAGATCGCCGTCACACCGGCGGCGGTCAGCATCTGCGCGAGCCGCGTCGCCCGTGAGCGGCCGGCCTCGGACAGCGGCACCGATGCTTCGTTCGCGTCGGTGGCCTTCTCCGCGTGCCGCACGAGGATGATCGTCTGCTGACCCGACGCGACGCTCGCGGCCGCGACGAGGACGAGTGTGACAACGAGTCGCTTCATGGCGCGTGAAGGTAGCACGGAGCCGATCGCGGTCTGCGATAGATTCCGCGCCGATGTCGGGAGGCTCGAATGAGGAAACTTCGTATCGCGATTGTCGGAACGGCCGGTGTCCTGCTGTCCGCTGCGATGTCGCCCGCTCAGGCGTCTAAGAAGGCCCCCACCGTCGCCGAGGCGAAGGCGTTCGTGGACGCGGCGGAGGCGAAGCTCCTGGCGCTCGCCGTGGACGCGAGCCGGAACTCCTGGATCCAGAACACCTACATCACCCACGACAGCGAGGTCCTGGCCGCGCAGGCGAACGAGCGGCTGATCGCCGCGGGCGTCGACTACGCCAAGAAGGCCACCCGCTTCGACAAGCTGAGGCTCCCGGAGGAGACCGCGCGCAAGCTCCGACTCCTGAAGCTCGGGCTCACGCTCGCGGCGCCGTCGGATCCGAAGGAGAGCGAAGAGGTGACGCGCCTCGGCGTCGAGATGGAGAGCGAATACGGCAAGGGCAAGTACTGCCCGCCGGGCAAGGACTGCCTCGACATCCAGGCCATCGAGAAGGTCCTGGCGGAAAGCCGGGACGCCTCGCAGCTGCTCGACGTCTGGCGCGGCTGGCACGCGATCTCGGTCCCGATGCGTCCGAAGTACCAGCGGTTCGTCGAGCTGGCGAACAAGGGGGCCCGCGAGCTCGGCTTCACCGACTCGGGCGCGATGTGGCGCTCCAAGTACGACATGGCGCCCGACGCGTTCGCGAAGGAGGTCGAGCGGCTCTGGGAGCAGTTGAAGCCCTTCTACGTCTCCCTCCACGCGTACGTCCGCTGGAAGCTGCGCGAAAAGTACGGCGATGCCGTGCCGGCGAACGGGCCGATCCCCGCCCATCTGCTCGGGAACATCTGGGCGCAGGACTGGTCGAACGTCTACGACCTCGTCGCGCCGAAGGACGCGGATCCGGGTTTCGACCTGACGAAGATCCTGAAGGCGAAGAACCCGGACGCGAAGGAAATGGTGAGGTACGGGGAGAGATTCTTCACCTCGCTCGGGTTCGCGCCGCTGCCCGACACCTTCTGGGAGAGATCGCTCTTCACGAAGCCGCGTGACCGCGAGGTCGTCTGCCACGCGAGCGCCTGGGACGTGGACAACGTCAACGACCTGCGTATCAAGATGTGCATCACGCCGAACGCGGAGGACTTCTCGACCATCCACCACGAGCTCGGCCACAACTTCTACCAGCGCGCCTACAACACGAAGCCGGGCCTCTTCCGCGACAGCGCGAACGACGGCTTCCACGAGGCGGTGGGCGACACGATCGCGCTGTCGATCACGCCCGAGTACCTCGTGAAGATCGGGCTCCTCGACAAGGCGCCCGATCCGTCGAAGGACATCGGCCTCCTGCTCTCACGGGCGCTCGAGAAGATCGCGTTCCTGCCGTTCGGCCTTCTCATCGACCAGTGGCGGTGGAAGGTCTTCTCCGGGGAGATCACGCCCGCGAACTACAACGCCGGATGGTGGGACCTCCGCACGCGGTACCAGGGGATCGCGCCGGCCGTCGAGCGCACGGAGAAGGACTTCGATCCGGGCGCGAAGTACCACATCCCGGCGAACGTCCCGTACACGCGCTACTTCCTCGCGGCCATCCTCCAGTTCCAGTTCCACCGCGCGCTGGCGCAGGCCGCCGGCTGCACGGGGCCGCTCCACCGCTGCTCGATCTACGGGAACAAGGAGGCCGGAAGAAAGCTCGACACGATGCTGCAGATGGGCCTCTCGCGGCCGTGGCAGGACGCGCTCGAGGCCATCGCCGGAAGCCGTCAGATGGACGCGACCGCGATCCGGGATTACTTCGCGCCGCTCCAGAAGTGGCTGGACGAGCAGAACCGGGGGAAGCCGGTCGGGTGGTGAGGAGTCAGTGGGGTCAGGTCTCCACTTGCCACATTGCGCCGCAATGTGGCAAGGCCACTCATACTGAGCAAGGCGGCCTCCCCTGTTGAAGACCTGACCCCTACCACATCGTCAGTCCCAGTTCCTTGCGGTAGTGCGCGTCGGCGTTGCCGTGGCGGCGCCAGTAGTCCAGCATCAGGCTCCCCGTCGCGACGGCCTTCGTCGTCAGGAGCGGGCTTCCGTCGAATGCGCCCGGCTGCGTCTCCTCCCACGAGGTGATCTTCCAGGGGAACGCCTTCTCGAAGCGGATCACGAGCTTCCGCGGGAGCGACCCGTAGTCGAGCGTATAGACGTTCTCTTCACCTCCGGCCGCGAGCGTCGCCCGTGCCCTTTCGGGGCGCACCTCCTTGTGCCACAGCCGCGCGTACTGGAGCCCCGGGACGACCGATACGTCGCCCGTCGGCAGCGTCGCCGGCGCGAGGCGGATCCGCGTCCATAGCTCGTCCTCGAGCCACGCGGGGGCGAAGTCGAAACCCTGGTCCCCCTCGTCCTCGAAGTACGACCGCAGGAGCCCCGAGTACCGCCCGCCACGGAGGTTCAGCTGCGTGAAGGTCTGTCCGCACCACTCCTGGCTCTCGGACGTGACCTTGAGCGTCCGGGTCTTCGCGAAATCGACGGGTGTGAACGTGGACGTCATCATCGAGTACGGATAGATCCCCGTGAAGAACTTGCGCACGAAGTTCAACTTCAGAACCGTGATCCCTTTCGAGGGGTCCCCCCGCTCGAGCTTGACCTGCTTCTCCGCGAGAAACGGCTCCGTTACGAAGATGAGCACGGACTCGCCGGAGTGCAGCTCGCCGTAGCGTGCCTGCTCGAGCTTGTAGCGGGTCAGCTCGGCCTTTCCCTGGTACCAGTACTTCCCGAACCGGGCGGAGTCGGGCTCACCAACTGCCGGCTTTTCGCCTCTCACCGGCGGGGAGAGGGGGTTCGCCCCCGCGCCTCCGAACAAAAGGGCGAGCAGGACGGTCGCAACCAGTGCGTGCATCCGGAACCTCCGTTCCTTAAATACCCCTTTCCGGCCGCGGATTCCTCAAACCGCGCCGCCCCTCGGTGCGTCTTAGGCGGTGAAAGGGACGGCCCGGGACCGATCCCGGCCGCAGTGCAGACGATCTGCTTAACTTCGCCCCCGAAAAGGAGGTCTGCCTGGGCCAGCGGGATTCCCCGACGCCTCCCGGCGGGACGGAAAACGAGCTCCTCGAGGGCTGCCGCGCCGGCGATCTCGAGGCCTTCGAGAGGCTCTACGAAAGGCATGCGCCGAGGATGAAGTCGATCGCGTTCAACCTGCTCGGGAACGCCGCGGACGCGGAGGACGCGGTCCAGGAGGCGTTCCTGAAGATCTACCGCGGCGCGAAAACCTTCCGCGGGGGCGCGGCCTTCTCCACGTGGGCGTTCCGCGTCGTGGTCAACACCTGCTACGACGCGCTGCGCCGGCGCCGCACGCGGCCGGCCGGCTCCCCGCTCGAGACTCCGGACGGACGCGAAGTGCTGCCGGCGGCGCCCGGGTCGGACCATCCGCTGCGCCTGGCGCTCGAGAAGTCCGTCGCCCGCCTGAATCCGAAACATCGCGCGGTCTTCCTGCTCTTCGAGGTCGAGGGCTTCTCGCACGGCGAGATCGCCCGGATCCTCGGAATTCCGGAGGGGACGTCGAAGACCTTCCTGTTCGACGCGAAGAGGAAGCTTCAGCGGTGGCTCGGCGCCCGCCCGGCGGCGGCCGCCCGGACGGCGTCTCCGTGAACGCGGAGTGCCGCCGCACGGACGCGGCGCTCGCGGGCGGGGAAGCCGCGGCGATCGACGCCGCGCGCGATCACGCGAAGGGTTGCCCTCGCTGCACGGAGCGGATCGGTGCCTTCGACGAAATCTCGGCCGCCGCGACGTCGCTCCGGAAGAGCTGGGACAGCCCGGCGCTGTGGCCGAAGATCCGTGAGTCGCTCGTCCAGGAATCCTTCGCGCCCGCGCCCGCCCCGGCGGAGCGCGAGCCCGCTCCCCGGATGGCGCCGCCGTGGCCGGCGTGGATTCCGATCGCGGCCATCGCCACCCTGTTCGTCGTCTCGTTCGTGGGGCTCCAGGTGTTCCGGCCAAGTCTCGGCGACCGCCAGATCTTCGGCGTGCGCGCGCTGCCGAAAGATCCCCTTCTGACCGACGCCGCCCTCGAGAACGTCGAGAAGACCGAGCGCGACTACGTGCGCTCGATCGAGAACCTCGCGCGGGTCGCGCAGCCGCGGCTCGACGCCGCGGAGACGCCGCTCCTCATCTCCTACCGCGAAAAGCTCCTCCTGCTCGACAACGCGATCGCCGAGTTGAACGGCCAGATCGAGATGAACCGCTACAACACGCACCTCCGCCGGCAGCTGCTCGGGGTCTACGCCGAGAAGCAGCAGACCCTGCGGGAGGTCATGAAGGGAGTCACGTCATGAAACGCGCCGGAAAACGGGAAACGGGAAACGGGAAACGACGCTGGAGCACCGTTCTTGCCGTTCTTTTCACGGTTTCGGCCGGAGTGCTCGCCGCCGAGTCGGCGGACCGCGAGGAGTTCAAGCGAGCGTTCGAGAAGACCGTTTCGCTGCGCTCCGGGCAGAAAGTCCGGATCGAGCACGCGAACGGCAAGATCCAGATCCGGACGCATCGGGAACCGGCGGTCAGGATCTCCGCGGCCATCCGCGTCTCGTCCTCGGACCGCGAGGGCGCGCAGCGCTTCTCCGAGCAGATCCAGATCGACGTCGAGGAGTCGCCGGCGGGCCTGTCGATCGTGACGCGTTACCCCGAGAAGAAGTGGTCGTTCGTGGGCCGCGGCTACGTCTCTTACTCGGTCGACTACGACATCGTGATGCCGGAGACCGCGCCGCTCGAGGTCCGCAACAAGTTCGGAAACGTGGACGTGCAGGGTCTCAAGGCCGCCGCCGACATCAAGAACTCCAACGGAGCGATCGAGTTCCGGGACGGGCGCGGTACACAGCGGCTCGAGAACTCCTTCGGAAAAGTCGACCTCACCCGGAACGAGGGGAACGCCACGATCGTCAACAGCAACGGGAGCGTCTCGGTTGCCGACGTCAAGGGGGAGCTCGAGCTCTCGAACCGGTTCGGCAGCGTTTCGGTGACGAGAATCGGCTCCCGGAGCCGCATTACGAACAGCAACGGCAGCACCGAGCTCTCCAATGCCGGCGGTCCGGCGCAGATCACCTCTTCGTTCGGCTCGGTCCGGGTGAGGGACGTCGCCTCCGACCTGGTCGTGAAGAACAACAACGGCTCGGTCGAGGCGACGAACGTCAACGGGAGCGCGGAGCTCGACAGCTCGTTCGGCGGCATCCGTTTCACCGACGTCAAGAAGCGGGTCACCTGCACGGGCAACAACTCGAAGGTCGTCGGCGTCCGCGCCGGAGAAACCGTATCGGTCCGCACGTCGTTCGGCGCGGTCGAGGTGACCGACGCCGCGGGGGTGGACGTCGAGAGCTCCAACGCCAAAGTCACGGTGCGGGGGATCCGCGGCGGCGCGATGCTCACGACCAGCTTCGGCGCGATCGAGGCGTCGGCCGTCCGGGGAAACGTCACCGCCGTGAACTCGAACGCGGCCGTCACCCTGTCGGACATCGGCGGATCGGCCGAAGTGAGGACGGGGTTCGGGAAGGTGAGCCTGACGCGGATCAAGGGGACGGCGAAAGTGCTCTCCGAGAACGCGAGTGTCTCGCTGAACGAGATCGACGGACCCGCGTCCGTGAAGACGAGCTTCGGGGCGATCGACGCGTTGCGGGTCATGGGAGACCTGACGGCCGAGAACTCCAACGGCGCCATCCGCGCGACCGAGATCCGTGGATCCGTCCAGGCCCGGACCTCGTTCGGCTCGGTGACCATCGACGGCGTGCGCGAGAGCGTGGACGTCGTCAACCAGAACGGCGCCGTCCAGGTCGTGAGCGTGCCCGAGGGATGCGCGCGGCTGACGCTGAAGACCTCGTTCGCGCCGCTTCGGGTGTATCTGACGGAGGGCGCCGGTTACACGGTATCGGCGCGGACGTCCTTCGGAAGAATCAACTCCGAAATCCCGGTCGGCGTCTCCGGTTCGATCGGAGGAGAATCGCTGTCGGGGAAGATCGGCGACGGGCGCTGCGAGCTGACGCTCACCAACAGCAACGGGAACATCGAGCTGCTCCGGAAAAAATAGGGGGTCAGGTCTCCACTTGCCACACTGAGGGTCAGGTCTCCACCTGCCACACTGACACTTTGTCCCAGGGACCCCGTGGCACAATCCCCGGTCCATGTCCCTGGACCCGACCCCCGACAACGTGACCCCGCACGCCGGCGGCGAGGAGGAGCTCGTCCCGCTCGACCCGGACCACCCCGGGTTCCGCGACCCCGTCTACCGGCGGCGCCGCAACGAGATCGCCCGCCTGGCCCTCGAGTACCGCCCGGGAGATCCTCCGCCCGTCGTCGAATACACCGACGCGGAGCACGGCGTCTGGCGCGCGGTCTGGGAGCACCTCGCGCCGCTGCACGGAACGAACGCGGTCGCCGAATGGCGCAGCGGCGCGGCGGAACTCGACCTCGACCAGCGGTTCATCCCGCAGCTCGTCGAGGTCAACGAGGAGATGAAGAAGAGTCCCGGCATCGAGATGCTGCCGGTCGCGGGATTGATCTCTGCGCGCGGCTTTCTGTGCTCGCTCGGGCGAGGAGTGTTCCTCTCGACGCAGTACATCCGGCACCAGTCGATGCCGCTCTACACCCCCGAGCCCGACGTCGTGCACGAGCTCATCGGCCACGCGACGAGCTTCTTCCGCCCCGAGATCGTGCGACTGACACGGCTCTTCGGCGAGGCCGCGCTCCACGCGGACGAGGCCACGTTGAAGCAGCTCGAGCGCGTGTACTGGTACACACTGGAGTTCGGCGTCGCCCGCGAGGGCGGGGACGTCAAGGCGTACGGCGCCGGGCTGCTCTCGTCCTTCGGCGAGCTCGGGAACTTCGCGTCGCAGGCGGAGTTGAAGCCGTTCGACGTGGCGGAGATCGCGCGCACGAACTACGATCCGACGAGCTACCAGAAGGCCCTCTTCGTTGCCCCGAGCTTCTCCGAGATGGAGAAGCGCGTCGGCGGATGGCTGGAAGAGGTTCTCGAGCGGGCGAAAAGCGCCCGTCGGCGCTGAGCGACCGACGGGCTCACCGACAATCCGCTTTGTCATGATGTGGCAAGTGGAGACCTGACCCTCCATGTGGCAAGTGGAGACCTGACCCCATTTACTGCAGCAACCGGTGGAACGCGCGCATGTCCTTCGAGGTCTCGTAGAGGAGCTCGCCCGTCGCGACCGAGACGACCGTGAATCGCGGCGACGGTCCGGGCGTGTCGTTCCACGCCGAGATCGAGAGGCCGAGCCGGGTCCCATCCCCCGAATAGCCCGAGATCGCGCCCACGACGTGCGCCAGGGACCGGTCGCGCAGAGGGCGGCCGTCCGAGAGGAACGCGACCTCGCGCGCCGGCTCGTCCTTCGCGAGCGACGCGATCACCGGCAAGAGCGTGCTGGGTCCGGCGACCTCCACCCACGCGGCGGACTTGCCATCCGGTGAGATTCGCAGCGATCCCGGCACCGGCAGGACCGGGACGGCGACGGTGCGGCGCGGGAGCTCCCGGGTGCTGCCGACGCCCGTCTGGACCGTGAGGACGAGCGCCCCGAGCTTCCCCTCGATCCGGACGACGCGTTCGACCGGACCGACCCGCGACTGCGCCTCCTGCGGGAAGGAGCGCGTACCGTCGCCGCGCATCGCACGAAGGATGGCGGCGCGCGCGATCAGCTTTCTTCCGTGCGTCTTGTTCGGCAGGAGCGCCGCGACGCGCCCCCCCGCCGGGCCGATGCGGTTCTCGAGCGTCGCGATCGGATCGAGCTTCCCGCTCGCGAGGAGATACCGGCCGAGCACGAGCGACGCCGTCCCGAGGCGGTCGGCCGCCGAGACGAGCGCGGCGGGATCGGACCCCGACTCGACGAGCTGAAGCCATGCCGCGGTCTCCTGCCACAGCTCGGTCAGCGAGGCGCTCGTCGTGAGATAGCGCGCGCGCAGCAGGCCGGCGGTGGCGCGGTCCCGGAGGCCGGAGAGGTCACCGGCGGACTGGTTCTTCGTCAGCTCCAGGACGCGGGCGAACGCGTCGCCGCGATAGAAGTGCCGATACGCACCGCCCGGAACGTCCGGGCGCGTCGTGATTCCGAGGCCGGCCGGGTAGCTCGAGATCCCTTCCACGGTGGCGAGTGCCTCGGCGGTCTCGCCGAGCAGCAGGTCGACCGTCGGGTCGGGGGTCCCCGCTTTCGTCAGGCGGTCGCTCGCGCGAAGCAGGAACGCCGCCGCCAGGCGCCGGTAGGTCTCCGTCCTCGCGAACGTGCGGCCGACCGTCACGAGGTCGCGCGTGCCGTCGGCGCCCTCGGGAAAGGCCGCGGTCACTTCCCGCGCGATGTATCCCGTCGCAGCTCCGCCCGGCTCCGGCGGCACCGGGACGTCGACCTGGAGGAACCGCTCGCCGGTCGCGACGAGCTTCAAGAGCGTGCCGGCCGGGAGGCGGCCGACGATGCGCGCGTTGGCCTTCGGTTTGTCGCGGAGCACGGCCTCCCGCGGCATGACGAAGAGGTCCGCGCCCGGAGCCTCCTCGGGCGTCTGCCCGAAGGCGACGGCCGGCGCCGTCCACGTGAGAACGGCCACGATCAGCAGACCGGTGATCGAAATCCATCCCTGGGTCTTCATCGAAGTCCTCGCTTTCCTCGTTCGGTCAGTTCGTTCCACTCGTCTTCGGGGTCCGGTTCGCGGCGGCCCGGGCGGCCGCGGTGCGCGCCTGCGGCTGCGGTCGGGGTCCCGCACCGGCGACCGCACGCTTGACGACTTCGTCGGTGAAGGCCTCGCCCCCGACGGTGGGCGTCAGGATCACCTGCACGTTCTCGGAGAGTCGGTCGGCGAAGGTCTTCGGGATCAGGAGCGGGTTCGCCGAGACGAGCTCCGCCTCGCGCTCGAGGTTCTCGAACTGTGCGAGCGACGTCTCGCGGATCGTGTAGGCCTCGG
Source organism: Thermoanaerobaculia bacterium (assembly GCA_035457525.1). Lineage (GTDB taxonomy): Bacteria > Acidobacteriota > Thermoanaerobaculia > UBA5066 > Gp7-AA6 > Gp7-AA6. The sequence continues at coordinate 749 of DATIBN010000049.1, read as the reverse complement.
CGTCGGCGATCTTCCGGCGCCGGTCCGCCTCGGCCGCCGTCTGGATCTTCATCACCGCGGCCTCGGCCTCCGCGCGCCTGACGCGCGACTCCTTGTCGGCCTCCGCCTCCAGCCGCTTCTGGCGGATCTCCTTCTCTTTCTGCTCGAGGATGAACTTCATGGCGTCGGCCTCGGCGCGCGCCGCGATCAGCCGCTGCGCGGCGACCGCCTCCGCTTCCTTGACCTGCCGCGCCTTGACGGCCTCCGCTTCGAGCCGGTTCCGCTCGACCTCCTTGGCCTTCAGCTTCAGCGTCACGTCCATTCGCTCGGTGTTCTGGACCTCGTCCACCATCGCCACGCGTCCACGCTCGTACTCCGCGGGGAGGACGACCTCGCCGATCAGCAGGTCGCGAAGGACGATCCCGCTTTCCGCCAGGCGCTCCCGCGCTCCCCGCGCGGCGACGGCCGCGAGCTCCTCGCGCTTCTCCGAGACGACCTCTCCGACGGCGTACCGCGGAGCCGCGGCTCGGAACGCCGCCGCGATGACCGGCGCGACGAGCTCGCGCTCCGGGTCGGGCGGCAGAGCCGCCCACTTCGACGGCAGTCGCGCCCGGTCGATCGCCCAGCGTGCCTGCACCCCGACCTGCGCGATTACGCCGTCCTTCGTGGAGACGTTGAACGTCCCCTCCGGGCCGGAGAGGAGGCGGTCCGAGATCCGGACGGCGTGGATCTCGTAGAGCGCTCTCGGGCGGAAGTGAGTGCCGGGAGGA
>DATIBN010000048.1:0-8813 GCA_035457525.1 Thermoanaerobaculia bacterium | reverse complement strand
GCGACCAAGAAGACGGGCTAGCCGCCCGTCCCGAGCCGCCCCCGGAGCCCGCCGCGGCACCCGCGCCATAATCGCCGGGTGAGACAGGAGCGGGCGGCTCTCGTCCTTTTCGCCCGCGCGCCGGTGGCGGGCGCCGTGAAGACCCGGCTCGCGGGCTTCCTCGGGTCGAACGGTGCGGCGCAGCTCTATCGTGCCTTCTTGGAGGACGCCGCGCGTCTCTACGCCGGCGGCCGATGGCGCCCGGTCCTCTACGCCGACGGCGATCCGGACGATCGGGAACTCGCGGACCTCTTCGGACCCCCCTGGCGGCGCGAGGCCCAGTCCGACGGAGACCTCGGCCGGCGGCTGGCGGAGGCTTTCCGTGCGGAGCGGGCGCGCGGCGCAAAGGACATCGTCGCGGTCGGGTCCGACCATCCGGCCCTGGCGCGGGCGGCGCTGGCGGAGCTTCTCGAAGCCGTCGCCCGCGGGGAGGACGCTGCGGTCGTCCCGGCGCAGGACGGCGGCTACTGCGCGATCGCGCTCGGTGAGCGCGCGGACCCCGAAGCGATCTTCGAGAGCATCCCGTGGTCGTCGGCGGCCACGCTCGAAGCGACGCTCCGGAGGATCCGGGCCCTCGCGCTCTCCGCAACGGTGCTCGATCCCTCCTACGACGTCGACCGGCCCGAAGACCTGGCGCTGCTCCGCGACGACCTCGCGCGGCGCGATCCGATGGCGGACGACTTTCCGCGCGCAACCGCGGCCGCCCTCGCGCGGATCGCGCCGGGATCTCCCGGATGATCCCCATTCTCGACTCCGGGCAGATTCGCGCCGCCGACGGGGCGGCGGTCGGGAGCGGGACGGCTTCGCTCACTCTGATGGAGAACGCCGCCAGAGGCGTGGCGAGCGTGGTCCGCGCCCGATTCCGCCGGTGGCGGAGGGCCGTCGTCCTCTGCGGCCCCGGCAACAACGGCGGGGACGGACTCGCCGTGGCGCGCCTGCTCGCGGGCGACCTCGCGGTGCGCGTCTTCACCCTTCGCGATCCCGACGCCTATCGGGGGGATCCCGCCGTGAACCTCCGCCGCGCCCGAGAGGCGGGGCTTTCGCTCGAGAGCCTGTCCCTACCCGGGGGGATGGAGACGCTGACGCTCGCGATGGAGGACGCGGACGGGATCATCGACGCGCTCTTCGGCACCGGGCTCGACCGACCTCTCGAGGGCGTTGCTGCCGACGTCGTCCTCGCGATCAACCGCGCCGGCCGCGCCGTCGTCGCGGTCGACGTCCCGTCGGGGCTCTCTTCGGACTCGGGCGCGGTCGCGGGCGTCGCCGTGGACGCGGCGGTCACGGTCGCCCTCGCGGCGCCGAAGATCTGTCACGCCTTTCCTCCGGCGCGGCGCCTCTGCGGAGAGCTCGTCGTCTCCGAAATCGGGATTCCGCGATCGCTCCTGGAGCCGGAGGGGCATGCGCTCTACCTCGCGACCGCGGAGGGAATCCGCGGGCTCCTTCCCTCGCGCTCTCGCGGAGCTCACAAAGGCGACGCCGGGCACGTGGCGATCGTCGCGGGCTCCCGGGGAAAGACGGGTGCGGCCGTGCTCGCGGCCCGGGGCGCCCTTCGGGGGGGCGCGGGGCTCGTGACCGTGCTCTGCCCGGCGTCACTGGAGCCGGTGGTCGTCGCGGCGCTGCCCGAGGCGATGACGCAGGGGCTCCCGGAGCGGGACGGCTTTCTCGATGCCCCGGCCGCGACCGAGATCCTCCGGCGGCTCGAAGAGTTCGACGCTGCCGTCCTCGGCCCCGGACTCGGCACCTCTTCCGGTACGGTCGCGTCGGTCGGAGAGGTCCTGCGCGACGCCCGGATTCCGATCGTCCTGGACGCCGACGGCCTGAACGCCTTCGCCGGGCGGGCCGACGCACTCGCCCGCCGAGCGGGGCCGCTGGTCGCGACGCCGCACCCGGGCGAGGCCGGCCGGCTCCTCGGCCGCTCCGCGAAGGACGTGCAGGCGGACCGGCTCGGCGCGGGGCGCGAGCTCGCGCAGCGAACCCGGAGCTGCGTACTCCTGAAGGGCGAGGCGTCGCTCACGACGACGCCGGAGGGGCGAGTCGTCGTGAACTCGTCGGGCACTCCGCTGCTCGCGACCGCGGGTTCGGGAGATGTCCTCTCCGGCGTGATCGCCGCGCTGCTCGCCGCGGGTCTCGCCCCTCCCGACGCCGCGGCGGCCGGCGCCTGGCTGCATGGAGCCGCCGGGGAATACCTGGAGGGAAAGCTCGGCGATGCGGGGCTCCTGGCGCACGAGGTCGCCGATGCCGTGCCGCTCGTGCGCCGCGCGCTCGCATCCGGAACCGGAAAACCCGGAATCGAAGACGCGTGAAGCGCGAGATCGTCAGCCGAAACGAAGAGGAGACGGAGGCATTCGGACAGGAGCTCGCGCGGGCCCTCGGTCCCTCCGACGTCGTCTACCTCGTCGGCGACCTGGGAGCCGGCAAGACCACACTTGCCCGCGGGATCGCATCGGGGATGGGAGCCGTCGCCCGGGAGGTCGCGTCGCCCACGTTCGCGATCCTCCACGAATACGGGGGGAGAGACGGCACGATCGTTCTGCGCCACCTCGACCTGTATCGGCTGGCCGATCGGCCGGCGGAGCTCGAGATCCTGGGTCTACCCGATGCGATCGCGGGCGCTCCCGTCGCGGTGGAGTGGCCGGGGCAGTCGATCCGCCGGGCCCTGCCACCGACCTGGGAAGTCACGATCACCGCGCAGGGCGACGGCTCGCGAAGAATCGTTGTTACCGCCCGGAGCTGAGAAGAAATCGCGCCGCGAGGAGTCTCCCGAGGTAATCGAGGGAGGAGCCTCGCGGCGCGGGAGCGCAACCGCAGCGAGGGATCAGGCGCTCGGTCGAGCCGAGTATGGCGAGCCGAGCGCCGATGGCGTCAGCCAGATCCCGAGCCAGGGAGCGCGACGGTTAGAAGGCGAATATCAATCCGAAGGAGAGCTCGCCGTTGGTCAGCCACTCCCGGTCGTTGTCGCAGTCGTCGAAGAAATCGTCGTCGTCGCAGAAGAAGTCGTCGTTCCGGTCCCGGTCCCCGAGCGACGTGGCGTAACCTCGCCCGTCGAAGCGGAGCCCGAAGTGCGGGTTCACGAACGCTTTCAGCCCGACTCCGAGGCTTCCGGTGAAGCGGGTGTCCCGGCGCGCGTTGGTGAACGGGATGTCCGGGTCCAGGCGGGCGACGCCCGCACCGACGGTCACGTAGGGAACGGCCCGGCGGTGGCCGAAGTTGAACGTCATGTAACCCATGAAGTAATCGATGCTGAGCTCCCCGAGCTCTTCGCCCGAATCTCCGAAGAGCTCGTCGTCATCGGTGACGAACTCCGTCTCCGTGTGCGACGCCTGGGCCTCGATCTCGAAGTTCTCCGTGATGTTGTAGCCGAGGCGCAGCCCGTACGTCGCGTCGTCGTCGACGTCGACGCCGAAGTCGAATGCGGACGTCGTGCCGCGGGCGAACTCCCCTCCGAAGAGATATCCGGCAAAGGGAGAGATCTCGACCGTGCCTTCGCGAACCTGCGCGGATGCCGTCGCGGCGAGCGCCGCAGCGGCGAGGACGAGGACAAAAACCCGGACCTTCATAAAGACCTCCGTGAGTGGGCGGGGCAAATCCGATGCCATGGAGTCAGATTTTCACGAATCGCTGAAGTGGTCGGTTGGATCGAGGGCGCCGTCGGAAAATCGCCAGGCCGGGGGCCCTACTTCTTCTTCAGGTGCTTCTCGACGACCCGCTTCCAGCGGTCCTCGACATCGGGCGAGAAGCCGACCGCCATGTCGATCAGCGTGCGGTCGGGTCCGATGATGAACGTGGACGGGATGCCCATCGCGGTCATCTGGGCCACGTCTTCGGGCGCGGCGGAGTAAACGGGGAGAGAGATGTTGTAGCGCTTCATGAAGGGCGCGACCCGCTTGCGATCCGCGTCGACGTTGATCGCGAGCACGACGAAGTTGCGGTCGCTGTAGCGGTCATACATCCGCTGTACGATCGGCAGCTCCAGCTTGCAGGGCCCGCACCACGTGGCCCAGACGTTCAGCAGGACGACGTTGCCCTTCAGTTGTGAGAGGCGGACGGTTCCCCCCTCTTCTCCGGCGAACTCGAGGTCCGGAAAGAGGTCGCGCTCCTGCGCCGTGACGGTGGTCGCGGCGAGGATTGCGAAGGAGAGGGCGGTCAGAAACCGGAGCATGGGCTTCCCGAACGAACGGCCCCCCGGCGGCGATTATTCCGCTCGTTCTCCGGCGGTTAGGGCCCGCACCGCCACGGCGCGGCCGGTGGGCGAACCCGGGTTGTTCTCGTCTGCTCGCCGGCCGCCGGCGGGTGCGGGGACCTTTTCCGTCTTCGCGCGAGCCGCTATAATCATCGACGGAGATCCCGTTCGAGTTCGATTCGAGAGCACGAGGAATCCTTTTTCACGTTTTCGGCGTCCCGGATGGACAGTTTTCGGCAGATCCCTTCGATCTGAACTCTCCAACCGATTGACTATCAAACGCTTAACTCATCCACGCGGTTGGTCCCCGGTTTGCTCAACCTAGACTTTGGTCGAATAACCCAAACCCGGCACTTGTTTAACCAGACCGGATCCAAGGAAGCACTGATCCGATTTCCCCGGACCCGGGGTCCTCTTTCCAAGAGAGTGCTCCCGGCCCCTGGAAATCGGCGACCGGAGGAGCTCTCGATGACCCGAGCCGTCGTTTCCCGGAGCCTGATCTTCGCCTTTCTGTGTGTCGGATTCGCCGGCGTCTCTGCGGCGGCCGATCTCCTCGCGCCGGCGCCGCTGACTGCGACCGCGGTATCGTCCTCCCAGATCAACCTCTCCTGGGTCGAATCCAACGCGAACGAGACCGGGATCACGGTCCAGCGAAGCCTCTCGGCGACCTCCGGGTTCGTGACGATCGCGAATCTGGCGAAGAACTCGACGAGTTACTCCAATACCGGACTGGCCGCCGGAACGACCTACTACTACCGGGTCCAGGCAGTCGGACGCAAAGGGATCGTTTCGCCGTTCTCGAACGTCGCCGGTGCGACGACCGGCACGTCGGTCCCCACGCCGACGCCGACGCCGACCGCAACGCCGGCGCCGACGCCCGTCGCGCCCAGTGCGCTCGCGGCGACCGCCGCTTCCGCGAGCCAGATCAACCTGTCCTGGTCGGACAACTCTTCGAACGAGACCGGGTTCAAGGTCGAGCGCGCGACCTCGTCGGCGGGACCCTGGGCTCAGATCGGAACGACCGCGGCTGCCTCCTATGCCGATACCGGGCTTTCCGGCTCGACGACCTACTGGTACCGGGTTCGCGCCTACAACACGGCGGGCAACTCGGGCTACTCGAACACCGCGAGCGCGACCACGTCCGCCTCGGCGACCGCGCCGGCGGCTCCGGGCAACCTCGCCGCGGGCGCGGTTTCGGTGAGTCAGATCAATCTCTCGTGGCTGGACAATTCCTCGAACGAGAACGGCTTCAAGATCGAGCGCGCGGCGGCGTCGGGCGGACCCTGGTCCCAGATCGGTACCGCCGCGGCGGGAGCGATTGCCTACATAGACGCGAGTGGCCTCGCCGCCTCCACGCCGTACTGGTATCGCGTCCGAGCGTTCAACACGGCCGGCGATTCGCCTTACTCGAACACCGCCACGGCCACGACGCAGGGCATCGCTGCAGGGGGCGGCTCGCAGCTGTGGGCAACGCGCTTCAGCGGGATCGGCGCGTTCGACAACGCGTACGCAATGTCTCTCGCCGTCGATGCGCTCGGGAACTCCGTCGTCGCGGGCTCCTTCCAGCGCACGGTCGGCTTCGGCGGCGCGTCTCTGACGAGCGCCGGAGCGGGCGACGTTTTCGTCGTCAAGTATTCACCGACCGGTCAGCACCTCTGGTCACAGCGTTTCGGCGGAACTGCCGAAGACGTGGCACAGGGTGTCGCGGTGGACGCCTCGGGCAACGTGTTCGTGACCGGCTACTACAACGGATCCGTGAGCTTCGGCGGCACCGCTCTGACGGCCGTCGGACAGACGGACATCTTCCTCGCGAAGTATTCGCCGGCCGGCGTCCACCAGTGGTCGCGGAGCTTTGGAGGATTCAATCCGGATCGCGGTTACTCCGTCGCAGTCGATGCGGGCGGAAACGTCGTGATCGCGGGGTATCTCGTCGGGACCGTCGACTTCGGGGGCGGACCGCTCACGAGCGCGGGCCTCGCCGACGCCTTCGTCGCGAAGTTCTCCAACGCGGGAGCGCACGTGTGGTCACGCCGGTTCGGCGGGGCCTCCAGCGACGTCGCGGAGGCGGTTGCCGTGGACGGCAACGGCAATGTCGCCCTGGCCGGGTACTTCCAGGGAGCCGTGGATTTCGGCGGCGGATCTCTGACGAGCGCCGGCGGCAACGACGCCTTCACGGCGCGCTATGACGCCAATGGGAACCACCTGTGGTCCCGCGGATGGGGCGGCCCGTCCGACGACCGCGCCACCGGCGTCGCGGTCGACCGGGACGGCAGCGTTCTGACGACCGGCACCTTCACCGGAAACGTGAGCTTCGGCGGTGCCCTGCTCGCGAATACCGGTGGAGGGGACATCTTCGTCGTCAAGACTCTGGCTTCGGGAGGACACTCCTGGTCGAGAGGCTTCGGCACCGGAGCGAGCGTCCCGGAGAGCGCCAATGCGGTCGCCGTGGACGGATCGGGCAACGTGCTGGTGACGGGATCGATCGTGGGCGGCGTCGATTTCGGCGGGGGCCCGTTGAACGGAAACGGCAGTTACGACGTGTTCGTCGCCAAGCTCCGGTCGGACTCGTCGCACGTCTGGTCGAAGCGGTACGGCGCCGGATACGACGACCGCGGATGGGCGATTGCGGCCGACGGCACCGGCAATGTATTCGTGACCGGCGATTACTACCTGTCGATCGACTTCGGCGGGGGCGCCCTCGTCAACGAGGCCGGCACCGACTCCTTCCTCGCCAAGCTCACGCCCTGATCCAGGGAGCGCGACTTTCCAGGCCGCCGGGCACGAGCCCGGCGGCCTTTTCATTTGGGGTCCCGCAGATCCTCGCCAATCCGCGGCACTGACTCCACGCGGATCGCCCCTCACCCCAGCCCTCTCCCCGTGCCGGGGAGAGGGAGAAGGTCTACCCCCACCTCTCCCGGTCTCCGGGGGGAGAAGGAGAAAGCCTCGCAGTGTGACCCAAAGGAAAAGGGCCCCGAAGGGCCCTTTCTTGATTCCCGAGTCCGGACGACCGACTACCGGGTTCCCTCTGCCTTGGCCGCCGCCGCTTCGGGTTTCGCGGGGGCGAGGAGCTCGTCGAGCATGCTCTTGAAGTTGGCGAACTGCTGCGCGCCCCGGATGGCCTTCAGGATCTTCACTTTTCCGTTCGGCTGGGTCAGACCGATCAGGGTGGTCGGCGTCCCGGTCACCCCGGCCTTGCCCGCCTCCGCCATGTCCTTGCGGACGTCCGCAGCGTACTTGCCGCTGTCCAGGCACTGCTGGAACTTGGCGGCGTCGAGTCCGACCGCCTTGGCGTGCTCGGTCAGCTGGGCCGGCTCCAGCTTCTGCTGGTTGGCGAAGAGGCGATCGTGCATTTCCCAGAATTTGCCCTGCTCGGAGGCGCAGTTGCCCGCTTCGGCCGCCTTGAAGGCGTTCTTGTGGATCGACTCCAGCGGGAAGTCCAGGAACACGTACTTCACCTTGCCCGGCTGGATGTACTCCTTGTCGAGCTGCGGGTACGTGTCGCGGACGTGCCGTCCGCAGAACGGACACTGATACTCGGAGAACTCGACGATCGTGTACTTGGCGTTCTTGTCCCCCTTGAAGGGGGCGCCGGTCACGTCGAGCACGACGTTGACCGGATCCGCCGGGCCGGCGGGCGCCTGAGGGCGGGCTGCCAGCAGCTTCTTGATCTCCTGGAGGTCCTTCTGGATCGCCTGCTGGCTTTCCTTGATGCTCTGGATGTCCTTCTTCATCGCGTCCACGTCCGCGTTCGCCTGGGCGAAGAGCGGGGCGGCGGCCAGGACCAAAACGGGGACGAGCGCCGTGCGTAAAGCTCTGTTCTTCATCACCTTATCCTGTTTTTCGAGTGAACGATCAAAATGCCACATGCCCGGGTGGCTGTCAAGGAAATCGCGGTTTTCGGAGGCACGATCCGGCAAACACGCAGGGCGCGCCAATCCTTCCGCCCTTTTGTCCCGCCCGACGGGCAAAAAAAAGGGGCGCCCGCAGGCGCCCCTTGAAGAATCGACTGAAGTCGTTACGGAGCGCAGACGTTCGTGTCGCAGTCGCCGAGATTGTCCGGGAGCGCGCACGGCGTCTTGTGGGCCGCCTTGCACTCGTCGGACGAACCCGCCGGACCCTGCTTCTCGAAGCACGGATCGCTCGAGGAGAGGCTGTCGTTCGGGAAGTCGAACTCCTCCGGGAACTCTGCCGAGTGGCAGTTGTTCGGGAAGGGCACGCACTCGCCGACCTCGCACGGAATCTCCGCCGAGCAGAAGATCGGTTGAAGGATCCCGGCATCCGGGACCTGGCACGTTCCCGTGAAGCACATGCCCGTCTCGAAGTCGTACTGTCCACCGTTGTTGAAGCAGTCGATCGCCGAGATGCAGCTGACGTCTTCGTTCATACCGACGTCCGCCGTGACGTTACCCAGCGCGCATGCCGCGTTGCAGGCGTCGTACACGTCGTTGATCGAGATGCCGTCGCAGGCTCCGCCCGCTTCGCCGCTCACGATGCAGTTCAACCGCGCCGCGGTGAGCTGCCGGATGAGCTGACGGGTCTGGACGCCCTGGACCTTCATGCACATCGCTTCGACCGCGGAACCCTGGTCGTCGAC
>DATIBN010000047.1:0-19507 GCA_035457525.1 Thermoanaerobaculia bacterium | reverse complement strand
ACGGAGGCGGACCCCAGACGAACTTTCCCACGGCGGCCGCGAGCGCGGAAACGGAACCGGGCGTCGTTCTCGGCACCCTCGGATACATGTCACCCGAGCAGGTGCGGGGCCGGCCCGCGGACGCGCGCAGCGACATCTTTTCGTTCGGCGCGATCCTCTACGAGATGCTCTCGGGAAAGAGGGCGTTTCATCGCGACACGGCCGCCGACACGATGTCGGCGATCCTGCGCGAGGATCCGCCGGATCTTTCCTCCACGAACCGCCAGGTTTCGCCCGCCCTCGACCGGATCATCCGCCACTGCCTCGAGAAGGACCCCGAGGCGCGGTTTCACTCGGCGCACGACCTCGCGTTCCAGTTGCAGATTCCACCGGCCGAGGATTCCGCGTCGCTGCCGGCTGCTGAGCCCGCGCGAGTACGCCTTCGGCCGGTCACGATGGTGGGGACCGCGATTCTGCTCCTCCTCGCGGGCACCCTGGCCGTCCTCCTTCTCCGGCACCCGCGCGGTGAGCGCGCCGCTCAGACCGTGCGGTTCTCCATCCCGATTCCGCCGGGGACGACCTACGCTCCTTCCGAGATCTCGCGGGGCGTGTCCATCTCGCCCGACGGAACACGCATCGTCGTCGAGGCCATCTCCAACGGACGGCCGCGTCTCTTCGCGCGCCCGCTGGACCTCGAAAAATTTACGGAACTCGAGGGATCTGTCGGGGCGAGGGCGCACTTCTGGTCACCGGACGGGCGGTTCATCGCTTTCTACGCCGATGGAAAGCTGAAGAAAATCCCGGCGGCCGGCGGTCCGGCGGAAGAACTCTGTTCGGCGCGCTATGAGTTCGTCGGAACGTGGAGCCGGGAGGGCACCATTCTCTTCGCGGAGATTCCTCCTGCGGCGCCCGGGATCTACAGCGTTTCGGACAAGGGAGGAGAACCGGTGCGCATCCTGGCGCCGGATCCAGCGCGGCCCTCCGCGGCCCTCTGGCCGCAGTTTCTCCCGGACGGGCGGCGGTACCTCTATCAGTCGTTCGTGCCGGGCGGCCCCGAAGCCGGGCGAAGACACCAGCTCAGGGTCGCCTCGCTCGACACGAAAGAGACCCGCACGATTGTGCCCCTTTTGTCTCGCTTCGAGTACGCGGAGCCGGGTTACCTCTTCTACGTGCGGGACAACGCTCTTTTCGTCCAGCCTTTCGATGAGAAAAGAACGGTCCCCCGGGGAGAGCCGATCCTCCTGGCCGATGGCGTTCGTCATTTCTTCGGCCCGGGAAACGCCTCTTTCTCGATCTCCCACACAGGAGCAGTCGTCTACGAAGCGGCGCAGCCCCCGGTGCGCCTCGCATGGTTCGACCGCCAGGGGCGGGAAATTGGCACGCTCGGACAACCCGCCGTCGTCAAGGGACTGCGGATCTCGCCGGAGGGTGGGCGAGTGGCAGTCGATGTCCTGGACAGCAAGCCGGGAACGTCCGATCTCTGGCTGTACGAACTCGCCAGCGGAGTGTCGACCCGATTGAACGCCGGCCAATTGGATGAGGTCCAGCCGGTGTGGTCGCCGGACGGGACGAAGCTCATCTTCCGCTCGGACGAAAAAGGCCCTCCGGATGTGCACGAAATGGTGGTGGGGTCGCCGGGAAGCGAGCGGCCGGTGCTCGAGCAGCCGGGAGTCCAGGAGCCGGCAGACGTCTCGCCGAACGGCCGTCTGCTCGTGTACCTGGAGGACGCTGCCACCACTCCCGACATCTGGCTTCGACCACTCGAGGGAGATCGCAAGCCGAGGCCCTGGGTGCGCTCGCCGTTCAACGAGCGAAGTCCCCGTTTTTCACCGGACGGACGTTGGATCGCGTACGAGTCGGATGAATCCGGGACTCCGGAGGTCTACGTCGCGCTCACCGACGGCGCCGGAGAGAAGAAGCGCCTTTCTCCCGGCGGCGGGCGACACCCCCGCTGGCGGCGTGGCGGGAGTGAGCTCTATTACGTCGCGCCGGACGGCTCGGTCATGGCCATCCCGATCACGCCCGGGCCGGGGCTCGAAACCGGATCTCCGATGCCGCTCTTCCACGTCGAGACCGACGTCGAGAACTTCGACGTTGTGCCGGACGGATCTCGCTTCCTCGTGAGCACGCGGCTCGACCGGCTCCCGGAGTCTCCCCTGCGGGTGATCCTGAACTGGGAAGCGGCTCTGAAGGCGAAGAACGAATGATCGGCCAGACGGTTTCCCACTACCGGATCCTCGAGAAGCTCGGCGGCGGCGGGATGGGCGTCGTCTACAAGGCCGAGGACGTCAAGCTCGGCCGCCGCGTGGCTCTGAAGTTCCTGCCCGAAGAGGTCGGCGACGATCCGCAGGCTCTCGAACGACTGCGCCGCGAAGCCCGAGCGGCCTCCGCGCTCGAGCATCCCAACATCTGCACGATCCACGACATCGACGAGGACGCCGGCCGGCACTTCATCGTCATGGAGCTGGTCGAGGGAGAGACGCTCAGCGACCGGCTCGTGACCAAGCCGCTCTCCCTGGAGCAGACGCTGGAGCTCGGCATCCAGATCGCCGACGCGCTCGACGCCGCGCACGGTCACGGGATCATCCATCGCGACATCAAGCCCGGCAATGTGCTCATCACGAAGCGGGGCCAGGCGAAGCTGATGGACTTCGGGCTCGCCAAGCAGGCCGGCCCACCTGAGGCCGGCTCCGCGATGCCCACGGCGATGGGAGAACAACCGCTGACGAGCCCGGGCTCGGCAATCGGAACGGTCGCGTACATGTCGCCGGAGCAGGCCAGGGGCGACGAGCTCGACTCGCGCACGGACCTCTTCTCGTTCGGCGCCGTTCTGTACGAGATGGCGACGGGAAAGAAGCCCTTCTCCGGGACCACGACCGCGGTGATCTTCGACGGGATCCTGAACCGCGCCCCGGTGTCTCCGGTGCGGCTGAACCCGGAGCTACCCGCGGAGTTGGAGAGGATCGTCAACACCGCGCTCGAGAAGGACCGGGAGCTGCGCTACCAGACCGCCGCGGAGCTGAAGGCTGACCTGAAACGATTGAAGCGCGACTCCGAGTCTGGAAGGGTGGCCGCCGCAAGCGGGAAGGTCGAGGCCGCTCCGACGACGGCCGCGCCTCCGAGATCGCGAACTCCGCTCGTGATCGCCGGCGCTGTCGCGCTTCTCGCTCTCGCGGGCGTCGTCTGGGTGGTGACGAATCACGGGGAGACGAAGGCTGCGAGCCGCCACCCGGCCTCGCAGATGTCGATCGCGGTTCTCCCGTTCCAGAATCTCGGTGCTGACAGCGGCACGGATTTTCTGAAGCTCGCGCTCCCCGACGAGATCGTGACGGCGCTCTCGTACATGCCGGCGCTGGCGATCCGGCCCTTCGCGGCGACGCGGAAGTACGACAAGCCCGACGTGGACCCGCAGACCGCGGGAAAGGAGCTTCGCGTCGAACGCGTCCTGACGGGCCACTTCCGGAGCGACCCGGATCGACTCCAGGTGACCCTGGAGGTGGTGGACACCGAAGCCAACGAGGTCGTCTGGCGCGACACCCTCTCCGGCTCCGCCGCCGACCTGATCGGGCTGCAGCGGCAGATCACCGCGCACCTCAATCAGGGCCTTCTGCCGCTCCTCGGAGCTGCCTCGGGGGCGTCCGAGGGCTCGACGCAGCCGAAAAACGCGGAGGCGTACGACCTGTATCTGCGCAGCGCCGCGCTGTCCAACGACCCGGATCCCAACGCGGATGGGCTCCGAATGCTCGAGCGAGCGGTCGGCCTCGACCCGTCTTACGCCCCTGCCTGGAGCGCGCTCGGCGACCGCTACTACTACGACGGATCCTATGGAGGAGGAGGACTCGCGTCTTTTGACCGGGCACGGGCGGCAATGGAGCGGGCGCTCTCGCTCGATCCGAACCTGATCAGCGCGGCGACTCGCCTCGTAGTCCTCCGCGTGGAGGGCGGCGACCTGAACGGGGCCTGGGACGAGGCGAACCGGATCGTCAGCCGGAGAGCGACGGATGCCGAGGCGCACTTCACTCTCGGCTACATCCTGCGTTACGCCGGGCTCCTCGAAGAGTCGGCGCGGGAGTGCGAGACCGCCCTCTCCCTGGATCCGAGGAATCGCGGCTTTCGCTCCTGCGGCGCAACTTATGTCTCGCTCGCCAACTACGATCGGGCGAAAGCCTTCTACGACGTCGACGCCGGTTCCGAGTACAGCACCCGGCAAACGGCCTGGATGCTCGTACGGCAGGGAAAGCTCGACGAAGCGGTTCGGCTGCTGGAAGGGGAGGGGCCGATTCTGAACTGGATGCGTGCGTGTCTCGCTCGCCGGCCGCCGGCGCCCGGCCCGCTCCCGCCCGGTTTCCGGGAAGGAGTTGTCACCGGCCGCGATTCCGAGCCCAAGTATCACGTGGCATCGAGGGTCGCGTACTGTGGCGAGCGCGATCTGGCTCTGGAGCTCCTCCGGAGAGCGGTCGAGGGGAACTACTGCAGTTACCCTGCGATCGACAACGACCCACTCTTCGATTCGATCCGGAAATCCCCCGAGCTCGCGGAGATTCGGAAAATGGGGATGGCCTGTCGCGACCGCTTCCTCGCCCATCGCGCCGCGGCGGCCGGGGCCGCGCCGGAGCCGAAGAGGTGATCGGCCAGACCGTCTCGCACTACCGGATCCTCGAGAAGCTCGGGGGCGGGGGCATGGGCGTCGTCTACAAGGCCGAGGACGTCAAGCTCGGCCGCCGCGTGGCGCTGAAGTTCCTGCCCGAAGAGGTCGGCGACGACCCCCAGGCCCTGGAGCGGCTGCGCCGCGAGGCTCGGGCCGCCTCCGCCCTCGAACATCCCAACATCTGCACGATCCACGACATCGACGAGGACGCCGGCAGGCACTTCATCGTGATGGAGCTGGTCGAAGGCGAAACGCTGAAGGACCGGCTGGCGACGCGGCCCCTCTCGCTCGATCAACTCCTGGAGTTCGGGATCCAGCTCGCCGACGCACTCGACGCCGCTCACTCGCACGGCATCGTGCACCGGGACATCAAGCCGGCGAACGTCCTCGTCACCAAACGGGGCCAGGCGAAGCTGATGGACTTCGGGCTGGCCAAGCGCGCGGGGCCGCCGGAGGCGACCGGCCTGGAGACGGGCGCCTCGGGTCTGGCAACCGCGATCGGCGAGCAGCACCTGACCAGCCCGGGCACGGCGATCGGGACCGTCGCCTACATGTCGCCGGAGCAGGCGCGCGGCGAGGAGCTGGACTCGCGGACGGACCTCTTCTCCTTCGGCGCCGTGCTGTACGAGATGGCGACGGGCCGCCAGCCGTTCGCGGGCAACACGTCCGCGATCATCTTCGACGGGATCCTGAACCGCGCGCCGGTGTCGCCGGTGCGGCTGAACCCCGACCTGCCGCCCGAGCTCGAGCGGATCGTCAACACGGCCCTGGAGAAGGACCGGGAGCTGCGCTATCAGACCGCCGCGGAGCTGAAGGCGGACCTGAAGCGATTGAAGCGCGACAGCGAGTCGGGCCGCACCGCCGCCGCGAGGGTCGAGTCCGCCGCGGTCCCGGTTCCCACTCCGGCGAAGCGCTCGCGGATGCCGCTGTTCATCGGAGGTGCTGTCGCCTTCGTTCTCCTGGCCGCGGCCGGGCTATGGCTTTCCTCGACTCGTCGAAAGGCTCCCGCGCCCGCTGCCGGGCCGGCATCTTCACAGGTGTCGATCGCCGTGCTCCCGTTCCAGAGCCTGGGGACTGACAAGAGCTCGGACTTCCTGAGACTCGCGTTGCCCGACGAGATCGTGACGACGCTCTCTCGGGCGCCGGCGCTTTCGATCCGCCCGTTCAGCTCCACCCGGAAGTTCGACGCGCCCGACGCGGACGGCCGGGCCGCCGGCAGGGAGCTCGGTGTCGAACGAGTGCTGACGGGCCACTACATCCGGGACGCCGACCGGCTCCAGGTCACGCTCGAGCTTCTCGAGACGGAAGGCAACCGGGTCGTGTGGCGAGACACCTTCACCGGAGCCGCCGGCGACCTGATCGCTCTGCAGGGACAGATCACGACGCGGCTGAACCAGGGCCTGCTGCCGATCCTGACGGCGGGCGGCGCGGCCGCCACCGGGGCGACGCAACCGAAGAACGCGGAAGCCTACGATCTCTACCTCCGCAGCGTCGCGGTCTCCCGGGATCCCTCGCCCAACAAGGAAGGGATCCGGATGCTCGAGCAGTCGGTCGCTCTCGATCCGAGCTACGCCCCGGCGTGGTCGGCGCTCTCGGGCCGCTACTACGACGACGGAACCTACGCCGACGGCGGCGCCAGGGCTCTCGAACGGTCCCAAGCGGCCGCAGAGCGTGCTTTCGCCCTCGATCCGGAGCTGCCGGAAGTGTCGCGCCGGCTGATCGTCATGCGCGTCGAGGGGGGCGATCTGAACGGCGCGTACGATCAGGCCGTCGAGCTCCTGCGGCGACGCCCCGACAGCGCCGAGGCGCATTTCTCGATGGGGTACCTGCTTCGCTACGCCGGTTTGCTCGATGAGTCCGCGCGCGAGTGCGATACGTCACGGCGGATGGATCCGGGCAACCAGCGGCTCTGGAGGTCTTGCTCCCAGACCTACAACATGCTCGGCAATCCGGCGAAGGCGTTGGAATACGTCGCGATCGACCGGGAATCCGTCTGGAACCGCAATATGAGGATCCAGGTCCTCACGCGGGAGGGGAAACTCGGCGAAGCACTCGAGATCGCCCGGAGTCTCCGGGCGGACAACTTTTCGATGAGTTTCCTTGCCTGCCTGGAGAAGCGGCCGAAAGAGGAGAGGGACGAGCTCGCGCGCGGTGAGGTGACCGGTCTCCTGGCGATCCGCGATTCCGAGCCGAAGTATCACGTCGCCGCGGGCCTTGCGCAGTGCGGTCATTCGGACCTCGCGCTCAGGCTGCTCCGCAAGGCAGTCGAGGAGAACTTCTGCGCGTATCCCGCGATGGACTCCGAGCCGCGCTTCGCTTCGATCCGGGGGAAGGCGGAGTTCGCCGAGATACGCCGGATGGGGATGGGATGCCAGGAGCGCTTCCTGGCGCATCGGGCGGCGGCGTCGAAATAGGCTTCAGCGCTCGGGTGGTCCGTCCGAGGCGAGGTTCTCCTCGTCCAGGGTGATGCCCAGGAACGCGATGCACATCTCGTCGGTGGTGTTCTCGCCCCATCCGACGTCCCTCGGAGGCGAGTTCGGGTTCTCCGGGTTGGCCACGGAGTTGTCGTACCGGGCGGAAAGGTCGAAGCGGCTTCCAAAAGGCACGGCGACGGGCGTTCGATAGAAGTACGTCGCCTGCCAGTGAAAATCCCAGTCCGGCACGCGAACGAGGCACTGGGTCGATTGATCGGGGCGCGTCAGTGTCACCGTCATCTGGCGCCCGAGAAGATGCATGTGCGGCGTGATCGCAAGAACGTGGGCCGCGAACGGAAAGAACGGAATCGAGGCGGTGACCTCGTGATCGGGAGCTCCCGCCGGGATCGTGAAGCTCTGGTTGATCAAGGGAACCACGATCAGCCGCTTCCGCACGGTTCCCCGGGTGAAGTAGAGACCGACCGAGCTCGTATCCGCCTCCCGAACGCCGCTCCTCGAGCTGTAGTGAACCTGCATGACGACGTCCGAACCCGCCGGAAGCGACATCCCGACGCCGTCCGGCAACCGGCGCGGGCTGTTGCCGGGAGCCCAGCCGCCCAGAGTCGTCGACGCCGGGCTCACGGCGAAGCCCGGAGCGCCGAAGCAGGTATAGCCCGGCCCCGGATCCTGCGCGTCGAGCTGCCGGGCGGCACTCCCCGAGCTGTCGATGAAAAGGATCACGTGATGAACCATCCGGCGGCTGCCGGGGATGACCTCGACCGTCGAGACGAACTTGTCTGCCGTGAGTCCCGTCGGTAGAACGAAGCAGCGATAGACGTCGCCACTGCCGAAATCCGGCGTCATCGGCTCGGCCATCGTCAGAACCTGGTCCGGCGGGCCGAGCTCCCAATCGTCCGGAAAAGATCGGGGCGGGGGGAGGTCGTGCGGGTCTCCCTGCGGCGCGCCCTCGGATACCCACCTCGAGAGCGTCGAAATTTCCTGGTCGGTCAGCGAAGGATCGCCGTCGAAAGAGGCGCAGGAGTTGTCGACGTGCCACGGCGGCATCGTGCGCGCGCCCGTCTGCTCGACGATCTTTTCGCGGTTGGCGAACGCATCACCGTACGAGACGAGCGAGAAAGGTGCGATGCCGCCGGTGCGATGGCACGTCTGGCAGTGCGCCTGGAGGATGCGAACGACCTGGTTGCTGAACGTCACCGGCGTTTCGCCGATCACGGGTCGGTGCGCCACGACCCGGGGCGGCGGCCGCACGATCTGCGCATCCTTCGTCAGTGCCATCGTCCAGAAGGCGAACAGCGCCGGAACGACCGACAGAAGCGCACCGCGCGGAGGCCGGATCCCGTTCACGAGAGACTCGATTATGTCACCGCGAGTGGATCCGAAAAAAAGGGGGACGGGCTCGTGGCCCGTCCCCTGCGGGGGGAAGAGGGGGGGAAGCCGAAGCCTCCCCTCCATCGAACGATCCTGTGTGCCCGGGGCGCTGCCTCTAGTCGCAGCTCTTGATGCGAAGGTGCAGCACTCTCAGGTACTGGTTGTAGATCTGCCAGAAGAAATCGAGGTAGCCCGGGTCGCCGGTGTTCACGCCGGTAGCGTCATTGAGCAAGTCGTTGGTCACGTTCTCCCACTTCGGCTTGCCCGTGCTCCGATCCACGTTGATGTGGCCGACCAGGACGTATTGATCGTTGTTCAGGTTCGGGTCGCAATCGACCTGTACGAGCTCTTCGTCCACCAGGTCGAAGCAGATGATCGTGTCGACGTCCATGCACCCACCCGGCTTTCCCCCGGGCGAGGCGTAAATCTCCCAGCAACCATCCGGCAGGTTGAACCTCGCGGTCCCATCCGTCGCATCCTTGTCGATGACCTGGAGGTCGTCTCCGTAGAAGTCGGTCACGAGGATCCGGACGCCCCTTTTCAGCTCCGCGACCGTTACGTCGGCCGGGTCTTCGACGATGGGATCCTCGGTGGCGCAGATGTCCTCAGTCTGCCGGGTCTTCCACGGGACGAAGATGACGTGGCCGCCCGGGCCGTCCTGTCCCTTGAAGCAGTCCGGGTAGTCCTGCGTATCGTTGGGACCCATCGTGCAGTTCTCGAAGCCGATGACGTTGAGGTTGAAATGCTGGCCCGAGTGATCCGGCTGCGGAACGGCGAAAGCCGGACCGGCAAGCGCCAGACCGAAGACGATGACGAGAAAAATCGTGAGACGCTTCATTCGGGTTCTTCCTTTGTAGTTAGGTTGGCCTTGATGACGGCGAAGGGCCTTCGGACTGCTTTCCTCCTTTCCGCTCCGCTCGATATCGAAATGAATCTACGACTTTAGTCGTATCCTACTTAAGTCGTACTCGACCGGTCAACCCGAAACCGAACCCCTCCAATCGATTGCGGAAACCGGGCGCTCCGCCAGGCGCGTGCTACCATCGCGCCGAGATTCCAGAAATGAAATTCACGAATGTAATCTCGCAGTCGTTCTCGACCGCGCAGGTCGCCCGCCTGACCGGATTGACCGCGCGCCAGCTCGACCACTGGGACCGGCTCGGTTTCGTAAACCCCTCGGTCCAGAAGGCGCGGGGGTATGGCTCGGCCCGCCGTTATTCGTTCGAGGACGTGGTCCGGCTGCGCGTCGCCGCCCGGCTTCGGATGGCCGGCCTCGGCCTGTCGCGAATCCGCCGATGCGCGCAGGCGCTCGAGCGTCTCGGGGGCGAAAAGGGGGGGCTCGGTAACGTCCGTCTCATCGTCGCCGGTCCGCGGGTGCTCTGGGCCCGGTCGGACGCGGAGCTGGTGGACCTGTTGAAAGAGGGTCAGCTCGTTCTCGTCTTCTCCGTGGGAGACGCGGTTGCCGAAACCCTGGGCGCCGTTGCCCGGCTGACCCGGGAAAGCTCGCGCGATCCCGACCTTCGGCGCGCACGGCGAGGCAAACAGATTTTCTGAGAGTCCCGGCTCGGGAGAGCCGGGGGCGAGGGGGAAGGTTGGATCGGGAGAGGATCGCGCTCTCCATCGCACGACTTGCGCGGCTCGGCCGTCAACGCGACTTCTCTTTCGCGCGGTTTCACAAGGCGCTCGACGGCATCGCGCGTCCGGAGGACAAGGCCGAGGTCCTCCGCCGCCTCCTCACCGACTGGACGGGGTTGCCCCACGGAGCGCGGGAGGCGCGGGAGCGGTGGGAAGCCGTCGAGAAGGTCGCGATGGAGCTCAAAGAGGCCCTCGGCGCGCCGGTTTCCCTCCAGACGGCCGTCCTCCACTACTTCCACAGCGTGCAGGGGCTTCTGCGGGAGCCTCGCATCGTCTCGGAGAAGGACCTCGCGGTGCTCCGCGTCAACGCGATCACCGATCCGCTCACCGGCCTCTACAACCGGCGCTTCCTTCTCGACCACCTGAACCGCGAGATCGCGCGCGCCGAAAGGAACGAGGGGATCGTCTCGATCGTCCTCCTCGACCTGAAGGGCTTCAAAGCCGTCAACGACCACTTCGGCCATCCCGTGGGGGACACGGTCCTGGTCAAGACCGCGCGCATCATCCGCGACCTCCTGCGCGCGGTCGACGCCGGCTGCCGGTGGGGCGGGGATGAGTTCGTCGTCGTCCTGCCCTCGACCGATCTCTTCTCCGCGCTCACCGTCGCCGAGCGGATCCGGTCGAAGATCGCGGACACGGCGCTGCCCGCGGGATCGGGGATACACGTCGGGCTGCACTACGGCATCGCCTCGTACCCGACAGACGGGAAGACGGTCGACTTCCTCCTGAAGGTGGCGGACCTCCGTCTCTACCAGTGCCGCGAGCAGGCCAGCTTTGACGGGCCGGAGCGCCGGCACTACCCCCGTTTCTCCGTCAGCGACACGAACGTGCGGCTCGGCGCCAGCGGTCGCTCGCGCCCGTGGTCGGCGCCGCTCCTCGACGTCAGTTACGGTGGGCTCGCCTTCCGGGTCCGCTCCAGGGAGAAGTGGCCTCCGCGGGGCAAGGGGGAGATCCTCCGGCTCCCGCTGGAGCGCCGGGCCGTGCGCATACGCGCGCGGAACCGGACACCGCTCGGCGGAGGGTCGGTTCGGGTGGGTTGTGCCTACGTCTGAGCGCGGGGACCGCGGCCGATGAACGGCGGTTACTCCGCCCACCGGATCGCGTCCTCCGGGCTCTTCGCGCTCTTCTCGCTCGTGGCGCTCGCGCTCGGGATCGGCGAAGCCCGCCCGCTCGCGCTCGCGACCGGCGGCTCGCTGCTTTCCCTCTTCGTGTTCACTCGGGCCGGATTCCGCTCGGCGCTCGGCGCGTTCGCCTCCTCGCTCGCGACCCTCGCCGACCTCGCGCTTCTCTTCTGCGCGCTCTCGCTCACCGGGGGATTTGGCAGCCCGTACGCGCTTCTCCTGCCGGCGGGAGTCGCGCTCGCGTGGCATCTCGAAGGGAGGACGGCGGCGCGGTTCTACGCGGCGGTGTCGCTCCTCGGCGTCGCCGCGCTCGTCACCCTCGGAGGTCGGGGGCTGCCGCCGGCGTCGGAGATTTTCCCGCTGCTGGCGACGGCGCTCGCCGGGCCGGCGCTCCTCGCGGCGCTCGAGGCGCTGGGCGGCGGTCGCGAAACTCAGACGGACCTCGCCGAGCCGAGCCGGCCGGCGCGGGCGGCGACGCTTCCTCCCGCGGTCGAGCGCCGCCCGAGCGACGAGCTGCTGCACGACCTGAAATCGCCCCTGTCGGTCGCGCGGGTCTATACCGATCTCATCGCCGAGAACGCGCGTCGCGGCGAGCTTCCCAATGCCGAGCACCTCGCCAACCTGTCCCGCGAGATCGAGCTCGCCGAGCGGATGGTGGGAGGGCCGTCGGCGGTTCCGCTTCCGGCGAGCTCCCCGGCGGACGTTCGCTTCGAGACCTCGATGCGGGCGACGCCGACCGCGGCGCCGGCGACCGCGGACCTCGTCGAAATTCTGGGCTCGCTCGCGACGGCCTACCGTCTGTCGAACGCGGGACGCCTGCGCATCGAGTTCATCGCGGAGCGCCCGGAGCTTCCCGTCACGGCGGATCCCGTCGCGCTCCAGCGCGCGTTTCGAAACGTTCTCGAGAACGCCATCAAGTACACGCCGGAAGGGGGCGAGGTGCGGATCCGCGCCGGCGCCGCGGGTCCGCACGCCTTCGTCGTCGTGAAGGACACGGGCATGGGGATGAGCGACGACGACCGCGCCCGCGCCTTCGACTTCGCTTTCCGCGGCGCCGGGGCGGTCGCCTCCGGAGCGCGCGGCAAGGGACTCGGGCTCGCGCTCACCAAGGAGATCCTCGAGGCCAACGGCGGAAAGATCAGCCTGTCCTCCGAAGCCGGTTTCGGATCGGAGGTGACGATCCTGCTGCCGACGGGAAGGCGATGATCCGGGAGTTTCTTTCGCGGCGCGAGGAGTCTCCCATCGCATCGCGAAGAGTCTCCCGAGGTAATCGAGGGAGGAGCTTCGCGATGCGGGAGCGCGACCGCAGCGAACGACCAGGCACGCGGTCGAGGCCGGCCTGGCGAGCCGCGTGCCGGTGCGCATCAGGTCGTTCGCCAGGGAGCGCGACGTGAAGAGAGTCGTTGTCGTCGACGACGAGCCCTCCGTGGGCGTGGCGGTGCGCGAGCTCCTCGAGCCCGACGGCTACGAGGTGGAGGCGCCGCCGGACCCGCACTCCGCGCTCCCGGAGCTTCTCCGCGCGGCGCCCGACCTCGTGATCCTGGACGTCAACATGCCCGGAATGAGCGGATGGGAGCTCTGCTCGCTCCTGCGCCGCCAGACGGCGACCCGAACCGTGCCCGTTCTCTTTCTGACCGGCCGGCAGGAAGTCCGGGATCGCATCACGGCCATGCAGGTGGGCGGCTCCGACTATCTGGCGAAGCCTTTTGGCGCCGAGGATCTGCGCCGGAAGGTGCGGTCGCTCTTGAAGATTCGGCCGACCACGGAGAAAAGATGAAACAACGCCGATCGACTCCTCCGGTGCGCCTCATACGAACGATCCCCGACCCGGAGCCGGAGAATTCCGAGGACACCGTCGCCCGGCTGCGCCGCGATCGGGTGATCTACGACGGGGTCACCGGGCTGCCGATCCATCCCTTCGACGACCCGGAGCGCGCCCACGAGCGGATCGCGCATCTCGCCGTGATCTACCTGCAGATCGGGAAGTTCTTCGGGTTCGAGGAGCTCTACGGCTGGGAGCTGTACGACCGGGTCCTCGTCGTGGTCTCGCAGGGCCTGCGGGCGGATGTCGAAGCGTCGCGCTTCGCGCCGCACCTGTACTCCATCCGCTACTCCGGCTCCGACGGCTTCTACGTCCTGTATTCGATGCCGGCGCCCGGGCGGGGGCGGGGCCCGTCGCTCGAGAACGAAGCGGCGCGGCTCCAGGGCAATGCGGTCAAGCGCCTCCGCACCGCGTTCGGGGGGACGGCCGTCGACCTGATGACCGTACACGCGTCGAGCCTCGCCGCCTCCGACAACCCGCGGGTCCGCTCGTCGCGACACGTCGTCCGGCAGCTCTCCGAGGCCGTGAAGATCGTGAGCCAGCGCCAGACCCGCGAGAAGCTCGACCTGTGCGTCCAGTTGAAGCGGGTCATCGGCCAGAAGCAGCTGCGACCGGCGTTCCAGCCGCTCCGACATCTCGCCGACGACGAAGTCATCGGGTGGGAAGCCCTGATCCGCGGTCCGCAGGGCACTCCTTTCGAGCGACCGAACGTCCTTTTCGCGGTCGCGCAGGAAAACGACATGGAGGTCGAGCTCGAGACCCTGTGCCTCGAAACGATCTTCCGCGGCCTGCCCAGGGCCATCGGCACGCGCCGGCTCTTCGTGAACGCCTCCTGCACGCTGCTGCGCCACCCCGTCTTCCTCGACGAGCGCAACTTGACGGCGATCAACCGCAGCCACGGCGACGTGGTCATCGAGATCTCGGAGAAGGAGATGGTGGACTACTCGTCGTTCGGGGACATACTGGCCACCGTGCGCGGAGCGGGCTTGAAGATCGCGATCGACGACGCGGGATCCGGGTACTCGGGCCTCGAGGCGATCCTCAATCTGCGCCCCGACTACATCAAGGTCGCCGACTCCCTGGTTCGCCGGCTCGAGACCGATCCCATCAAACGCGAGATCATCACGAGCCTCGCGTCCATCGGGCGGCGGATCGAAGCGACCCTCGTCGCGGAAGGCATCGAGCGCGAGGAAGAGCGCGAAGCGCTCATCGAGCTCGGAGTCGAGTACGGTCAGGGTTTCCTGCTCGGGCGGCCCGCGTTTCAGGTCTCGGCGCGGGCCTGACGGGGAAACTCGCGGGGACAGGCTTCAGCCTGCACCCGCCACAGTCCATCCCCGCGATCCGCTTCGAAAACGTGACGGCGGCCGCGCGCCGCGGCGCGCCGATCCACGGCGTCTCGTTCGCGGTGCCCGCCGGTGCGGTCTCCGCCATCGTCGGCCGGGAGGGCTCCGGGAAGAGAACCGTCGCGGGCTGCATCGTCGGCGAGATCCGTCCCGAAACCGGGCGCGTCCTCGTCCTCGGGATGGATGCCCGCCGGGAGCGCCGCGCCGTGCGGAGGCGCGTGCGGTGGGGCGAGAAGGAGGGCGAGATCCGCGTGGACACGGAGCCCGGGACCGTGCTCCTCCTGACGGACGACCCTCGCCGCGCATCGGGCGTCCTCGGCACGAACCCCTCTGCCCGCGTGGGCTTCCTGGTGGAAGGGCGTCTCGTGGTCGAGGATGCGCTTGCGGCGCTCCTCTCGCGCTTCCGGCGGATCCGCTACGTCAACGAGATCACCGAGTCGCGGACCGATTACGGCAACGAGCTCGACCTGTTCGACGCCGTGCGGGTGAAGGTCCGGGGATGGGGCGTGGACGCGGTCGTCTCGAACTACGGCGAGGCGGCGTTCGAGCGATTCCGGGCGACCGAGGGGGTGCGGGACGCGCGTGCGGACCCGCTCACGCTCGAGGAGATCTCCGCGACCGTCGCCGGCACGCAATAATCGCTCCTCCGTGAACGGCTTCTCCCGCAAGGACGGCGAGCTCACCTGCGACGGCGTCGCGCTGTCGGAGATCGCGCGCGAGGTCGGCACGCCGGTCTACGTCTACAGCGCGGCCCGGATCGAGGAGAGCTTCCGCCGGTTCGACGACGCCTTCGCGCCGGTGCGGCACCTCGTCTGCTACGCCGCGAAGGCCAACTCCAACCTGACGCTCCTCTCCCGGCTCGCGGAGCTGGGCGCGGGCGCCGACGTCGTCTCGGGCGGCGAGCTCCGCGCTGTTCTCGAGTCCGGGTTCGCGGGCGACTCGGTCGTCTTCTCCGGCGTGGGCAAGACCGACGCCGAGATCCGTTTCGCCGTCGAGAGAGACCTCCTCGCGCTCAACGCGGAATCCGAGCGCGAGATCGAAAAGATCGATGGACACGCCGGCGCGGCCGGCGTCCGCGCGCGCGTCGCGCTCCGGGTGAATCCCGACATCGACGCCCGATCACACCCGTACATCTCGACCGGCCGGAAGCACAACAAGTTCGGCGTCGAGATCGGCCGGGCGCGGGAGATCTTCGCGCGGTCACGCTCCCTCGAAAACGTGCGCATGACCGGCATCCAGGCGCACATCGGCAGCCAGATCCTGGACCCGGAGCCGCTCGCCCAGAGCGCCCGGGATCTCGCGAGCCTCGCGGAGGAGCTCGCTCGCGACGGCCATCCGATCGAGACGGTCGACGTCGGCGGCGGCATCGGAATCGCCGGAGAGGAGAGGGAGCCGCTCACGCCCGAGCGCTATGCCGCGGCGGTCCTTCCGCATCTTTCCGGATTGCCGTTCAAAATCCTGATCGAGCCGGGCCGAGCGATCGTCGGGCCCGCCGGCGCGCTCTTGACTCGAGTCCTGTACGTCAAAGAGAGCTCCGAGAAGCGCTTCGTGATCACGGACGCGGGGATGAACGACCTGCTGCGGCCGGCTCTCTACGGCGCGATTCATTCGGTTGAATCGGTATCGCACGGCCGGACCGGAGGAAAGCGCGTGACCGCGGACGTCGTCGGCCCGATCTGCGAGACGAGCGACTTCTTCCTGCGGGACGCGGACGTCGAGCTGCCGGATGAAGGCGACCTTCTCGCGATCCGTGACGTCGGGGCTTACGGCTTCGCGATGTCCTCGAACTACAACTTTCGTCCAAGGCCACCGGAGGTCTGGGTGGAGGGGGGCGCGTTCCGGGTCGTCCGGCGCCGGGAGACGTTCGAGGACATCGTCCGGGCCGAGCGGGAGTAAAATCCGCGCGAAGAGAACCCATGTTTCGAGAATCTCGTCCGCGATTCGGATGCGAACGTCCCATTCGCGCGGACATTCGTCCGTGCATCCTGAAGGAGGACTGCTCCATGCGATTCCGCCGTCTCTTCGTCACGCTCGCGTTTCTCTGTCTCGCGGTGCCCTTCGCCTTCGCACAGACGACGGGCTCGATCTCCGGCGTCGTGAGAAACCCGGACGGGTCGGAGCTTCCCGGCGCGACCGTCTCGATTTCGGGAGACAAGCTTCCGCTGGGTCGCTCGATGACGACGCTCTCGGATGGTTCGTTCCAGTTCGTCGGGCTGATCCCCGGCGACTACAAGCTCCGGGCGGAGCTGGCCGACCTCGGAAGCTTCGAACAGAACGTCGTCGTTGGTCTCGGCAAGGAGACGCAGGTCCATCCGGTGCTCGTACCGCGCGCTACGGCCGCGATCGAGGTGAGCGCGGCGCTCCCGATGGTCGATACCAAGGCGTCCGACATCTCGGAGGTCACGAAGAGCGAGGAGATCCGCAGGCTGCCCATCGGAGGAAGCTACGCGGCGACTTTCGCGCTCGCCTCCGGCGTCCCGGAGAACACGGTGACGACCGTTTCGGCGCCCAACGCCGGCGGAGGCCGCCAGGACAACACGTTCCTCTATGACGGCGTCAACGTCACGAACCCCTTCTTTGGTGATCTCTTCCAGGACTTCACCGGCTTCGACATTCAGGAAGTCAACATCACCCGCGGCGGAATTTCGCCCGAGTACGGGCGCACCGGCGGTTTCCTCGTCAACGCCGTGACCAAGTCGGGATCGAACAGCTTCCACGGCGGCTTCAGCGTCGAGTACTCGCCGGTCGATTGGACTGCCGACTCGACGGATCCGACCCTCCAGAGGAGCAAGTTCGAGCGGTTCCGGCCGGGCATCCAGATCGGCGGCCCGATCTGGCGTGACCACCTCTTCTTCTACGGCTCGGCGAACTTGAACCGCGTGAGTGAGCAGGACCGCATCAACCAGTTCGGGTCGTCCCCCGGGAACCCCGTCGAGAACGCTCTGCCCGACTCCGACACGGACACCGACGAGTACTTCTTCAAGCTCACCGCGAACCCGACGTCGAGCATCCTGATCGACGGCCACTACCGCAGTCGGGACATCGAGAGCACGAACACGGGCATCGGCACCCGCTCGGATGCGAGCGTGGCGCAGAACGGATTCACCGAGGACAAGGTGGCGGTGGTCTCCGGGCTCTGGACGATCACGCCGACGTGGAGCATCGAGGCCAAGTACAACCACAACGAGGACAACAACTCGATCGAGCCGCTGGTGGACATCGGCTTCCAGCCGCCCTTCAACGCGGCGGCGCCTTATCTCGTGGGTCAATTCACGACGTCGATCACCGGCGGCGTGAACTTCGTCTTCCCGCCCGCGGGTGACGTGAGCCAGACGCTCGGCCCCAGCGAAGGCGCGGTGAACGACCAGGACTTCATCCGTGACGAGTTCCGTCTCCAGACGTCGCTTCTCGCCAACTTCATCGGAGCGACGCACGACATCCGCGTCGGCGCGACCTACAGCGAGAACCGCGAGGAGCTTCTGCGCGTCTCGAACGGCTGGGGGTCGATCATCGCGACGGTATCCTCGACGAACTGCGCGGGGTCGCCGGGCAACCTCTGCTACCGCGCGCGATACAACCCGATCCAGCCCGCGCAGATCTCGGACGCGGAAACGTGGGGCATCTTCTTGCAGGACCAGATGACGTGGAAGCGTTTCACGCTCAATCTGGGAGTGCTCGCCAATCGCGACGAGTTCATCCCGAACGACGGCGGAAAGTTCACGATCCTGCGCGGCGACTACACGATTCCCAACGCCAGCATCCCGACCTGTGACGCGGCGCCGGACGGCGCTCCCGCGTGCACCTACCTCGACACCGTGACCTTCGACTTCGGGGACCAGATCCAGCCGCGCGTCGGCGCCACCTTCGAGCTCGACACGCGGGTCCACGACAAGTTCTACGCGAACTACGCGCGCTACTCCAACATGGACAACCAGTCGTTCTCGCGTTCCGCCGCCCCGATCCGAATCGAACGTCATGACGCGTACTTCCACGTGCAGACGGGCGCGCTGCTCCGGACCGTCGTCCGCGCCAACCAGACCGGAAAGCGGATCCTCGAGAACATCGATCCGACCAAGACCGACGAGATCATCTTCGGATATGCGCGTCCCCTCGCTCCCGGCTGGGCGGCCGAGGTCTGGGGCATGTACCGTTACACCGACGACATCATCGAAGATTTCCCGGGCGTGAACCGGACCACGGCTTCCGGCTTCCGCTACGGGAACATCCCGGGCCACCGCAAGTACACGGCGGCCACGGTCGAGCTGCGGAAGGCTTTCTCGGATCGCTGGACCCTCGATCTCTCCTACACGCTCTCGAAGCTCGAGGGGAACTGGGACCTCGACGGCACGGGCGTCGCGGTCTTCTACAGCTCCTCGTACATCAACGACGGTCCGGGCCTCTACGTCGAGGACGAGTTCCGTAACGGCACTCTGGCGGGCGACCGGACACACGTCGCCAAGCTGTTCGCGGCATACGAGCTCCCGACGAACACGAACATCGGCGCGTACCTGCGCTTCCAGAGCGGCCGGCCGTGGGAAGCCCGGCAGTTCGATCCGGTCAACGGCGTGGCCCTGATGTACGCCGAGCCGGCCGGCAGCCGCCGCCTCGAGTCGTGGACGAATCTCGATCTCCAGGTGACCCAGCGGATCCTCATCAACCCGGTGGAGATCATGGCGGGGATCCGGCTCGGCAACGTCTTCGACGATCAGGCGGTGCTCGCCGTGGACCAGGTGCTGTACTCCAACACGTCCAATACGGTGGCGAACCCGAACTTCGGAAAGCCGACCCTCTACGCGGCGCCGAGACGGGTGACGCTGGTCGCGGGCGTGACGTTCTAGCCGACGATCTCCGTTCGAACGGAGGAGCCGGGTTTCACCACCCGGCTCTTTTTTTTATGGACCCTCCGCGGCGCGAAGCGACCGCGCGACTTCCGGCTGGTTCGGGTCGATCGCGAGCGAGCGGCGGAGCAGCCTCACGACCTCCGGCCGGTTCTCCAGGCACGTCTGGAGGAGCGCGAGCACGTTGAAAGTGTGCGGGCTCGTCGTCGCGGCTTCGAAGGGTGCGAGCACGCCGACGGCCCGGCGGCACTCGCGCTCCCGAAAGAGATTCATCGCCAGACCGCGCGCGATCTCCTCGTTCCGCGGATACGAATGGAG
>DATIBN010000046.1:0-16965 GCA_035457525.1 Thermoanaerobaculia bacterium | reverse complement strand
GCAGCGGTCGCGGGCGAGCCACCGGTCAAACCGTCCCGGCAGCCGCGCGAGCTTCGCGAAGTGCACCGCGCGCAGGAGCGGCGGAAGGCCGTCCATGCGCGGGTGATCGGAATCGAACTCCCAAGGGTGGAACGTGAAGACCGCCGGATGACCGCGCCTACGGTACGCGTCCTCGGCGCCTGCGATCCTCTCCTCGGGCAGCAGCCGGAACGGCCACCCCCCGCCCACCGGGAGGCGCCGCCCGAAGCCGCGGCCCGTCAGCGGCGGGACCTCCACAATCGCCGCGCCGTCGCGCGAGACGCGGTAGGGGCCGAGCGGATTGCCGGCGTCGCCCAGCGGCGGTACGGCGGTCGCCGAGGCGTCGCACCGGAAACCCTCTTCCGCCAGGATCTGGATCGCCGGATCGCCGGGACGGCGGATCGACCACTCCGCCGCGCGATGGGAAGAGCAGACGACGCCGCCGGCGTCCTCGATCGCGGCGCGAGCCCGGAGCAGGTCGGCGCGAAACTCCTCCGGCGTCATCTCGTCGGCGCGGCGGTGCCCGTCGCCGTGGACCGCGGGCTCGTGCCCGCGCGCGATCGCCTCCCGGACGAGATGGGGCCGCTTCCGCGCGATCCAGCCGAGAAAGAAGATCGTCGCGCGATGGCCGCCGGACTCCAGCCTGTCGAGGAGTTGCCGAAAGGTCGTCTCGATTCGCGAAGGAAAGGAGTCCCATCGGCGGGAGTCGGAGTAGTAGTCCTCGCCGCAGACGTGAAACCAGTCCTCGGCGTCGATGGTCAGAACGCGGGGAGCGGGTCCGGGAGTCCGGAGGAGGGTGATGACCGGTTCGGGCACGGAGCGCGAATTGTACCGGCGGCGACGGCCGAGGCTGTCTCTCTCAATCCACCTCGAACACTTTGTAGTACACGGCGCCCCACGAAATGATCCACGTGTCGCGGAACGGCCGATAGTGCGAAGGCGCCGAGGCGTAGATCGCGCGCACGGGGACGTGCCGCAGGCGCCGGACGTGCGGCGCCGCCTTCAGCAGCATCTCGGTCTCGATCGAGTATCCCTTCGCCGTGAGGCGCAGCTTCCGGAGGACCGAGGCGGCGACGACGCGATACCCCGACTGGCCGTCTTCGACGTCGTGGCCCGTCATGCGCGTCAGGATCCGGCTGCCGATCTCGTTCGTCCGGAAACGGACGGCCGGTATGTCATCCGACCCGTTCATGCGGGACCCGATCACGAAGTCGTCGCCTTCCCGGGCGGCCGCCAGCAGAAGCGGCAGGTCCGCGGGATCATGCTGGCCGTCGGCGTCCACGAAGGCCACGTGCGTCACGGGACCGGAGAGCACCTCTTCGAGACCCGCGCGCACGGCCCCCCCCTTTCCCCGGTTCGCCGGAAGCCGTACGACCGTGGCGCCCCACCGCGCGGCTTCCTCCGAGGTCGCGTCCGTCGAGCCGTCGTCCACCACGACGACCCGGCTCACGTGCGGAAGCAGTCCCCGCACGACTTCGCCGACGGTCGGCTCTGCCTGGTAGGCGGGGACCAGAGCGACCGGAACGAACTCTCCCTGCACGCCGCGATGGTACTTGGACTGCCGGTGGACTGCTGCGGGTGCAGGCCCGAGGGAGTTGAACCGCTGCGGGTGCAGGCCGTAGGCCTGTCCCCGCAACATGCTCGGGGGCAACATTGACCGTTCCGCGCGCTTGTGAAAAAGTTCACAACCGCCGCGGCTTCTCTCGAGCGCGCCGCGGGAGCCGAACGAGGCGAGGTGCGGATGGCCGAAAGCTATCTTCCGATCCTCATCCTGATGCTCTTCGCGATCGCCGTGGCCGGTGTGATGCTCCTCCTCTCCGCCGTCCTCGGACCCCGGCTGCGCACCCGGCGGAAGCTCGACACCTACGAAAGCGGGATGCCTCTCCTCGACCTCTCGCACAAGCGGATGTCCATCCAGTTCTTTCTGATCGCGATGGTCTTCATCCTGTTCGACGTCGAAGTCGCTTTCCTCTACCCGTGGGCCCTCGTGTTCCGCTCGGGGGGCATGCCCCTCTTCGTCGAGATGATCGTGTTCCTCGCGATCCTCGCCGTCGGATACGCCTACCTCTGGAAGAAGAAGGCGTTCGACTGGTGACGGGACGCCGCTATTCGGTCGCGCCCGCCGGGCGTCCCGCCGAGTTTCCTCCCGCCGCCCTCGAACGCATCGAGAAGATCCTCGCCCGCTACCCGACGAAGCAGGCCGCCCTGCTGCCGGTCCTCTGGGTCGCGCAGGAGACTTGGGGCTGGATCTCCCGTGAAGCGGCCGAGGAGGTCGCGCGCATCCTCGACCTGCCGGCGGCGCACGTCGCGGGCGTCCTCACCTTCTACACGATGTACAACCTCGAGCCGGTCGGCCGGCACCTGCTGCAGTTCTGCACGTCGATCTCCTGTCACCTCGCCGGGGCGGAGGGCCTGGTCGAACACTGTCGCAACCGCCTGGGCATCGACCTCGGTGGGACCACCCCCGACGGGAAGTTCACGATGGTCGAAGTCGAGTGCATCGCGGGGTGCGACCGGGCCCCCTCGATGATGGTCAACGACGCCTACCACGAGCCGATGGACTTGGCGTCGCTCGACGCGCTCCTCGGAAGCCTCCCGTGACGTTCGAGCCCGTTCTGACGGCGCGCATCGGGCGGGACCGCTCGCAGTCGATCGACACGTACGTCGCGGACGGCGGGTACGAGGCGTTGCGCAAGGTGCTCGGCGGCGACTGGACGCCCGAGGCCGTGACCGAGGAGGTCAAGAAGTCGGGACTGCGCGGCCGCGGCGGGGCGGGATTTCCCACCGGCGTCAAGTGGGGATTCGTTCCGAAGGACACGAAGGGCAAGCCCGTCTACCTGCTCTGCAACGCCGACGAGTCCGAACCCGGCACGTTCAAGGACCGCCTCCTGATGGAGAAGGACCCCCACCAGATGATCGAGGGCCAGATCATCTCGGCCTACGCGCTGAAGTCGCGCACCTCGTACGTGTACATCCGCGGCGAGTTCTTCCACGGTGCGCGCGTGCTCGACCGGGCGATCGCGGAGGCATACGAGAAGGGATTCCTCGGCGAGAACATCCTCGGGTCCGGCTTCTCCCACGACATCACCGTCCACCGGGGGGCGGGCGCCTACATCTGCGGGGAGGAGACCGGCCTGATCGAAAGCCTGGAGGGGAAACGCGGGCAGCCTCGGATCAAGCCCCCGTTCCCCGCGGTCTTCGGCGTCTTCGGCGCCCCGACCATCGTGAACAACGTGGAGACGCTGTGCTGCGTCACGCACGTCATGAAGCGCGGCGCCGAGTGGTTCGCGAAGATCGGCCGCAACGAGAAGAACACGGGGCCCAAGCTCTACTGCCTCTCTGGCCACGTCAACCGGCCCGGAGTGTACGAGGCGCCCATGGGGCTCCCGATGAAGGATCTTCTCTTCGGCGACGCCTTCGGCCGCGGGATGAAGGACGGCCGCACGGTGAAGGCCGTCATCCCCGGGGGCGCGTCGGCGGCGATGCTGACCGCCGAGGAGATCGAGGACTGCCCTCTCGACTTCGACGGTCTTGCCGCGAAGAAGTCGATGCTGGGCTCGGCCGCGATCATCGTGATGAACGAGGACACCTGCATCGTCGATGCGGCGCGCAACCTCGCCAAGTTCTTCTCCCACGAGTCGTGCGGCCAGTGCACGCCGTGCCGCGAGGGCACGCCGTGGCTTCACCGGGTCCTCGACCGGATCGAGTCCGGCGAGGGGCGGGCCGAGGACGTGGACCTGCTCGAGAAGATCTCCAACCAGATGGCGAACGGCATGACGATCTGCGTGTTCGCCGATGCCGCGATCGCTCCGGTGCTCTCTTCGATCGGCAAGTTCCGCGACGAGTACCGCTACCACGTGGAGAACCGACGTTGCCTCGTGGGGTCCCGCGCATCGGTCGAGGCGACGGCGTGAGCACTCCCGCAACCCCGGCCTCTCCTCCCCCGGCGCCGAAAAAGGACACGCTCACGATCGTCTTCGACGGCAAGCCGGTCGAGGTGCCGCCGGGTATCAACCTGATCGAAGCCGCGAAGCTCGCCGGCATCGAGATCCCGCACTTCTGTTTCCACCCGCGGCTGTCGGTCGTAGGGCAATGCCGGATGTGTCTCGTCGAGATCGAGGGAATTCCCAAGATCCAGGCCGCGTGCACGACGCCGCTGAAGGACGGCCTCGTCGTGAAGACCACGACCGAGAAGGTCCGCGACTCGCGCGCCGCGAACATGGAGTTCCTGCTCATCAACCACCCGCTCGACTGCCCGATCTGCGACCAGGCCGGCGAGTGCAAGCTGCAGGACAACGCGTTCGGTTACGGCGAGCAGCGCTCCCGGTACGACGAGCGCAAGCGCCAGTTCGCCGGTTACGACCGCACGATGATCGGCCCCCACGTCGTCGCGGACATGACCCGCTGCATCCAGTGCACCCGGTGCATCCGCTTCTGCTCCGAGATCGCCGGGACCGGGGAGCTGACGTTCCTCGACCGGGGCGGGCGCACCCTGGTGTGGACGCACGACGGCAAGCCCCTCGCCAACGACTGGTCGGCGTGCGCGGCCGACGTCTGCCCCGTGGGAGCGCTCACGACGAGAGAGTTCCGGTTCCGCCGCCGTGTCTGGGATCTTCAGAAGACGCCCTCGGTGTGCCCCGGGTGCAACATCGGGTGCAATATCT
This sequence comes from Thermoanaerobaculia bacterium, assembly GCA_035457525.1. Lineage (GTDB taxonomy): Bacteria > Acidobacteriota > Thermoanaerobaculia > UBA5066 > Gp7-AA6 > Gp7-AA6. Next base: position 12,283 of record DATIBN010000046.1, on the reverse strand, counting down.
CGATCGAGTCGCGGGACGGCGTCGTGTACCGGTTCCTGCCCCGCCTCAATCCGGCCGTCAACGACTACTGGCTCTGCGACTACGGTCGATTCCGCTCGGAGAGCTTGAACGAGCGCGACGTCGCGAAGGTGACCGTCCGGGAGGGCGGCTCTCTCCAGGAGACGATCGTGCCCGTCGCGATCGAGCGCATCGCGGCCGAGATCCGGTCGACGATCGACTCGGACGGGCCGTCGGCCATGTTCTTCCTCGGCTCCGCCCACCTCTCCAACGAAGAGAACTTCCTGCTGCGCAAGCTGGCCGACCATCTCGGCTGCGGCAATCTCGACGCCGTCGTCGACCGGTCGCGTGTACGGCGGATGAAGTCGAAGACCGAGTGGATCTCGGGCGACCATTACGGCGCGAACTACGCCGGCGCCGTGGACATGGGCGTCCGTCCGCGCGCCGGAGGCCGCGGCCTCGCGGACGTGCTCGAAGGGCGGTGGACGCCGCGTCTCGTGCTCGCTCCCGACGCCGGGTTCGCGGCGGCCGCCGACGACCCCGACGCCGTCGCCCGTCTGCGCCAGGCGAGCTTCCTCGCGGTCGCGGCGCGGACGGTCAACGCGCTCTCCCGGGCGGCCGACGTCGTCCTTCCCGCCGCATCGCTCGCGCAGAAAGAGGGCTCGTTCACGAACGTGCAAGGGCGAGTCCAGCGCTTCGAGAGGGCGTTCCTGCCGCCGCCTCCCGCCCGGCCCCAGTGGGAGCTCCTGCTCATGCTCGCCGCGACGCTCGGCTGGGGCGACCGCAACTGGACGCCGACCGACGTGCGAGCGCTCATCCGGAAGGAGGTCGAGGGCTACGGCGACGTGACGGAGGAGGAGCTCGCGGGCGGCGGCCTCATGAAGAAGGGCCTGTTCGTCTCGACGGGAGCGGTGTGACGCTGACCGATTTCTTGATTTCGGCCCTGCGGGTTCTCGTGCCGGTGCTCGCGATCATGCTCATTCTGCCGATCCCGATGTGGCTGGAACGGCGCGGCGCGGGGCTCATCCAGGACCGCCCGGGCCCCAACCGCGTCGGCCCCTTCGGACTCCTGCAGCCCCTGGCGGACGCCGTCAAGTTCTTCATGAAAGAGGACCTCATCCCCTCGAACACCGACCGCTTCCTCTTCGTCCTCGCCCCCGCCATCGCGCTCTTCTCGGCGCTGACGACTTTCGCGGTCATCCCTTACGGACCCGCGGTGACCATCGCCGGCCGCGAGTTTCCGCTCGTGGGGGCCGACGTCTCGATCGGAATCCTCTATCTGTTCGCTCTGACGTCGCTTTCCGTCTACGGGATCGTCCTCGCCGGCTGGTCCTCGAACAACAAGTTCTCGCTCATCGGCGGCATCCGGTCGAGCGCCCAGATCATCTCGTACGAGCTGGCGATGACGACCGCGGCGGCCGGCGTCATCCTCGCGGCCGGCTCGTTCCGGCTGACCGACGTCGTTTCCATGCAGACGGGGACATGGCTCGGGTTCATCCCCCGCTGGAACGTGTTTCCGCAGTTCCTCGGCTTCGTCGTCTTCTACGTCGCGACGTTCGCCGAGACGAACCGCGTTCCCTTCGATCTGCCCGAGGCCGAGGCGGAGCTCGTCGGCGGTTACCACACCGAGTATTCCGCTTTCAAGTTCGCCATGTTCTTCATGGCGGAGTACGTGAACATGATCGTCGTCTCCGCCCTGACGGTGACGCTCTTCTTCGGCGGCTGGTCGCTGCCCGGCTACGAGCCTCACGGGTGGTTGGGGGTGATCGTGTCGGCGCTCGTCTTCTTCGCGAAGACGGCGATCTTCGTCTGGATCTTCATCTGGGTGCGCTGGACTCTCCCGCGGTTCCGCTACGACCAGCTCATGCGCCTGGGGTGGAAGGCGCTTCTTCCCATCGCACTGCTCAACCTCCTGTGGGTCGCGTTCCTCGTGCTCAAGGGCTGGCTGCCATGACGGCGACGCGCCTCGTCTTCGACGCCGCGGCGGCCCTCGCGATCCTCTTCGCGTGCGTCATGGTCGTCCACCGCAATCCGGTCAAGAGCGTGCTCGCGCTGGTCGTGTCGTTCTTCGCGCTCGCCGTCGCCTACGTCCTCCTCGCCGCGCCGCTGATCGCGGCGATCCAGGTCATCGTCTACGCCGGAGCGATCCTCGTCCTTTTCCTGTTCGTCCTCATGCTCCTGAACGTCCCGGAAGAACGACGGCAGGGCTCGAGTCGTCCGATCCACCAGGTCCTCTCGGGCGCCGCGATCCTCGTCTTCGGCGCGGCGCTCCTCGCCCTGCTTCGCTCTCACGGCGCCACTCGAACGGAGCCGGTCGCCGTTTCGGCCGCCGGTCCTTCCGACGTGGCCACGACGTCGCGGCTCCTCTTCTCCGAGCACCTCCTTTCCTTCGAGGCTCTCTCGGTGCTGCTCCTCGCGGCCCTCGTCGGCGCATTCGCGCTCGCGCGGCGGGAGGATCCGGCGTGATCGCCGGCGGCATACCGCTCGGCGACGTCCTGCTCGCTTCCGGCGCCCTCTTCGTGATCGGTCTCGTCGGGGCGCTGCTGCGGCGCAACGCGATCACGATCTTCCTGTCGATCGAGCTCATGATGAACGGCGCGAACCTGGCGGTCCTGGGCTATGCAGCCGCATTGAACAGCGTGGAGGGTCAGGTCGTCGTCTTCTTCGTCATCGCGATCGCGGCAGCGGAGGCGGCCGTCGGGCTCGCGATCTTCGTCGCGCTCTTCCGCCACACCGAGACGATCGACGTCAACCGGATCAACCTGCTGAAGTGGTGAGACAGAAGTGACGGTCGCTCTCTGGGTCGTCCCCGCGGTGCCGCTCGCCGGATTCCTGCTCTGCATACTCCTGGGCCGGCGGCTCGGGAAGGGGTTCGTCTCGGCGATCGGGGTCGGGTCGGTCGGTCTCGCGACGGTCGCGGCGTGGACGCGGCTCGTGCCGTATCTCGCGGGGAGCGGCGCCCCGGAGGTCGAGAGGATCGCGCCGTGGATCGACGCCGGCAACCTCTCCGTCGATATCTCGCTGCGACTCGATCCGCTCTCGGGTCTGATGATCTCGTTCGTCACCTTCGTGGGGTTCCTGATCCACGTCTACTCGATCGGGTACATGAAGCACGACGAGACCGACGCGGGCTACGCGCGGTACTTCGCCTACATGAACCTGTTCATGTTCTCGATGCTGACGCTGGTCCTCGCGAACAACTTCGCGCTGCTCTTCGTGGGGTGGGAGGGCGTCGGCCTCTGCTCGTACCTCCTGATCGGCTATTACTTCGAGAAGGACTTCGCGGCGGCGGCCGGTAAGAAGGCCTTCGTCGTCAACCGCATCGGGGATTTCGGATTCCTCCTCGGGATGTTCGGTCTCTTCTCCCTCTTCGGGACCCTCGACTTCGACGGCGTCTTCTCGAGAGCCGCCTCCGATCCGGCGCGGTTTGGTCCCGGCCTCACGGTCGTCTGCCTTCTCCTCTTTGTCGGCGCGACCGGAAAGAGCGCGCAGGTTCCCCTCCACGTGTGGCTCCCGGACGCGATGGCGGGACCCACGCCGGTCTCCGCGCTGATCCATGCCGCGACGATGGTCACAGCCGGCGTCTACATGGTCACTCGGTGCAACGTGCTCTTCCGCCTGGCGCCCGAGGCGATGTTCGTCGTGGCGGTCGTCGGGGGCGTCACGGCCATCTTTGCCGCGGTCATCGCGATCGCGCAGACCGACATCAAGCGCGTGCTCGCCTACTCGACCGTCTCACAACTCGGATACATGTTCCTCGCGTGCGGAGTCGGCGCCTATGTGGCCGGGATGTTTCATGTCCTCACGCATGCCGCTTTCAAGGCCTGCCTCTTCCTCGGTTCGGGGGCCGTCATTCACGCGCTCGGCGGCGAGCAGGACGTCCGCCGGATGGGGGGACTCGCGCGGCGCCTTCCCGTCACGTACCGCACCTTCCTGGTCGCGGCGCTCGCCCTGGCGGGGATTCCGCCGCTCGCCGGGTTCTTCTCGAAGGACGCGATCCTGACGGGGGTCTTCGCCGCGCACCGACCGATCCTGTTCGCGCTCGGCCTGTTCACGGCGGGCCTGACGGCCTTCTACATGCTCCGTCTCGTTTCGCTGACGTTCGCCGGAGAGTTCCGGGGCACCCCGGAGCAGGCCCACCACGTCCACGAGGCGCCTCCGGCGATGACGCTCCCGCTCGTCGTACTGGCGTTCCTCTCCGCGACCCTGGGCTTTCTCGGGCTGCCGGAGGTCTTCGGAGAGCGCGCGAACCGGATCGCGGCGTTTCTCGCACCGGTCCTGCCGCCCCTCGCGGTACCGGGCCGCGAGGCGGAGGCTCACCACGTGGCCGCCTCGACCGAGTGGCTCCTCATGGGAGTGTCCGTCGCGGTCGCGGTCGCCGGGCTGCTCCTCGCCTGGAAGTGGTACGCAAAGGAGAAGGGCCGCCCCGCCGAGCGGTTCAAAGCCCGCTTCCCGGGCCTCCATGCCCTGGTCGTGGACAAGTTCCGCATCGACGAGCTCTACGACCGACTGTTCGTCCGCCCGTTCGCCTGGCTCGCACGGGTGCTCTGGAAGGTCGTGGACGTGCTTCTCATCGACGGGGTACTCAATGCGGGTGCGTTCGTCGTTGAGCTCACCGGCGACGCTCTGCGGTTCCTGCAGACGGGCAACGTCCGCAACTACGCGCTGACGTTCCTGCTCGGCGTCGTGGCGCTCGTCCTTCTGGTCCTGGGAGGCATGTAGGGTGAGCGCTCTGTTCGACGGCCAGCCGCTCACCGAGCTCGTCTTTCTTCCGACGGTCGCCGCCCTTCTCCTGCTCCTCTTTCCGCAGCGCCGCTCACGGGAGGCGAAGATCTTCGCGATCGCCGCCTCGCTCGCCGAGTTCGCGCTGTCGATCCCGCTCTGGACGAGGTTCAACGTCGTCTCCGGCGGGTTCCAGTTCGTCGAGAAGGCGGACTGGATCCCGGCGCTCGGGATCTCCTACATCGTCGGGATCGACGGAATCTCGCTCGTGCTCATCCTGCTGACGACAATCCTGACGCCCGTGTCTCTCCTCTACTCGCTGACGCACGTCGAAAAGAGCGCGCGGGCGTTCTCGATCGCGTTCCTCGTGCTCGAGACGGGAGTGATCGGGACGCTCGTGGCCCTCGACCTCGCCCTCTTCTACGTCTTCTGGGAAGTCATGCTCGTTCCGATGTACTTCATCATCGGGATCTGGGGAGGATCCCGCCGAATCTATGCGGCGATGAAGTTCTTCCTCTTCACGATGGCCGGCAGCCTGCTCATGTTCCTCGCCATCCTCTATCTCGCGATCCGGCATCACGCGGAATCCGGCAGGTGGTCCTTTCTCCTCGCGGACCTCGCACTCGTGAGTTACCCGAGCATGGCGATCGAGACCGTCCTCTTCCTCGCGTTCGCGCTCGCGTTCGCGATCAAGGTGCCGGTCTTTCCGCTCCACACGTGGCTGCCCGACGCGCACACCGAGGCCCCCACCGCCGGCTCGATCATTCTCGCGGGGATCCTGCTGAAGCTCGGGGTTTACGGGTACCTCCGCTTCGCCCTTCCCCTCTTTCCCGACGCTGCGACCCGGTTCGCCCCGTGGCTTGGGGTCCTCGGCGTCATCGGGGTCGTCTACGGCGCGCTGGTCGCCCACGCGCAGAAAGACATGAAAAGGCTCGTGGCGTACTCCTCGGTCTCCCACCTCGGACTCGTCGTCATCGGCATCGGCGCATTCACCGGCGCCGCGATGACGGGCGCGGTCCTCCAGATGGTCAACCACGGCCTCTCGACCGGCGCTCTGTTCCTGCTCGTCGGCGTGCTCTACGAGCGCAGGCACACGCGCGAGATCGCCGACTACGGGGGGATCGCGGGAGTCGTCCCCATCACCACCGGGCTATTCCTCGTGGCGACTTTCTCCTCGATCGGGCTGCCCGGGTTGAACGGTTTCATCGGAGAGTTCCTCATCCTCCTCGGGACGTGGACCTCCGATCACCGCTGGTGGGCCGTGGCTGCGGCGACGGGCGTCGTGCTGTCGGCGATCTACATGCTGTCGCTCGTCCAGCGCGTTTTCTGGGGCCCCCTGACGCGCGAAGAGAACCGGCGGATTCCGGAAATCCGCGGGACGGAGCTCGTCGCGGCCGGGGCGCTCGTTCTCCTGATGATCTGGATCGGCGTGAGACCCAATTACTTCCTGGACCGGCTGCGCCCCTCCGTCGAGGAGATCCGGCGCTCGGTCGAGCTCCGGAAGACGGCGCAACGGGCGCCGGTCGCCCTCCGACCGGCTGCCGGGGTCCGGCCGTGAGCTTCGTGACCTTCGGGCCGGGCGAGCTCGCGGCAGCGGCGCCCGAGATCGTGCTCGCCGCCGCGGGCTGCGTGATGATCCTGCTCGACGCGTTCGCCCCTTCGTCCCGACGCTGGCTCGCGACCCTCTCGCTGGCGGCGATCGCCGCCTCGAGCTGGTTCCTGATTCAGGCGCCCTCCGGAACCTCGTTCTCCGCCCGCTACGAGACCTCGGACCTGACCGTCGCGGCCGGCCTCTTCGCCGCGGCCACGGCGGCGATCGCCATACTCGTGGCGAAGCCGTATCTCCGGCGCACCGGGGAGGAGAGGGGCGAGTTCTACGCGCTCCTGCTCTGGGGCCACCTGGGCGTCTCCCTCATGGTCCGCGGCCTCGACTTGCTCGTCGTCTTCATCGGTCTCGAGACGCTTTCGCTCTCGTTTTACGTCCTGGCGGCATTCTTCCGGAAGATCCCGGCGTCGTCGGAGGCGGGGCTCAAGTACTTCCTGACGGGCGCCTTCGCCTCCGCCTTCACGCTCTACGGGATCGCGCTGCTCTTCGGGAAGTCCGGGAGCGTGAGGATCGCCGCGCTTTCCCGGCCCGACCTGGCCACCGATCCGCTCGTCACGTTCGCGCTCCTTCTTCTTCTCGTCGGTTTCGGATTCAAGATGTCGCTCGCCCCGTTCCACGCCTGGGCCCCGGACGTCTACCAGGGCATGCCGACGCCGGCGGTCGCGTACCTCTCCGTGGCTCCCAAGGGCGCGAGCCTGATCGTGCTCTTCCGGGTTCTCGCGGCGGTCTTCGAGTCGGGGATGCCGGATCGCTTCCGCGCAGGTATCGCGGCTCTCGCGATCCTCTCGATGAGTCTCGGCAACGTCGTCGCGCTCGCGCAGCGCGACATCAAGCGGCTCCTCGCGTACTCCGGTATCGCGCACATGGGCTACGTCGCGATCGCGCTCGCGGTGTTCGGCCGGGAAGCTCTCGCCGCCGTGATCGTCTATTTCTTCGCGTATGTCGTGTCGAACGCCGGGGCGTTCGCCGCCGTGTCCGCGCTCTACCGCGACGAAACGAAGCCCCATCCGGTCGGTCTTCTCGCCGGCGAGGGAAGGCGTTCTCCGTTCCCCTCGGCCGTCCTCGCCCTCTGCCTGTTCTCGCTCGCCGGGATCCCGGCGACCGCCGGCTTCATCGGAAAGTTCTTCGTCTTCAAGGCCGCCATCGAGAAGGAGCTCTACGCGCTCGCCGTCATCGGCGTCGTCAACAGCCTGGTGTCGATCGGCTACTACCTGAAGATCGTCTACGTTCTCTACATGCGGGACCCGGTGGGCGACGACGTTCCCCCCCCGCTCGCCCCGGCGGACCGGCTGGCCCTCCTTCTCTGCGGGGCGGGAATCCTCGTGCTCGGCATCTTCCCCGCGACCCTGTGGGACCTTGCCCGGCGGGCGGCGGCGAGCCTGACGCTCGGACCATGAGGAACGCGGTGCCCTCCCGGTCGGCGCGCGACGCGCGCGAGTCGGTCTCCGAAGCGACGGCCGGGCGCCTTTCGGTCTACCTCCGGTGCCTGGACGCGCTCGAAGGCGAAGGCCGGCGTGACATCTCCTCGCGCGATCTCGCGCGCCGGTTTCACCTGAGCTCCGCCCAGATCCGCAAGGATCTCGCGACGTTCGGCGAGTTCGGAATCCGCGGCGTGGGATACGAGGTGGGCGCGCTCAAGCGACACCTCGTCGCGATCCTCGGCCTCGACCGCACCCGCCGGGTGGCCATCATCGGCGCGGGCCGCCTCGGGCAGGCGCTCGCCGACTACGGCGGCTTCGGGTCGGCGGGCTTCCGGATCGTCGCTCTCTTCGACAACGATCGCGGGATCGTCGGCTCGCGCAGCCGCTCGGGAGCGCCCATCCACGACGTGCGGAGGCTCGCCGAGCTCGTCCTCCGGGAGAAAATCGAGATCGGCGTGATCACCGTGCCGGCTTCCGCCGCCTCCGAAGTCGCCCGGCAGTGCTGGGAGGCGGGGCTGAAAGCGCTCCTGAACTTCGCGCCCGTCCGGTTCGATCCCCCGGCCGACACGTATCTGAAAAACGTGGATCTGCGCATCAACCTCGAGACGCTGTCCTTTTACGTCGCGCGTCACGATGAAACCGTCCGAGAACTCTCCCCCTCGCCCCGGGCGTCGTCCCGGGGGAAAGGGAGCAAAGGAGAAGCGCATGCCCCCTAAACCCAGGCCGTTCCCGGCGGAGGACCGTGTTCTGCCGCGCCCGAGGACCGCTCCCGGGAAACGCGGCGCGCCGGCGCTCAAGCCCGTCGAAGCGGAGAACCTGAACCCCTACGACTTCGCCCTGCTCCAGTTCGAGCGGGCGGCCGACCACCTGGGCCTCGACCCGGGCGTGCGGGCGGTTTTGAGTCGGCCCAAGCGGCAGGTCATCGTTTCGATCCCGGTCAAGATGGACGGCGGCTCGATCAGCGTCTTCCAGGGCTACCGCGTGCAGCACTCGATCGCCCGGGGTCCGTCCAAGGGGGGCATCCGCTATCACCCGGGTGTGACGCTCGACGAGGTCAAGGCGCTCGCGATGTGGATGACGTGGAAGTGCGCGGTCGTCAACATCCCGTTCGGCGGCGCGAAGGGGGGAATCACGGTCGACACCAAGAAGCTCTCCCTCGCAGAGAACGAGCGGATGACGCGTCGGTTCACGTCCGAGATCTCGATCCTGCTCGGACACGACCGCGACATCCCCGCGCCCGACGTCTACACCAACTCCCAGACGATGGCCTGGATCATGGACACGTTCTCGATGACGAAGGGATACTCGACGCTCGGCGTCGTGACGGGCAAGCCGCTCGCGGTTGGGGGCTCCGCCGGGCGCAACGAAGCGACCGCCGAGGGATGCTTCGTCGCCATCGAAGAAGCGGCCAAGAGGTTGACTCTTCCGCTGAAGGGCGCCACGGCCGCGGTCCAGGGGTTCGGCAACGCGGGCGCGGCGGTCGCCCGATTCCTCGACGAGGCCGGGGTGAGAGTCGTCGCAGTCTCGGACTCGGGTGGTGCGATCTACGACAAACGCGGGCTCGAGATGGACTCGGTGTTTGCGGCGAAGGTGAAGAAGGGGACGGTCACCGGCGCGCGCGGTGAGAAGGTCTCCAACGAGGAGATCCTCGAGCTTCCGGTGGACATCCTCGTCCCGGCCGCGCTCGAAGGGGTCATTACCCGGAGAAACGCGCCCCGGATCAAGGCGCAGATCATCGCCGAGGCCGCGAACGGACCAACGACGCCCGACGCCGACGACATCCTCCGGAGCAAGGGCACGGTCGTGATCCCCGACATCCTCGCCAACGCCGGCGGCGTGACCGTTTCGTACTTCGAGTGGGTGCAGGACCTGTACTCCTTCTTCTGGGAGCCGGACGTCGTGCGCAACCACCTCGAGCGGACGATCCGGCGGGCATACGAGGAAGTGGACGACACGGCGCGCCGCCACAACACCGACCTGCGTACGGGCGCCCTCATCCTGGGCATCGGCCGGGTCGAAGAGGCGACGAGGATCCGCGGCCTGTTTCCGTAGGGCCCCTTCGCCCCGTCCCTCTCCCCGCGAGCGGGGAGAGGGAGTGTCTGCGCACGCTCTCGAGGCGGCTCAGCCGCGGATCAGGATCGCCCGGACCGGCGACGCGTCCAGATCGTCGAAACGCAGGGGAAGGGCCACCAGCCGATACTCCCCTTCCTCGACCGCCTCCAGCGCGAGGTTCTCGAGCAGAGCGACACCGTTGGAAAGAAGGGTGCGATGGGCGGGGAGGTCTTCGGCGTCGGGCGGATCGACCGAGTGGGCGTCGGTTCCCACGAGGATCAAGCCCCTCTCCACCAGACGGAGGGCGGCAAGCGGCGACAGAAAGGCGCGCCCGCGGCTCCGGAACAGCACGCGCCGGCACCGGAAAGTCTTCGCGGGAAGCTCGTCGGGTCCGATCTCTCCTCTCCCCGGCACGTCGACAACGAAGGCACGGCCGACATAGAGCTCCAGCGCCGTCTCGCCGATCGTGGCCTCGCCCGTGACGAGGTGGTTCGGCGCGTCGGCGTGAGTCCCGGCGTGAGAGCTCATGGTGAAAGACGTCGATTCGTAGAGGTCGCCCTTCGCGAGGCTCGCCGTCGTCCGATACGAGAAAGGAACGTCTCCCGGCCACACGAAGGTCCGCGCGTTGATACGCCTCGAGATGTCGTAGATCCTCAGCGCATCCGGCGCACGGTCTTCGTCTTCGCGTACCGCTCCGCGACGTGCGGGTCGTACCCGCGGTGCCGGGCGTTCAGCGGGAGGTCGCGGTACTCGGCGTCGCATCGGTAGCAGATCGTAACCGGTCGGATTCGGCGGGCCACGATCCAGTCCACGAGGACCGTCGCGAGAAGGACCGGCGTGAACCAGATCCAGCCGTATTTCCACCCGACGAAAAGGGCTGCGGCGAGCGACAGGGCGATGAAGAGACACCCGAGCCGCTGGTCGAAGTCCTTCTGGAGGAAGAAGGCGCGGTTGCCGCAGAAGACGCACCGTTCGACCGGCCCGGCCGGGGCGTCGGACTCGAACCGGGCGGCGTAGGCCTCCCCGCATTTCGCACAGCGGAAGTCCCCGGAATCTCCCGGAGAGTGCTCGCGGGCGGTCAGGCAGCTCGGGCAGTACCGGCGGACGCGCACGGTCAGACCGGGAAGCCGGTGGCGACCGTCAAGTACGAGGCGAGAAGCTCACCGATCAGGACGAAGACGAGCGCGACGTAGAGGAGTCCCGTCGCGGCCTGGTTGGACTTCATCTCCGCCGTGCGCCAAATGAACCACGACAGAGCGAGCGGCCCCACGATTCCCCAGACCACCCGAAACAGGAAGAAGAGCGCGTCGCGGTCGAGCGAGAGGAGAGCCTCGAGCCCTTCGGGCCGCGGATTCACCGCGATCGCGGCCGCGAGAAGAATGCCGCGCAGCACGGCCAGGCCGGCGAACAGCCCCGCGCCGCGCGCGAGAAGCTGAAAGGGAAGCGACCGCGACACGAGGTACCAGTGGCCGAGGTTCATCGTCAGGACCACGGCAGCGAAAAAGAGGCCGCCGATCGCGGCGCTGATGACGATCCAGGCTCCGCCCGGAAACCGGGGAGCCACGAGCGCGAGCCGGGCGGCGGCGTAGCCCGCCGCGACGGCGGCGGCGGCCAGGAGGGGCCTGGCCGCGGACGCCCGGTCGGCGTGGGCGAGCAGGGTGTAAAGGCCGGCGGCGACGGCCGCGGCGAGTCCCGCCGTCGTCGGGATCCCGACGGGGCGCAGGGTGAGCGCGAGCGCGAGCAGGAGGAGTGCGGTCGCCCCGTGGAGCGTGAAGAACCCCCTCCCGAGGGTCCTCGGCGGAAAGAAGAGCAGCAGAAGGGCCATGCCGCCCGCCGACTCCAGGAGGAACAGCGCGAGCGCCGCACGCGTCACGGGGACTGCCCCGCCAGGCCCGCGATTTCCCGGGCAATCGAGTCCACTTGTTCGACGAGACCGTGGTCGCCCTCCGGGACCTCGAGGAATCGTGAGCCGGGAGCAAGCCCCCACGATTCCCACCTCTCCCAGACCGTGCGCACGTGCGCGAAGGGAACGCTCTCGTCGCGCGCTCCCATGACGACGACCACCGGCACGCCCGGGGGATCCCGATCGACTTCGAGCTCGGCCAGCTGTTCAAAGAAACGGCGGTGGATGGGCAGCTCCCGACCCTCCGCATGGTGAAAAAAGAGGAGCGGATCGCCCGGTTGGAGCTTCTCGATCCACCTCCTGCCGAAGCCGACGGCGGGCGCGATCAGGACGAGGGGCGCCCGTGCTCCGAGGCGGCTGACTTCGAGCGCCACCAGGGCACCGAGCGAGCTGCCGACGATGACGGTGGGATCGTGTCGCTTCTCCTCGCGCTCCGCGAGCTGGGCTATGGCGTGGAAGTCGAGGTTCCGAAACGAAGGCACGTTCAGGTCGGGCGCGACGATCTCGAGGTCCCGATCGGCGAGAAGCTCCCTCAAGGCCGAGACCTTCCGGCCGGCCGGCGACGATGCGAACCCGTGGAGA
>DATIBN010000045.1:0-13446 GCA_035457525.1 Thermoanaerobaculia bacterium | reverse complement strand
AATCCGGCGACGAGCACTTGGTCGCCGACGGGCTCGATGAGTACTTCCCGCGCGTACCACACTTCCACGCTGCTGCCAGACGGTCGGGTGCTCGTCGCCGGCGGTCTCGAACCCCCCGCCTACCTCGCCAGCGCGGACATCTACGATCCGACGACGGGCACCTGGTCGCCGGCAGGCTCGATGAGCACTGGCCGCGGCGTCCATACGGCCACGCTGCTGTCCAGCGGCCGTGTCCTCGTAGCCGGCGGTTACAATGGCAGCTCCTACGTCGCCAGCGCGGACATCTACAATCCCGCGACGGGGATCTGGTCGCCGACAGGCTCGATGAGCGCTGCCCGTGTCTACCACACGGACACTCGGCTGCCAGACGGCCGGGTGCTCGTAGCCGGCGGCACCAACGGCATTTCCGTCTGGGCCAGCGCGGAGATCTACGATCCGACGTTGGGCACTTGGTCACTTACCAGCCCGATGAGCACGCCCCGCTACTTCCACCGGGCCACTGTGCTGCCAGACGGCGGGGTGCTCGCCAGCGGCGGGAGCAACGGTCCCTCGTATCTGGCCAGTGCGGAGATCTATTCCCAGACGGGAACCTGGTCAGCCACAGATTCAATGAATACTGCCCGAGGAACCCACAGAGAAACGCTGCTGTTGGACGGTCGCGTGCTCGTCACAGGCGGTTACAGCGGCAGCTCCTCCCTGGCCAGCGCGGAGATATTTGACTCTCACCAGGCGCCGACGCTTACAAGCAGCACGTTTTACGGTGGCGCGGGCGATCAGCGCGGCACCGCGATCGCGGTGAGTGGGGGTGGGCTCTATGTCTCGGGCGATGTTCAGCCGGAAACGGGGAACTCTGGCGATATCGCTCTGGTCCTGAGGTATGGGCTGCCCTCCGGGCCGTCGCCCGTCTGGGCCAGGTCTTATGGCTTCGGGACCAACTTTCACGGCATCGCCGCGACGAACGAGGGCGTCTATGCGGGCGGCCACAACTACTCGTTGACGACCGACGGCGTCGGCGGAAAGGAAAACAAGAGCTTCCTGGCGAAGTTCGCGCCCGACGGCTCGGACGGCCCTGCCCCGGGGGGCGCCACCTGGCTGGCGATGCCGCACTTCTTTGCCTACACCGGAAGTGAGTTCTTCCTGGCTGCCACGAGCGCGGTCGAGGCGGGCTCGACCTTCATCTACGCAGCCGGCGGTGGTCAACCCTGCAGCTTCTCCGCCTACGCCATCGCCAAGTTCGATACCTCGGGGAGTCTCCTCGCGAAGGCGACCGATCCGGGGCAGGAGGGCGCTTTTACCTCGTGTTCTTTCAGCGGCACCAGTTCCGCCGGATTTGGGGTCACGGTCCTGAACGGCAACGTCTACGCGGTGGGAGGTCGGGGTAATCCCGCAACCATCTGGAAGCATGCTCCGAGCCTGACTGTAGTCTGGAGGCAGCAGGACCCTGCCACAGCGGTTAGTCAGTTCACGGGCGTAGCGGCCTTCGGGGGCGCCATCTACGCCGTTGGCAACACCTACGCGGGCCCCAACACCGAGGACTACCTCATCGACAAGTTCGACGAGGCAGGAACTCTCTTGTGGAGGCAGGTTTCCGGCGGGGCGAACACTGACATCCTGACCGGAGTCGTCGGGATCGGCGGCCGGCTTTTCGCCGTCGGGTACACCCTGAGCTCCGGCGCCGGCGGAGCCGACTCGGTGGTCCTCGAGATCGACCCCGCGACGGGCGCGACGTTGTCTACGACTCTATTCGGCGGGGCGTTGGACGACAAGGTTCGCGGCGCGACCACTGATGGGACCGACCTTTACGTCGTCGGAGAGTCGACCAGCTTCGCGTCGGCCGAGGGTAATACCGTGGGGCAGAACGATGTGATGCTCCTCCGGTACGCGCTCGCGTCCTCGATTCCGGGTTGCGTGGATGTGACCTGCACGGCCTCCGACCAGTGCCATGACGCAGGCGTTTGCGACCCGACGACGGGCATCTGCTCCAATCCCGCCAAAGGAGACGGGGCGAGCTGCACCGACGGCAACGCGTGCACCACAGGCGACGCCTGCGGCAGCGGATTCTGCCAATCAGGCACGGGAACTCTCAACGTTGATGACGGCAACCCCTGTACGGTCGACACCTGCAACTCCTCATCGGGTGCAGTCAACACTGCCGGTAACGCCGGAGCCCAGTGCCGCGCGGGCAACGGCGTCTGCGATCCCGCAGAGTTCTGTGACGGCAGCAACGCGGCGTGTCCCAACGACACTAAGTCGCCTTCCACGACCACCTGCGATGACTCGAACGCCTGCACGACGTCCGATCAGTGCGACGGCGCCGGCACCTGCACCGGCGGTCCGGCTCTCGACGTCGACGACGACAACCCCTGTACGGTCGACACCTGTAACTCCTCCTCGGGTGCAGTCCATACCCCGGGCAACGCGGGAACCGAGTGCCGCCCGGGCAACGGGGTCTGCGATCCGGCGGAGGTCTGCGACGGAACCAGCGAAGCCTGCCCCGGCGATGCCAAGGCCCCTTCCACAACCTCCTGCGACGACTCCAACGCCTGCACGACGACCGATCAGTGCGATGGTTCGGGAGGCTGCACGGGTGGTCCGGCTCTCAACGTCGACGACGGCAACCCCTGTACCGTCGATACGTGCAACTCTTCCTCGGGCGCAGTCCATGACCCGGGCAACGCCGGCACGGTTTGCCGCGGTTCGACCGGTGAATGCGACCCGGCCGAAACCTGCACGGGCTCGAGCTCGGCCTGCCCGACCGATGGGTTCGTGCCGAACGGGACGGCGTGCACCGACGACGGCGACGCATGCTCGGCCGACTTCTGCTCGAACGGCTCCTGCTCGCACCTCGTCGACGCGCACTGCGCGTCTTGCGTCGGTAACGCGCCCCCAGCCGTGGCGCAGCCGAG
The DNA here is from genome assembly GCA_035457525.1 of Thermoanaerobaculia bacterium. Lineage (GTDB taxonomy): Bacteria > Acidobacteriota > Thermoanaerobaculia > UBA5066 > Gp7-AA6 > Gp7-AA6. Next base: position 10,540 of record DATIBN010000045.1, on the reverse strand, counting down.
CGCCAATCCGTCCGCTCCGGTTCCCTTCAGCGGGTCCGGGGTAATCGTTTCGATCACTGCGAACTACACGGACCTCAACACCGGCCCCCATAGCTGCGTCATCGCCTGGGGCGACGGGACGAGTAGCCCACCTTCGGGCTCCACCGCTGTGACCGAGCCCGTCGGCAGCAATCCGGGGACGTGCTCCGGATCTCACACCTATCCGCCGGCCACAAACGTCTACGAAGTGACCGTCACGATCGGCGACGACTGCGGGGCAAGCGGAAGCAGCGTTTACCAGTACGTCGTCGTCTATGACTCGAACGGCGGCTTCGTGACCGGTGTGGGGCGGATCAACTCTCCGCCACAGGCTTACCTGTACGATCTTGCTGCGGTCGGAACGGCGAACTTCGGGTTCGTGTCGAAGTACAAGAAGGGCACGACGATCCCCGAGGGGGATACCAGTTTCCACTTCAGCGCCGTGGGCTTCAGGTTCGAGAGCAACTCCTACGAGTGGCTCGTGATCTCCGGTGCGAAGGCGCGGTATCACGGAACAGGATCCGTCAACGGGACCCCGGGCTACGGCTTCGAGCTGACGGCGTGGGACGGCCAGGTCACGGGCGGCGGAGACGTGGACCGGTTCCGCATCAAGATCTGGCAAGGAAGTCCCGGCAACGTGATCTATGACAACGAAAGAGGAAACCCCGACGGCACCGATCCCGTCACCGCGCTACAGAGCGGCATCATCGTGATCCACAAGAAATAGCCTCACGTATTTACGCGAACGGGCGCTGCTCGAAGGAGCAGCGCCCTTTTTTTTCCTTCAACGCTTCTACACGAACTTCTTGAGGTTGAACCGTCGCGGCTTCGCCAGCAGCGGCTCCCAGAGATCTCCGAGCTTCCGCAGGCGCGCCGGAACGTTGTCCATGCGGAAGTCCTCGATCGCGACGCCGTGTTCGAGCTCCTTCCAGGTGACGGGCGTCGACACCGTCGCGCGCGGCTTCGGGCGCACCGAGTAGATTGACGCGAGCGTCCGTCCCCAGGCGTTCTGGTTGTAGTCCACGAGGACGCGGCCCGACGGCCGCTTCGCGACCTTGTACTCGGCCGTGACGAGGTCGGGCTGGCGCGCCTCCATCTGAAGGGCGAACTCCTTCGCGAACGTCCACACCTGCTTCTGCGTGGGGCCGCGGACGATCGGCACGTAGACGTGGACTCCCTTCGAGCCCGTGGTCTTGGCGTAGTTGGGCATCCCGAGCGAGTCGAGCGACTCGTGGACCAGAAACGCGGATTCGATGACCTTGCCGAAGTCGGCGCCCGGGACCGGGTCGAGGTCGAAGTGCAGGTAGTCGGGGCGGTCCACGTCGTCGCACTTCGCGTACCACTGGTTCAGGTCGATGCACCCGAGGTTGATGACCCAGAGAAGCGCTGGCAGGTCCTGCACCATCGGGAAGTCGATGACGTTGCCCGAGGAGTGCTCGATCGAGCAGAGCTCGATCCACTCGGGCCGCGGCGACGGCGCGCGCTTCATGAAGAAGAATTCCCCCGCCGCGCCGTGCGGGTACCGCTTCATCACCATGGCGCGGTCGCGAACGTGGGGGATCAGCCACTCCGACACGTCCGCGTAGTACTGGAGGAGGTCGCCTTTCGTGATCTGCAGCTCCGGCCAGAAAGGCTTGTTGACGTTCGTGAGTCGCACCTCGCGGCCTCCGACCGCGACGACGACGTCGTCGGTGTCGCGCGGGATGACGAGCCGTTTCGGGGCCGGCTTCCGGGAGCGCGCGGGCGTCGCCGATCGCCGCGCGGGATGGTAGTCGCGCGTCGCCGGGCGGCGCGGGTTCACGGAAGCGGTTCCGGCGGGCGTCGCGGCAGCGGCGGCAGCTTCGGGGGGCGCGGGCCGTGGCGCACCGCGCTGGTAACCGGGACGTAGTCGAGCTCGACGCCCGATCGCGCGCAGCGGAGCATCAGGCCGCCCCGGCTCATGTCGCCGCGCCCGACGAAGGCGATCGGAAAGAGCAGCCTCTCGCCGAAGACCTTCGTGAGGACGTCGACGTACTTGCCGCTCGCGACCGAGCCCAGGAGCACGACCTCGCAGCTCTCCCCCGCCGCTTCGGCGATCAGCCGCGCATCGCGGAGGAGCGGCTGCCGATAGCTCCGCTTCTTCTCGTCGATGTCTCCCCGCGCGTAGCGCTTCAGCCGAGCGACGGTGATCGGCTCGTCGGGCGAGCGCAGCCCCTCGTTGGGCGTGATCACGAGAGATCCCGGCACGTCCGCGGGAGGCGCGGCGAACTCGCGCGCGTACGCGAGCTTGCCCCGGAAGTAGAGGCCCGAGAGGAAGCTGAAGACCTCCCCGATCGGCGCGCCCTCCGGGGAGCGCAGCTTCAGCGCGAGCTCGAACTCGGAGCGCGGGTTCTGGAAGAGCCGGGCGCGTTCACCTCCGCAGTAAGCCGGCGAAAGCAGGAAAATGCGGCTCTGTCGGCTCACTCGGGGAGCATATCGAAGCGGTTCCCTGGTCTCAGCCCGCTCGCGGGGAGAGGGAGTTCTTCCGGACGCCGCGCAGAAAGCTCCATCGGATCGCGCCGGAAAAGGGCTCGACGAGCCTCCAGTAGAGAAGGAACCTGCGCCGGGCGTCCTCTCCGAAGCAGAGGACTCGCGTTTCGGTCGAGAGCTCGCAGTGTGGCAAGTGGAGACCTGACCCTCCATGTGGCAAGTGGAGACCTGACCCCGCAACGCGAACGTTCCAGGCGGCCTTCGCGAAGCCGGGCTCGCGAAACGCCGCGAATTCCTCCGTCGTCCGGCGGAGCAGGCCGCCGTCGAAGCGCCAGAACCTGCCGACGAGCCCGAACACGAGCTCTTCGCCCGGCTTCTCCTCGAGCAGCGTGAAACCGAATCGTGTGAGCCGGTCGCGAAAGGACGCGGGGCCGGCCGTGGCCGCGCGCCGCCGGCGCAATCCGTATCCGCGCAGGGCCATGAGGGCCCCGGTCACCCGGGATCGACCGAAGTCGTAACGAAGGACCTCTTCGTAAATCCTATCGGCGGGCGCGGCGATCGAGATGGCGTGCCGCTTGGAGACGTCGAACTCGGGCAGCCAGCGGTCGAGCAGCAAGTCGCCCGCCGGTCTCAGGTCGCCCGCGCCGGCTCCGCGGGAACCTCCTCGACCTGGGGCAGAGGCGTCTCGTGTTCCTTCAGATAGGCCTCGGCGCGCATCATCCGCTGGGTGCGCAGAAGGACGCGGACGATGTAGGGAATCTGCGACGGCTTCACCTGGCGCACCCAGTCGGTGAGCGACTTCTCCCCCGCCGTGTTCAATATGGACCGCCGCCACGTCTCCGCGTAGAGCTCGAAGAAGCGCTGCGCGCCGAGCTTTGGCTCCCACAGCACATGGTGCATGTCGTACTTGAACCACGGCTGCCCCGCGATCGAGGGCCGCAGCTTCTCGTAGAGGTCGGTTCCGGGCAGCGGCGTCAGGATCGTGTATCCCGCGCGCTCGAACCCGTGCCGTGCCACGAAGTCCCAGAGCTCGCGGAAGCGCGCCTCGTCCCAGTCCGGATCGACGAGGAAGTTCCCGGTGACGCCGTAACCGAGCGAACGGGAGATGCGCGCCGCCTCGATGGACGCCCACACCCCCGTGTCCTTGACGACGCCGGCGAGCCCTTCGTCCGACGCGGCCTCGAGCCCGAAGAAGACGTCGAAGTCCTGCGCGATCGGGCGCCACGCCTCGAGAAGGTCGGGCCGGCGGCACACGAGGTCGGTTCGCGTCTGGACGAGCAGCCAGCGCTTCTTGACGCCGCGCTTCTTCAGGGCGGCCGCGAGCTCGAGGCTGCGCTCGGGGTGGTTCCAGAACAGGTCGTCGGCGATGAACACATGCTCGCCGACCGACGCCATGTCTTCGACGACGGCGCCGATCGAGCGCTCGCGGAAAGAGCGATCGTAGAGCTGCCAGACCGAGCAGAAGCTGCAGCGATACGGGCAGCCGCGCGCCGTCTCGACGAGCCAGACCGGCTTGAACAGGAGGCAGTGGTAGCGTCGGCGATCCCGTTCGGCGAGCTCGCGGGCCGGCAGCGCGACGCGGTCGAGGCCGGTGCGCTCGGAGAGCGGAGGCGTCGAGATCCACCCGTCGGAGGTCCGGAGCTTGAGCGCGGGGACCTCCGAGATGCGGCCGCCTCTTTCGAGCGCGCTCGCCAGCGCCGGGACGACCTCTTCCCCGTCGTCGACGCAGATCGCATCGAGCTCCGGGCGCTCGAGCGGAGCCGGGTAGGAGGCGGCGGCGTGCCCGCCGGCGACGATGAACGCGTCGGGCGCGATCCGGCGGACCTCGCGCGCCGTTTCCAGGACGCGGTCGTACTCGAGGGCGTGCATGCAGGAGATTCCGACGAGGCGGGGCCCGGAGCTCCGGACCCACGTCGAGACGCGACGCCCGAACCTCAGGTCGACGACGGTCGGCTCGTGACCGTCCCTCTGGAGCGCCGCACCCACGTATTCGAGCCCCAGCGGCTCGACGCGGAAAAAGGGGCCCAGCCCGAAGCGCTCGTTTCCGGGGTCCGGGCGAAGGAGCAGGACCTTCATGGCGTCGCGGGATTGTAGACTTTGCAGCGAAAATGTCCGCAATCGAAGCCCCGGGCGCGGCCGGACGCAGCCCCGGCGCCCCCCGCGCCCGCCGGAAGTGGGTTGCCCACGGACTGTCCAACCGGATCGTTTACGGCGGCCTGCACTACGGGGCGCGCTGGCTTCCCCTGTTCGTTCTGAAGGCGATTTCCACCGTCGGGAACTCGATCGCGGTCACGGTCCTCCGCTCGACCCGGCGGGGAATGGCGGAGAACTTCGAGCGCGCGCGCATCGCCGCCAACGGCGACGCGGACCGCTATGCGCGGCGGGTCTTCTTCGAGTACGGGCGCGCCACCATCGACGTGTGGCGGCTGCGCAGCGAGGCGTTCACTCCGGAGATCACGACGTTCGACGACGACGCAAGGGTGCTCGCCGAGAGCCGCCGCGGCGGCCGTGGGTTCCTCCTCGTCACGGGACACGTCGGCAACTGGGAGATGGGCGCCGTGACGCTCCGCCGTCACAGCCTCGTGCCCGCGGTGGTCGGCCAGCCGGAGCTCGACGCCAACGTCCAGGAGATGCGGCTCGAGCTCCGCGAGCGGCTGGGCGTCGAATCGATCGACATCGGCTCTTCGATGGGCACGGCCTTCCGGGTCCGGTCGGCGGTCGATCGGGGGCGCGCCGTCGCGCTGCTCGTGGATCGCGCCTACCCGGAGGACCAGGTCGTCGTTCCCTTCTTCGGCCGGCCGACGCCGTTCCTGCGGTCGCCCGCGCTGCTCGCGAGGTTCTGCGACTGCGATCTCCTGCCCGGCTTCTTTCTCCGCAACCCGGATGGCAGCTACCGCAACGTCTGGGGATCGCCCCTGCGCGCGGATCCGTCGCTCTCGCCGGAGCAGGACGCCGTCCGGATGATGTCCCGGGTGGCCGTCGACCTCGAGAGCGTCGTTCGAGCAAACCCGACCCAGTGGTTCAACTTCTACAGCTACTGGGGGAACTCCGCTTGTCATCCCGAGGAGCGAAGCGACGAGGGATCTCTACCGAGTTCAGAGAGAGATCCTTCGCTGCGCTCAGGATGACATCGGCTTTCCCGGCCTTTCGAACTTCCCGTACACATAGCTCCCGCAGCACCGGTTGCAGATCGGGAGCGGTTCCTTCGCGAGCTTCGCGCGGAACTTCATCGCCTTCTCGCCTTTCCAGATCTCGGCGAACGGCTGGCGTCGCACGTTCCCGATGAAATAGTCGGGAAAGTCTCCGCAAAAACAAACCTCGCCGTCCGGCTCCACCTGGGCGAAGTACCAGGCGACCGGGCAGAGGGAGTGACCGAAGACCTGGCGGAAGTCCTGGAAGTACGTCGGGACCTCTTCGGGGCGCACGTTCGGGACGAAAGAGACCCACGGTTTGCCGGCCGTCGAGTCGATCCAGCGGCGCCGGCGGAGGGTCTTCAGGAGTCGCACGAGATCCGTCATGTGCCGCGTGTGATCCGCGCCGTTCCCGTTGGGCCACTCGAAGTCGAAGCCCTTCCACGACTCCGCGCGCACGCCGAACGTCTCCTTCATGACGTTCTCGTATCGCGCACCCGCATCCTTCGGCACGAACCAGCGCAGGCCGACGTTGATCGTGTCGATCGGGAGCTCGCGCAGAGCCTCGATCGCGGGCGCGATCTCCGTCAGGTTCAACTCCGTGACGGGCACGATCGCGATTAGCATCGGGAGCGTGCGGCCGAGCTCCTCGCGGGCCCGCGCCACCGCCCGCACCCCCGCGGCGGCCCGCTCGAAGCTGTCCGCCTGACCACGGATCCGGTTGTGGAGCTCGGGAGGTCCGTCGATCGACACGGCGATCGAGTCGATTCCGGCCTCCACCAGCTCCCGCGCGTGCTTCTCGAGCCGCCCTCCATTCGTGATCACCGTGCACGTCAGGCCACGCTTCTTGACTTCGCGGACGAGCGGAAGGAGTTCCGGATAGAGGAACGGCTCTCCTCCGAACAGGCTCACGATCGGCTGGAACGGCGCGATCTCGTCGAGGAGCCGGACGTAGTCGGCGAGCGCCAGCTGCCGCTTCAACCCGATGAGCTCCTTGATGCGCGAGCGTTCGCGCTCGCCGTCGGTCGCCTCGGCCGGGAACCGGTCGGATCGGTAGATTCCGGTGCTGCCCCACTGGCCGCACATCGGACATCGCAGGTTGCAGAGGTTCGTGACACGAAGCTGCACGAACGTCGGCATCGGGAGGTTCTCCGCCGAGGGCGACGCGAGGTGTTCGCGCACGCCGCGCCGTCCGCGCCGCATCCTCCCGAGATATCTGCCCGCCCAGCCGGAGAGCGCGAGCCCGCGCGAGAAACTCATCGCGCCGGGGAACGTGGAGAAGCGTAGAGGCCGATCACCTGCTCGATCGCGCGCCGGCACGCCGCGCAGAACGGAACGTCGTTGCGCGAGAACATGATGCAGTCGACCTGCGGCCGGTAATAGCCCTTCGCCTCGTACATCGCGCCCTCGAAGGCTCCGACCTTTCCGGCGTACGCCTCCCCGGCGAGCATCTTCGTATCCTCCGCCTTCTGGCGGCGGAAGAGAACGTCCATCTCCTCCTCGGGGCGGTTTTCCGCTCGGATCTGCCGGCGCAGCTTCTGGATCTCGCGGGAGTGCGCTTCGAATGCCTCCTTGTTCCAGGGGGTCGGAATCGGCGTTCCCGGCGTCACGAGGTCCTTCCACTTGAAGTCCTTCGGGTCGAGGAGCGCCGTCACGTTCGGCTCCCACGGCTCGACCCGGTCGGCCGCCGGCTCGTAGGCGACGTCGGACGTGTAGTACTCGTCGGCGAGACCCGCGAAGTGGTGGCCGAACTCGTGGACGAAAACGTACGGTGACCAGAAGCTGTCGGCGGCGACCGTGGAGAAGAGGCCGAAGATCCCGCCACCCCCGTACGTCCGCGTGTTCGTGAGGATCTCGACGAAGTCGTAGGGCGCGAAGGAGGCGACGTCGCGCAGGAGGCGGTTCTCGAACGTGAGGACGTACCGCTCCGATCCGAACGCGTCGTACGTGGCGCCGACGCGCGAGCGGCGGTGGATGCCGGTCGAAGGTCGCGAGATCCCCGACTCCTCCGACGGCGGGCACAGCCCCCACACATTGAAGTCGGATCGGCGCTCCTTGAAGGGCGACACCGCGAAAAGGATCTCCATCAGGCGGCGGGCGTCCTTTTCGAACTTGGACCGCTCCGCCGCGGTGTAACCGTCCCCGATGATGAGGAAATCGACCTTGTCCGCGGGGTCGCCGGACTTCTGCAACTCGACGAGCGGCCCGGGCGAGGCCGGCTTCGAAGAGTCGACGAACATGTCCTTCGGATCGACGAGGACGGACCAGATCTCGCGGAACGCGTTTCTCGAATCGCGCTTCTTGAGCACGACCTGGACCGGGCCATCCGGGGCCGGGAAGCGGAGGGACTCGTGGAACGTGCGGGTCGCGGTCTTCGCCTCCCCGGTCACCTCCCACTCCCCGTAGATGGAGGCGAAACCCCGCGAGAAGAGCGGACGGTTGGTGGCCCGGTCGACGACCTCGAACAAGTACTTGCCGAGGTTGGTCTCGTCGATGGCCTTGCCCCCCGGCCACGGAAGCGGCTCGATGACGACGCGATCCAGGCTGAACCGCTCCTCCGTCGCCGTTCCCGTGTGGTAATAGTCGAGTCTCATCGTGCGCGGAGCCGCGGCGGACGCGGCCCCGGTGACGGCGACGAGCATCGCCGTCGCGAAAACGCACCGGAGGGCTCTCAAGTTGCGAATATCCTACGTCTGCCGCACCGGCTTCGCGAAAGGAAGCAATCAATGATTCACGAGAACATCCTGGGAACCATCGGAAACACGCCTGTCGTCCGCATCAACAAGCTCGCGCCGCCGCACGTGACGATGTACGTCAAGTGCGAGGCGTTCAACCCGCTGTCCTCGGTCAAGGACCGCCTGGCGATCGGGATCATCGAGGACGCCGAGCGCAGCGGCGCGCTGAAGCCCGGCCAGACGGTCGTCGAGGCGACCTCCGGCAACACCGGCATCGCGCTCGCCATGGTCTGCGCGGTCAAGGGATATCCGTTCGTCGCGCTCATGGCGGACAGTTTTTCGATCGAGCGCCGCAAGCTCATGCGGATCCTCGGCGCGAAGGTGATCCTGACCCCGGCCGCGGAGCGCGCGACCGGGATGGTGAAGAAGACCGAGGAGCTCGCGAAGAAGCACGGCTGGTTCGTCGCGCGGCAGTTCGAGAACCCGGCGAATCCCGAGTACCACCGCAACACGACGGGTCCGGAGATCCTTCGCGACTTCGCGAGCAAGCGCCTCGACTACTGGGTCACCGGATACGGGACCGGCGGAACTCTCACCGGCGCCGGCGAGATGCTGAAGAAAGCGCGGCCGGACATCAAGATCATCGTGGTCGAGCCGGAGGGAGCGGCGCTCCTGCAGGGTAAGGAGTGGAAGCCCCACAAGATCCAGGGATGGACTCCGGACTTCATCCCCCAGGTCCTCGACCGCGACGTCTACGACGAAGTCTTGACCGTGACCGACGTCGAGGCGCGCGACGTTGCGAGGGACCTGGCGGCGAAGGAGGGAATCCTCTGCGGGATCTCGTCCGGCGGGACGTTCGCCGGCGCCCTGAAGGTGGCGGAGAAGGCGCCGAAGGGCTCGTCGATCCTCGCGATGCTCCCCGACACCGGCGAGCGCTACTTCACGACGGTGCTGTTCGAGGGCATCAACGAGGGAACAGACGAGGAGCCGGCGTAGCGGCGCGCGCGGGCCGACTCTGGGGACAGAAGGGGTCTAGACGAAAGTCGGATGTCTCCTCCGGGCGCCCGGTCGATATCATCGGCCCAGCGAACCAAGACCCAATCGAATGATCTGACCCTCGGCCGTGAGCACGCTCTGTCTGCCGATCTTCGGCGCGTCCCTATCGTGGACGCCGCTCGGAGACTGGCGCGACGCGGCGAGCTCGCTCCTTCGGTGGCTCGCCCACTCGATGTCCCCGGTGCGCGACGGCGGATCGCCGCCGCCGGCCGGGGACGAGCTCTGGACGTTGCCCGACTCGAACGATCCCGACGCGATCGCCGCGGAGCTCAACCGAAGATTTCGTGACCGCCTGCGTTTCTTTGCGGCGCGGCGCCTGTTCGACCGCGAAGGCGCCGAGGACGTCGCGCAGGAGGTGCTGCGCCGCGTGCTCGAGGCCCTGCGCGCCGGGAGGATCCAGAACCCCGTCGCGCTTCCGGCGTTCCTGTTTCAGACCGCTCGCAACGTCTGCATGCAGCAGGCGCGTTCCGAGGGTCGTCGGTCGAAGGCGTTCGTTCGTCTCCGGGCGGGAGGCGAGGAGGACCCCGAGCACGATCCGCTCTCGGACCTGATCACCGCGGAGCGGCGCGAGGTCATCCGGGAAGCGCTCGAGCGGCTGGGGCCCGGCGACCGCGAGATTCTGAAGTTGAGCTATGCGGAGGCGCTCGGCGCCGAGGAGATCGCCGAGAGGCTCCAGTTGACGGCGGGTGCCGTGCGCGTCCGCCGCCACCGGGCCCTGAACCGACTGGCCGAGCTCATGGGTGTAACGAATCGCTCGCAGCGGGAACTGTAGCCATGGATGTGCCGAAATCCCTGGATTGCACCCTTGTAGACGAGCAGGACCTCGTGAGCCGTTACATCGGCCGGAAGCTCAGCCCGGAGGAGGCGGAGACCTTCGAAGAGCACTACTTCGGCTGCGAGCGGTGCTGGGGGGAGGTAAAGGCAGGGGCGGAACTCCGAGCGACGCTTCAGGACGAGCGTGCCGTCGTTCCGGCCTCGCGTGGCTCCGTTGTCAAAGGTCCCTGGCGAACGCTCGCGCTCCTCGCCGTGGCCGCCGCGGTTGCGATTGCGGCTGCCGGAATTCTCGTCCACTCTCGCCGAAGTCCAACCGGAGAGCTGATACGAGCTTCCGGCCAACTCAAGAGTCGCTCTGTACCCGCCCGTTTGAGCGACCCGTTTCCGTATCGCCCGTTGAAAAAAGTCGTTCGCGGTCCGGAAGAGGACGAGTTCCCG
>DATIBN010000044.1:0-24675 GCA_035457525.1 Thermoanaerobaculia bacterium | reverse complement strand
CGGCCGTCCGGAATCGACCAGAGTTTCGCAAACTGGGCCTTGTGGGCGCTCGCGAGGAGTCTGCCGTCCGGACTGAATGCGACGGCGTTGACGTCGTTACCGTTCCCCTTCAGCACGGTTTCCTTGACGAACTCGGCCGCGGCGGGGGAGCGAAGGACCACGAGGAGAGCCGGGAGGAGAGACAGAACCCGGGAGAAGCGGTTCGTCGTCACGGTGTCCTCCTGTTCGAGTCCGGGGATTCTAGTCCCGGCGGGGCGAGTCAGCTCGAGCTGGTCTCCCGCATCCGCACCGGCGAAGCCGCGATCCGATCGAGCACCGGCAGGCCGTCTCCGGCATACCGCCCGAACGCGAGCACGCCGGTCGGGCACGCCTGCACGCAGGCGGAGCAGCGCACGCACTGGGGATCCTCCATCGGAAGGCCCTTGTTGGCGAAGTTCATGACGTCGATGCCCTGATGGCAGACCGAGGTGCACACGTTGCAGGAGATGCACTTCGACTTCTCCGGAAAGATCCGGAAGCGGGAGAAGCGCGTGTAAACGTGCATCAGCGCGGCGAGCGGGCACGCGAAGCGGCACCAGACGCGCCCCGAGAACCAGAAGTACAGGCCCACTCCGACGATCCCGGCGAGGAAGAGGTCGACCACGTGGTAGTAGTCGAGATGGACTCCGAGGACCGTCCAGTCCGACAGGAACCGGTCGTAGAACTTTCCGGCCACGCGCCCGATCCCGGAGGAGGGCCAGGTCCACGAAACCACCCGGCCCAGGAACAGGAGGAACGCGGCCGCGAGAATGACCTGTCCCGTCATGTTCATCCGGTTCCAGATGGGACCGTGCGGCATCTTCGTGCGGTGCGCGTCACCCATCGTCTCGGCCAGCGCCCCGCAGGAGCAGATCCAGCCGCAGTACGCCCCCTTTCCCCAGCGGCGGATGACGAGCGGGATGAGAACGAACGTCTGTACGAACGCGATCGCGAGCCACCACGAGAGCGGCTTCGGCGAGAAGACGTTCCAGATGAAGAGCGGCCAGGCGAGGATGAAACCGAACGCTCGCCAGTATTCACGGCCGTGGCCGGAGTCGGCGGCCGGGAAGAGATGGTCGGCGAACGTCCTCCCGAACCCGGAGTCGAAGACGCCGTTGTGCCCGAGGAGCGGCAGCACGACGAACGGCAGGAGGAAGAGGGGCACGATCTGGATCGCCGTGAGAGTCGCGGTCTGTGCCGTCACGTAGGGCGTCCTGCGGCGGCGAATCCGCGCGAGACCGAAGAGGAGGACCGCGAGACAGTACGCGATCGAGTAGTAGAACCCGGGGTCGCGCGCCGAGATCGCCAGGGTTCCGGCGAGCGTGGACGGGTCGCTCGGCGCCGAAAGGTCGTAGGGGAAGAGGCGGTTCTCCTGGAAGAACCGGTTCAGCGCTCCGTTCGCCTTCCAGTTGTACAGGAACACGCAGAAGAGAAGGAACGCCGCCAGCGCCGCCCACGTCGAAGCCTTCCACTCTCCGCGGATGGGCATGCGCGACCGGCGGAAGAATGCGAGAGGCGCTTCGCGTCCGAGCATCGTGAAGACGACGTCGTTGCCAACGGTCGTCTCCCGGCCGGAGTCGTCCGCGAGCGCGACGCTCTCCTTCTCGATTCGAACGGGCCGGGTCCCGAGAGCCAGTCGCAGCGACCCTTCCGGGTGGCCGCCGGCTGTCTCCATGAAATCTCCGGTTGCGGCCGTGACCCGTTCGGACGACGGCTCCTCGACCGCGACGGGGGCGTGCGGATCCTCGAGGAGCATCCGGATCATCTCGATGTTCTCGGTCTTCGGGCGCACGAAGTCCTTCCCGCGGTAGGAGAGCGTCACGTGCGCGCCGGCGGTCGCGAGCGCGATCGCCGTCTCGAGCGCCGAATCGCCACCGCCGACGACGAGCGCCCGCCTCCCGGCGAACTCGCGGGGGTCGTAAAGGCGGTTGAAGACCTTGCCCGAATCCTCCCCGGGTACGCCGAGCCGGCGATGATTGCCGCTCCGCCCGATCGCGACGATCGCGCGGCGGGCGCGGGTGACGGTCGTCTTGTCTGCGTGGTGCAGGAGGAGAATCCCGCCGCGCCTTTCGATCCGCGCGATTCGCGCGGGCGTGACCTCGATGCCGGCCGCGCGCCTCTGCGTTTCCAGGTCTTCGAGGAGCTGCTCCTTGGGATGCACCTCGGAACGGAACTGGAGGTCCCCCTGCGGCGTCATCCCTGTCGGATAGGTGTAGATCGGCTTGCCGATGGGGAAGTTGGCGACGGTCGAGAACACCTCGGTCGCCTCGAAGACGACGAACGAAAGGCCGGCCTTACGCGCTTCGATTGCGGCCGCGATGCCGGAGACGCCGCCGCCGACGATCGCGACGTCCACCGTCGCCGGATCGCCGTCGCGCCCTTCCCGCAGCTCCGCCGCGATCGCTCGGACGGCCCGGGCGCCCGAATCCGCCGAGAACTTCAGGAGCGGGATGCCGGTGAGATCGCCGACCACACGGACGCCTGGCACGGCGGTGGTGCCGTCGGCGCGGATCTCGGGGAGCCTCTCGACGGTTCCCGCCGGCCACCGCGTGTGGAGCCAGTGCGTGTAGCGGCGAATCAGCGAGAGCATGAGGCAGGCCGCATTCTCCCTCGCCCTCCGGGAGAGGGTCGGGGCGAGGGGGGTGGATAAGCTACGGCGCCCGCATGCCCGAGTTGCCGGACATCGCCGCCTATCTCGTCGCCCTCGAGCCGCGCGTCGTCGGCCAACCTCTCGTGAGTCTCCGCCTCGCGAGCCCGTTTCTCCTCCGCTCCGTGGATCCGCCGCCGCGCGAGGCGGAGGGCCGGGAGGTCGTCGGGCTGCGGCGGCTGGGGAAACGCATCGTGTTCGACCTCGAAGGCGACGTTCATCTCGTCCTCCACCTGATGATCGCCGGCCGCCTCCACTGGAAGACCGCGGCCGCGTCTCTCGCGACGAGAACGTCGCTCGCCGCCTTCGACTTCCCCGGCGGCACGCTGCTCCTGACCGAAGCCGGGTCGAAGAAGAGGGCGTCGCTCCACGTCGTGCGGGGAGAGGCCGGCGTCGCGGAACACTCCCGCGGAGGGCTCGAGGTCCTCGACTCGAGTGCGGAGTCCTTCCGCGCCGCACTGACGCGGGAAAGCCACACGCTCAAGCGCGCGCTGACCGACCCGCGCCTCTTCTCCGGTATCGGCAACGCCTACTCCGACGAGATCCTCCATCGCGCCCGCCTTTCTCCGGCGAAGCTCACGCGACGGTTGGCCGAGGAGGAGATCGCGGCGGTCGATCGCGCGACGCGCGAAGTTCTGGGCGAATGGACGGATCGTCTGACCGCGCAGGCCCGCCGGAGCTTCCCCGAGAAGGTCACGGCGTTCCGCGAGGGCATGGCCGTGCACGGACGCCACGGCAAGCCGTGCCCGGTCTGCGGGTCGAAAGTGCAGAGGATCGTCTACGCCGCGAACGAATCGAACTACTGCCCGACGTGCCAGACGGGCGGGAAGCTTCTCGCGGACCGTGCGCTGTCGCAGCTCCTGAAGGGCGACTGGCCGAAGACGCTCGAAGAGCTGGAGGAGAGGAAGCGCAGGCCGGAAACGGCCCCCTAGTCGGTGGGAACGACGATGCCCTCGAAGCCGTCTTCCTCGAGCAGCGCCAGCTCCTGCTCCGCCTCGGCGCGCCCTTCGAACGGCCCCACCTTCACCCGGGTCAGCCCGCGATAGGGCTCGAGGAAGACGAAGCGTCCCGTGCCGCGGAGCCGCTCCGCATGCCTTTCCGCGCGCAGGCGCTCGGCGAACGTTCCGACCTGAACCGCCCATCGGCCCGTGGGAGAGACGATTTCCTGAGAGGGGCCCGGCGTGACGACGGTGATCCGGACGGGCCCGGTTCCCGGTCCCAGGAGTCCGATCTTCTCCGCGGCGGCGCGCGAGAGGTCGATCACGCGCCCGAAGACGAACGGCCCGCGGTCGTTGATGCGCACCCGAACCGTGCGGTCGTTGTCGAGGTTCGTGACGTCGACGACGGTTCCGAGGGGGAGCTCCCGGTGCGCCGCCGTCAGCAGCGAGGAGTCGTAGGTCTCGCCCGATGCCGTCGGCTTTCCCTCGAATCCGTCGCGACCACCGTACCAGGACGCGATGCCGTCCTCCGTCCAACCGGGCGCCGGGGGACCCGACGGGACCGGCCGCGGAGGGGGATGCGAGGTACAGGCGACCAGCCAGGCGAGGACGGCCGTGAGCAGGGCGGCGGGGATGGTTCGATGCGGCTTCACACCCGGAGAGGAACCCGCTCGGCGGCTTCGATGCCCTCGAGCGCCGGATCGAGCTCCTCGCGCACGAACGCCTCCACCTGCTCGGCGGCGCGACCCGTGAGGCGCTCCGGGCGCGCGGCGTCGGCGAGCTCCTCCCGGGTGAGCCGGAAGGCCGCGTCCGCCGCGATTCGATCGAGGAGGTCGCCGGCCCGCCCCGCGCCGGACGGAGACTCCGCGGCCTCACGGGCGAAGACGCGCAGCTTCTCGTGCAGCTCCTGGCGATCCCCGCCGCGGCGGACGCCCTCCATGAGGATGTTCTCGGTGGCAAGAAACGGAATCTCCGCCTCGAGCCGGCTTCGGGAGACGTCCGCGTGCACGACGAGTCCCGAGAACACGTTCTCGAGCAGCACGAGGACCGCGTCCGTCGCCAGGAACGCCTCGGGGATCGCGATGCGGCGGTTCGCCGAGTCGTCGAGCGTTCTCTCGAGCCACTGCGTCGCGGCGGTCATCGCGGTGTCGACCGACAGCGCGATGACGTGTCGCGCGATCGAGCAGACGCGCTCGGACCGCATGGGGTTCCGCTTGTAGGGCATGGCGGAGGACCCGACCTGCGAGGCCTCGAACGGCTCCTCGACCTCGCCGTCGTGCTGCAGGAGGCGCAGGTCCGTCGCGATCTTGTGGGCCGACTGGGCGAGGCCCGACAGGGCCCCGACCACGCGGTCGTCCTGCCGGCGCGAGTAAGTCTGACCCGAGACCAGCTGACGCCGTGCGAACCCGGCGCGGCGCGCGATCGCGCGGTCGAGCTCTTCCACCTTTGCGGAGTCCCCGTCGAAGAGCAGCAGGAACGAGGCCTGCGTACCGGTTGCCCCCTTGGCGCCCAGAAACCGCAACTCATCTTTCCGGCGGCGGATCTCCTCGAGATCCGTCACCAGGTCCGACGCCCACATCGCGATGCGCTTCCCGACGGTCGTCGGCTGCGCCGGCTGGTAGTGCGTCCAGGCGAGCGCCGGCACCGACCGGTGCTCGAGCGCCAGGGAGCGCATCCGCCGGAGCAGCGCCGCGAGGCGGCGCTCGACCAGGCCGAGCGCCTCGCGAACGACGATCAGGTCGGCGTTGTCGGTGACGAAAGCCGACGTCGCACCCCAGTGCACGATCGGCCGCGCGGCGGGCGCCGCCTTTCCAAAGACCTTGACGTGCGCCATGACGTCGTGCCGGATCCGCTCCTCTTCGCGCGCCACGGCGTCGAAGTCGATGTCGGAGAGGTGAGCGCGCATCTGACCGATGGCTTCGTCGGAGATCGGGAGACCCAGCCGCTGCTCCTCTTCGGCGAGCCAGAGCCACAGGAGGCGCCACGTCTCGAATTTGCGTTGCGCCGAGAAAAGCGCGGCCATCTCCTCCGACGCGTAGCGCGTCTGGAGCGGGCTCGCGTCCCGGTCAGCCTTCGTCATCGTCCCAGCTTCCAATGAGGAACATCGGCACGGCTTCGTTCCCGCAGGCGATGCAGAGGGCTTCGGTGACAGCGCCGGCGTCGGTCTCGAAGACGTAGCAGGGGGTCCCGCACTCTTTGCAGAGAAGGTAGGGAATCTCGCGATCCGGGTTGGGCTCCGAAGGGGGAGTTCGGTCCGTCAATCAGCTGCTCCGGGACATTCTCCCATCCCGGGACCGGGGCGACAAGCGCCGGATCCGGAATCCGAGGTCGGACCTCATTTGTCCGCCGGTCTCCGTACCCTGATCCTGATGCTTACCACGATTCTGATCGCCGCCGCCGGAGTCGTGCTCCTCGCGGGTCTCGTCGTGCTCGTCCTCCGATCCCGGGACTCGGGCGTGCGTCTCGACCGCCTGCTCGCGGAGGTCGCGGCCGTGCGCGGCTCCTCGGAGTCCATGGACCGCCGCGTCGAGGACCTCCGGCGGTCGGTGGGGGAGCGCGTCGCCGCCGTCGAAAGCCGCCTCGTGGACGGCCAGAAGGACGTCGCTGCCACGCTCGGCGACGTGCGCGAGAAGATCGGCCAGGTCTTCGAGAGCTCCCAGAAGGTGGAGCGGCTCGCCGGGGACATGACGCGTCTCGAGGACCTGCTGAAACCCCCGAAGATCCGCGGCAACCTCGGCGAGACCTTTCTCGAGCAGACGCTGCGGGAGGCGCTGCCTCCGGACGTCTGGCAGATGCGGCACGTCTTCGCGGACGGCACCGTCGTCGATGCCGCAGTGCGCGTGGGCGGCCGGATCGTGCCGATCGACAGCAAGTTCCCTCTCGAGAACTTCCGGAAGGGCCGGGAAGCCGGCGACGAGGCGGAGCGCCGCCGGGCCCGCCGCGATTTCGCGGGCGACGTCCGCAAGCACGTCGAGGCGATCCGGAAGAAGTACATTCGTCCCTTCGACGGCACGTTCGATTTCGCGCTGATGTACGTGCCGGCCGAGGCGGTCTACTGCGAGATCGTGTCGGACGAGGAAGGTTCGTCCCTCTCCGAATACGCCGCGGAGCGCCGGGTGATCCTCGTCTCCCCCAGCCTTCTCTACGTCTATCTCGCGACGGTCGCGATCGGTCTGCGGGGCATGGAGCTGGAGAAGAGCGCGCACGAGGTCCTCGGGAGGCTGGCCGAGCTCGAGAAACACTGGGAAAAGGTCGCGGGACCGTTCGAGGTTCTCGGAACGCACCTGCGCAACTCCCAGACCAAGTACGAGGAGACCGCGCGGGCCATGGATCGCTTCGGAGAACGCCTTTCGACTCTCGCCGAGCGCGAGCCGCCGGAAATGATCGAATCGGGGAGCGACGCTCGACCGCTCCCGCCGCCGTCCTGAGAACCGCCGCCCTCCTCCGCTGATAGAATCCCGCGTCTTTCTGCGGGAAGTCGATGCCCCTCCGAGTAGCCTCCGAGATCGGAAAACTGTCTTCCGTCCTCGTCCACCTCCCCGGTCCCGAGATCGACCGGATGGTGCCGGCGATGATGGAGGAGCTCCTTTTCGACGACATCCTCTTCGGCAGCCGGGCCCGTGAAGAGCACCGCCGCTTCCAGCAGGTCCTGGGCTACGTCGCCGACGAGGTGCTCGAGGTCCAGGACCTCCTCGCCGAGGTTCTGGAACAGCCGGATCAGCGCGCGGAAATCGTCGAGGACCTGGGCGAGTCGCTCGGGTGGGGCCCCGACATGGACTACCGGTTGCGCGACCTGACGGCCGAGCAACTGGCGTCGGCTCTCGTCTCCGGGATCGAGCGGCCCGCCGCCGACGTCGCTCTCGCCCCTTCCGAGCTCTACTGGCTTCCTCCGATCCCGAACTACTTCTTCCAGCGCGACCCGCTCGTCGTGGTGGGCAGCCGCGTGATCCGGGGCTCGATGGCGACGGCCGCGCGGCTTCGGGAGCCGCTGCTTTCGGGCTACGTGTTCCGATACCACCCCCGCTTCGCCCGCTCCGGGGAGGATCGCTTCTGGTTCCAGGAGTTCTCGGCCGACTACGGCCGGCCGTCCTCGTACGCCCGAATGCGCCCCACGCTCGAGGGGGGAGACATCCTCGTCCTCTCGGAGGGAGTCCTCCTCATGGGCTACTCGGAGCGTACGAAGAAGACGACGATCGAGCGTCTCGCGGAGGCGTTCCGCGAGCGGGGGTCTCCGGTGCGGCAGATCTTCGTGGTCGCCGTTCCGCCGGCACGCTCCTACATGCACCTCGACACGGTGTTCACGATGATCTCGCGGGAAGAGTGTCTCGTTTACGCGCCGATGATCCTGCCCGACGGCGCCGAGGAGGCCGACGTCTACCGCTGCGACCTGACGGGCCCGTCCACGGTGTGGACTTCGGAGAAGGACCTTCTCTCCGCACTTCGCTCGGAGGGGATCGACCTGAAGCCCATCCGGTGCGGCGGAGACGACCCGATCTCGGAGCGGCGCGAGCAGTGGACCGACGGCGCCAACGCCTTCGCTCTCGCGCCCGGGGTGATCCTCATGTACGACCGCAACGAACGGACGGCGGAGCAGCTCTCGCGGGCCGGATACGAGGTGGTCGGGGAAGAGGATCTCCTGCTCGGGAAGAGCGAGCTCGACCTGCGCCGCGGAAAGAAATACGCCGTCAGTCTCGCCGCCCACGAGCTCTCGCGGGCGCGCGGCGGGCCGCGCTGCATGGCCATGCCGCTCCGGCGCGAAGACGCGTGAGCACGCCCTTTTTCCCGTTCGTTCGGCCGCTCGCGGTCGTCGCCTTCGGCGGCAACGCGCTCCTTCGCCCGGAGGATCCGGGCGACACCGCGACACAGCTCTCCCGGGCGCGAACCTTCGTTCGGCAGATCCTTCCGATACTGAACCGGGGGTACGAGCTCATCGTCGTCCACGGCAACGGGCCCCAGGTCGGCAACCTGCTCCTCCAGGCGGAGATCGCGTCCCACGCCGTCACGCCCCAGAACCTCGACGTCTGCGTTGCGGAGACCCAGGGTGAGATCGGATTCATCCTCGAGCTCGCGTTCGACAACGAGCTCAAGGCGTCGGGCTATCGAAAGCGCGTGGTCACGCTCGTGACCGAGGTCGAGGTGGACGCAGCGGACCCCGCCTTCCTCGAGCCGTCGAAGCCCATCGGCCCGTTCTTCCCGCGCGACCGCGCGGAGGCCATCCAGAGAACGGCGGGGTGGACGATGGTCGAGGACGCCGGCCGCGGGTTCCGCAAGGTCGTTGCGTCTCCGAAGCCCCTGTCCATACGCAGCGTCGACGTGGTGGCGGCGCTCATCAACCGCGGACACATCGTCATCGCGTGCGGCGGCGGCGGAATACCGGTCGTGGTCCCGGAGGAAGGCGACGTCCGGGGCGTCGAAGCGGTGATCGACAAGGACTACGCCGCTTCGATGCTCGCCGCCTCGCTCTCCGCCGACCTGTTCGTGATCCTGACCGGGGTCGAGCGCGTCGCGAAGGACTTCGGCAAGCCCACGGAGGCCCCGCTGGCGCGCCTCGACGTCGCGACGGCTCGGGCCCTCCTCGCCGAAGGGCAGTTCCCGCCGGGCAGTATGGGCCCGAAGATCGATGCGGCAATCCGGTTCGTCGAGGCGGGCGGACGCGAGGTGCTGATCACGACGGCCGAGCGCCTGTCGGCGGCTCTTGAGGGCGAGACCGGAACGGTCATCTGGAGGACGGAATGAAGGCTTCCGCCAAGCGCGACTACGTGAACGAGAACGACTGGGCGCCGTCGGAGATCGGGCGCGTGCTCGATCTCGCCGCCCGGATCAAGAGCCGACCGGCCGGGTGGAAGACGGCGCTCGCGGGGAAGAGCCTCGCCATGATCTTCGAGAAGTCGTCCACCCGCACGCGGGTCTCGTTCGAGGCGGGGATGTTCCAGCTCGGCGGGCTCGGGATGTTCCTGTCGGCGCGCGACCTGCAGCTCGGGCGCGGAGAGCCCATCTCGGACACCGCTCGCGTCCTCTCGCGATACGTCGACGGCATCATGGCTCGGACCTATGCGCACGCGACGGTCGAGGATCTCGCCCGATTCGCGTCCATCCCCGTCATCAACGGCCTCTCCGATCTCCTCCATCCGTGCCAGGCGCTGGCCGATTTCCAGACGATACGCGAGCGTTTCGGCGGCACGAGCGGTTTTCCCCTCTGCTACGTGGGGGATGGAAACAACGTGGCGCACAGCCTGCTCGTAACGGGCGCCAAGCTCGGCGCGCGCGTCGCCGTGGTCACGCCCCCCGGTTTCGAGCCGCAGGCGCGGGTCGTGGAGTGGGCGCGGATCGCGGCAGGGGAGACGGGCGGAGAGGTTCTCGTCACGAGCTCGATCGAGGAGGGGGTCACGGGAGCACGCGCCGTGTACACCGACGTGTGGGCGTCGATGGGTCAGGAGGCGGAGGCGCAGGATCGCGCGAAGAAGTTCGAGCCCTACCGCGTTACCAGACGCGTGATGGCGATGGCGCAGCCGGATGCGGTCTTCCTCCACTGCCTCCCGGCTCACCGGGGGGAAGAGGTGGAGGCGGAGGTCATCGACTCGCCGGCCTCCGCTGTGTTCGACCAGGCCGAGAACCGGCTGCACGCGCAGAAGGCGCTTCTCGTCACTCTCCTGGGATCCGGATAGTGTCGGAGTTCGTATCGCCTCCCGGGGCGCGCACGGCCGTGTTCTCCGCCTGGAGGCGGGCGATGTGGATCACGCTCGCGACCGTCGGCCTCGTGGCCGTCCTCGTCCTCGTCGGACGGGACCCGCGGTCCCGCGCTGCCTCCGTGGCGAGCCCGCCCGCCATCGTGACCGTGCCCGAGACGCCTCTGCGGAAAGAGCCGGCGCTCGCCGCGCCCGCCATTCGGGTCCTGAAGCGCGGCGACGACGTCGTCATCGTGGCGGATCGTGGCGCGTGGATCGAGGTGCGTGCGGGGGGCGATACCGGCTTCGTCCGGGCCGGCGACGTCGAGCGGGAGGACGAACGCGACGCCCGGGAGGAACGGGCCCGCAAGATCCTGTCGTTCCCGCCGGTCTACGGCGTGGTCGCCGAGCAGACCCCGGTCCTCCTGGCGCCCTTCCCGTTCGCCGCCCGCGCGGGGGAGCTGCCCAAGGGAACCGTGATCCCCATTCACGCCGTCGACCACGCCTACTTCGCGTACAAGGATCGGGCGAACGGAGTCGCCTTCGTCGCGTCGGAAGACGTCGATCTCGTGCCGCCCGACCCGAAGAGCCCGAACATCGTTCCCGATTCGTCGGTCGCGTTGCGACGTCTCTCGACACTCGACGTTCCGACGCCGGTTCCCCCGATCGAGGTTCCGCCGCCTCCCCCGGTCCTGGAAGGGGGAACCGGAGAACGGCCGCCCGCCCCGCCGCCGCCCGTCTCCGGCGAGGGCGGAACCGTGCAGCCCGCCGTCGTGATCGAAAAGGTCGATCCGCCGTACCCCGAGATCGCGGTTCGCGCTCAGGTCGAGGGAAGTGTCGTGCTGGACATCGGGATCGACGAGAACGGTCGGGTCACGGACGTTCAGGTGACGCGCGGGCTTCCCTTCGGACTGTCGGAAGCGGCGGCCGACGCGGTGCGCCAGTGGAGGTACCGGCCGGCGAGCGGCCCGCAGGGGCCGATTCCCTCGCGCAAGACCGTGCGAATCCTCTTCACCCTCCGCGGGGGGCGATAGCCTGCATTTGCGGACGTCCGCGGTCCGCGGGCTATAATTTTTTCACCCATGCTCCAGGTCCTGTTCGAGTCCGACGGGCGCGCACAGATCTACACGCTCGCGCGCGATCAGGCGTCCATTGGTCGCTCGAGCGACAACGACATCGTCCTGAACGACTTTTCCGTCTCCCGGCGCCACGCCTACCTGAAGCGCGAAGACGGCGAGTGGGTCCTGCACGACAACCACTCCACGAACGGGATCCGCGTCAACGACCGCCACGTGCCCAACGCCCCGGTGGGGGAGGGGGATCGGGCGGTCATCGGCACCTTCACGCTGCGGTTCCGCGAGCAGCCCGCCGAGACCGCCGAGGAGTCGCCGCGCCAGAAGCTCGATTCGACGTCCACCTGCATCCGTCCGATCGCGGAGTTCAATCTCGACTTCGGCCTGGAGAAGAGCGCGACGCCGCGCCCGGGCATCGAGTCGACGGCGGACCGCAAGCGCGTCGTCCTGGACGTCGCGTACAAGAACAAGGTCTTCGAGATTCTCGTCCAGGTCGCGAAGACCCTGATCTCCCTCGAGGAGCTCGAAACGGTTCTCGACAAGGTCGTGGACCTCATCTTCGAGTACCTCCCGGTCGACCGCGGCTTCCTGCTGCTGGAGGAGAACGGCGCGCTCCAGCTGCGGATCAGCCGCTTCAAGGGGGGGCAGCGGATGACCACGGACGGTTCGCTGCCCTACTCGCGCACCATCGTCGACATGGTCGTCCGCGACAAGGTCGCGGTGCTCACCTCCGACGCCCAGCGCGACGAGCGCTTCGAGGCGGGGCAGTCTGTCCGCCTTCAGCAGATCCGATCGGCGATGTGCGCTCCGCTCTGGAACCGCGACACCGTGATCGGGGTCATTCACGTCGACTCCCCTCTCCACGTCGGGTCATTCACGGAACGCGACCTCGACCTTCTCACCGCGCTCGCGAACTTCGCCGCGGTCGCGATCGACCGGGCCCGGTTGCATGCCCGCGTCGCGGAAGAGAAGCGGATCCGCGGGAGGCTGGAGCGCTACCACTCACCGCAGGTCGTCGAGGAGATCATCGCGGACGTGAAGGCGACCGGCTCCTTCAAGGAAGTCCGGACGAAGACCGTCACGATCGCGTTCGCGGACCTGGTCGGGTTCACGACCTTCTCGGAAAAGATGGAGCCGACGGAGCTCGCGCGCATGCTGAACCGCTTCTTCACTCTGGCGTCGGAGGCGGTCTTCTCCCAGGACGGCACCATCGACAAGTTCGTGGGGGACGCGGTCATGGCGTTCTTCGGGGCGCCGATCGACCAGCCCGATCACGCGGTGCGGGCGGCGGTGGCGGCGCTCCGGATCCGGGAGGGTGTCGCTGCCTGGAACGTGGAGCGTACGGCGGCCGGGGAGTTCCCTCTCGAGGTGCGCATCGCGCTGAACACCGGAGAGTCGATCGTCGGCGAAATCGGATCGGAGCGTCGCGTCGACTATACGGTCCTGGGCAACGCCGTGAACGTCGCCGCACGAATGGAGGAGTTCGTGGCGATGCCGGGCGACATCGTGATCGGCCCCGCCACCTACGAGGCGACGAGGGATCGGTTCGAGGTCGCGCAGCTCGGCTACTTCGCGCTCAAAGGAGTCTCGACGCAGGTTCCGCTGTACAAGCTGCTCGGCGAGAAGGAAGCGGACGATCTCGAGCTCGCCGGGCGCCCAAAGTCCAAGGTCCGTCCGAGGTGACCGCAACGCGGTCATCCCGAGTCCTTCGCCTCTGTCATCCCGAGCGAAGCGAGGGATCTCTTCCTTGAAAAACGGCGGCTCAGGACAGGCTCCGCGAGGGATCTCTCCCGAGTCGCGGTAGTGCCGACGTCAGCCCCGATTCTCTCCGGCTACGTCTTCGTGACCGGGCGGCCGGAGAAGGCGGAGGAGGCGGCTCGGCTCGGCTTATCGCTCGAGAGAATCGAACTCGACCTGCCCGAGCCGCAGTCTCTCGATCCCACCGTCGTCGCCGAGGCCAAGGCGCGCGCGGCGTTCGAGCGACTGGGCCGGCCGGTCGTCGTGGAGGACTCGGGTCTCGAAATCGACGCCTGGGGAGGATTTCCCGGCGCTCTCGTCAAGTGGCTGGAGAAGAGCGCGGGCCTCGAGGGCATTACCCGGATGCTCGACTCCTTTCCGGACCGGAGCGCCCGGGCGGTGTGCGCGATCGCGTGTTTCGACGGCCGGCGTCTCATCGCCGTCCGCGGCGTCTCGGAAGGAGCGATTGCGCCGGCGCGACGGGGCGCCGGCGGATTCGGGTGGGATGCGATCTTCGTACCGCGCGGGTCGTCGGGCACCTACGCCGAGATAACCCCGGAGGAGAAGGACCGGGTCTCACACCGCGGGAACGCCTGGCGGGACCTGGCGAAGAAGCTCGGGGGGTAGTCGGGGAACAGCCCTTGCAGCGGTTCTGGCGCCTCACCCCGCCGCTCCAACCGGGACGAGGGGAGTGCAAACAGGAGGAACACCATGCTCGCGGAGATCTCCATCGTGCCGCTCGGCCGGGGCGAGCACCTCTCGACCGCGCTGGCGGAGGTGCTGGACGTCGTCGATCGATCCGGCATCCGTTACAAGTTCACCCCCTCCGGCACGTGCGTGGAGGGCAGCTGGGAAGAGGTCATGGACGTCGTCGGGCGCGCGCACGCGAAGGCGCGGGAGGGATCCCGGCACGTCTTCACGACCATCCGGATCGAGGACGAAGCGGGGGAGAACGACAAACTGACCCGCAACGTGACGTCGGTCGAGGAGAAGCTCGGCCGTCAGCTCGCCGAGACCGGCGGAATCGTGCGCTGAGCCCGTCTCAGACCGCGGGGCCGACCCTTCGCTTTTCCGCGGGCGGCCCCTCGGCGGCGACGGTGGGCTCCTCCAGGCTCGCCACGACGACCCGGTGCTCCTGCCACCATCGCCGCGCGCGCGCCGGGGTCCACGGTTCGACGACTGCGACCCGTTCCAGCGCGGTCGCCACGTCTTCGGCGCCCTGCGGCCGGTCGTCCGGCGATTTCGCCAGGCACGCGAGGAGGATCTCCTCGAGCGCCTCCGGCAGTGGGACGGCCGTGCGCTCGGAGAGGCGCGGCGGCGGAGTGCGCGCGTGGTCCATCAGGACCTCGACCGCCGAGTCTCCTTCGAATACAGGCCGACCGGTGAGGAGCCAGTACCCGACGCACCCGAGCGAGTAGATGTCGGCGCGGGAGTCGACCTCGCGCCCGAGCGCCATCTCCGGCGACATGTACCCGGGCGTGCCGGCGATCGTCCCGACGGCGGTGACCGTCCCGTCGACGGCGTCGATTCCGCCGGTCGCTTTGACGAGCCCGAAGTCGAGGATCTTCACGAAGTCGTACTGGATGCCGTAGTGGCAGACGTAGATGTTCGCGGGCTTGATGTCGCGATGGGTGAAGCCGCGCTCGTGGGCTTCGGCCAGGGAGAGGCAGGCCTGATGGAGGAGATGAATCGCGCGCTCCGGCGGGAGGGGCCCGAACTGCCGGACGAGCGTCTCGAGATCGAACCCTTCGAGGAGCTCCATGACGTAATAGAACGTCCCCTCTTCGGTGGTCCCGAAGTCGTAGACCTGCACGGTGTGGGGGGAGGTCAGGCGGGCGGTCGTCCGCGCCTCGCGCTCGAACCGGCGCTGCATCTCGCGAGAGGAGCCGCCGGACTGGCTGTCCGTGCGAATGAGCTTGATGGCCGCCGGCCGGGCGAGCATCCGGTGCTCCGCGCGCCAGACTTCTCCCATCCCGCCGGAGCCGAGCGGCTCCACGAGCCGGTAGCTACCGAGCTCGCGCGCCCGGCTCGCCTCGACAGAGATGCGGAAGACCATCCGGGAGATGACGATTCCGAGCGCGGCCGCGATAGCGGTCGGGGCGTAGGCGAGGATCGCCTCCTGGAGCGGGGGAGGCGGAACTCCGGAGGCGACGTGCACGAGGGCCCCGAGGGGGTCCATCAGAGCCGAGGCGATCGTTGCGGCGACGACTTTCCCGCGCGTGTTCGGGACCACGAGCGGAAACGTCACGATCAGGACGGCGACGCCCGACCACCCTCCGACCCGTCCGTCGGTCGTGAAGGGGTAGTAGGCGACGGCGATGACGAGCGCGTTCAGCACCTCGTAGACGAGTCCTGCGTCGAGAACCGTACGGGCATCGAGCCGGCCGCTCAATGTGAGGCGGATCACGAGCAGCGAGAGCGCAATTCCGATCGCAGTCGCCGCGACTTCGAGCGCGCGCGAGCTCGGTCGGCCGCGCTGAACGTCCGCAACGAGGCCGAGCAGAATGAAGAAGGCATCGGCGCCGATCGACGCCCACGCGACGATGCGCAACCTCCGTACGCCCTCGCGCGCCAAGTCTGGAGGAAGGGTCGCGACCGCGGGCCGGGACGGACTCGCGGGTCCGGACCGGGCGGCCGCGTTGGCGATCCGTGGAGTGTCGGCAGACATTTCGCGCAATGGTCGTAGCGGATCCTATCCGGTGGCCCCGCGCCTCACGCGATGAATCGGTTACACTCGCCCGCGACTATGGATCGGCCGATCCGGGTCCTCATCGCCAAGCCCGGTCTCGACGGGCACGACCGCGGAGCAAAGGTCATCGCGCGGGCCCTGCGCGACGCGGGAATGGAGGTCATCTACTCGGGCTTGCGCCAGACCCCCGAGCAGATTGCGACCGCCGCGGTCCAGGAGGACGTCGACGTCGTCGGGCTGTCCATCCTCTCGGGTGCGCACAACGTCCTCTTTCCCGAGATCCTCGCGCTCCTCAAAGAGAAGGGCGCCGGCGACGTCCTCGTGCTCGCGGGCGGCATCATCCCGGACAAGGACATCGCATCGCTCAAGAAGCTCGGGATCCGGGAGATCTTCCTGCCGGGCACGCCGACGCACGCGCTGGTGGACTTCATCCAGAGAGAGGTCGGGGAGCGCGTCGACGGGTGAAGGCGGCCCGCGCTCCCATGGCGGTCTGATGGACGTCCTCGAATCGAAGGTCGACACCTCTTCGAAGGAGTTCCGCGACCGCCGCTCCTCGATGGAGGCCCTGCTGGACGACCTGCGCGCGCAGGTCGCCAGGGCCCGGCAGGGCGGCTCCGGCCGGGAGCGGCACCTCGAGCAGAAGAAGATGTTCGTGCGCGATCGGGTGGACGCCCTGCTCGACCCCGGCTCACCGTTCCTGGAGCTGTCGCCGCTCGCCGCGCACGGCATGTACGAGGGGGAGGCGCCCGGCGCCGGGATCGTCACGGGAGTCGGCCGCGTGGCGGGCCGCGAGGTGATGGTCATCGCGAACGACGCGACGGTCAAGGGTGGGACCTACTACCCGATGACGGTCAAGAAGCACCTCCGCGCGCAGGAGATCGCGCTCGAGAACCGGCTGCCGTGCGTCTACCTCGTCGATTCGGGTGGCGCGTTCCTGCCGCTGCAGGCGGACGTCTTTCCCGACCGCGAACACTTCGGACGGATCTTCTACAACCAGGCGCGCATGTCCGCCGCGAGGATTCCTCAGGTGGCCGCCGTGATGGGGATGTGCACGGCCGGCGGCGCCTACGTCCCCGCGATGTCGGACGAGGCGGTGATCGTCAAGGGGACGGGCACGATCTTTCTCGCCGGTCCGCCTCTCGTGCGCGCGGCCACGGGGGAGGAGGTCTCGGCCGAGGATCTCGGCGGGGCGGACGTCCACACGCGCGTGTCGGGAGTCGCCGATCACCCCGCCGAGGACGATGCGCACGCGCTCGAGATCGTCCGCACGATCGTGGAGAACCTGGGGGGATCGAAGGCCCTCCCGCCGGATCGCGCCGAGCCGGAGGAGCCCCTTTACGACCCGCGGGAGATCTACGGGATCCTGCCGCGGGACCTCCGCAAGCCCTACGACGTCCGGGAAGTCATCGCAAGGCTCGTGGACGGATCCCGGTTCCACGAGTTCAAGGCCCGGTACGCGACGACGCTCGTCTGCGGGTTCGGACTCATTTCCGGCTTCCGGATCGGGATCATCGCGAACAACGGCATCCTCTTCTCCGAGTCGGCCTTGAAGGCGACGCACTTCATCCAGATGTGCGCGCGCCGGAAGATCCCGCTCCTCTTTCTCCAGAACATCACGGGCTTCATGGTCGGGAAGGAGTACGAGCGCGGCGGAATCGCGAAAGACGGGGCGAAGATGGTCCACGCGGTCGCCAACGCGGCGGTGCCCCGGTTCACTGTGATCATCGGCGGCTCCTTCGGCGCCGGAAACTACGGGATGTGCGGCCGGGCGTACGGCCCGCGCTTCCTCTGGGCGTGGCCGAACTCACGGATCTCGGTCATGGGCGGGTCGCAGGCCGCTTCGGTCCTCTCGACCGTCAAGCAGGACCAGCTCGCGCGCGCCGGCAAGCCGCCGATGAGCGACGCGGAGGTTGCCGATTTCGAGAGGCCGACGCGCGAGAAGTACGAAGTCGAAGGAAACCCCTACTATTCGACGGCGAGACTCTGGGACGACGGTGTGCTCGATCCGGCGGAGACGCGGACGGCGCTCGCCCTCGCGATCTCGGCCTCCTACAACGCGCCGATCCCGGAGACGGAGTTCGGCATATTCCGGATGTAGTCATGGCATTCAAGCTCCTCCTCGCTCTGGCGCTGGCCGCACTGCCGATCCGGATCGACATCCGTCCCGGCTCGACCGACACGTTCTCCGCGACGCTCATCGGTCCCGCCTCCGGCGGACGGGGCGGCCTCTTCTCCGGGCGGATCTCGGTGAACGGGTCGCCCGTCGAGCTGCCCGTGTCCGCCCGCGCGGAAGCTTCCGCCGGACGGCTGCGGCTTCCCCTGACGCTTCGCTACGCGGATATCCCGCACGACTGGGCGAAGCGATTCCGGAGCGAGACGTTCGACTACCGGGTGACGGGCAGCGTCTCGGGGGGCGCGCCGGTCGAGTGGTCGGGCAGGTCCCGCTGGGACTCGGTCGGGGTCGAGGGGGAACGGGAGACGTTGAGACGGTTCCTCCGGCTGGTGACGCTGGAGGTGACGGACGTCTCCTTCCTCTCGAGCGACGCCCGCGCGGTCGTCGGAGTGCGGAATCCCTTTTCCTTCCCGCTGACCGTGGCGTCCTCGCGGTACCGGGTCACGGCGGCCGGCCGCGTGCTCGGCCGCGGCACGACGCGGGGCATGATCCTGCGCCCCCGCCAGGAAAGCACCGTCCTGCTGCCGCTGGAGGTCGAGCACGGCGCGCTCATCGCGGCGGCCGGCGGGGCCGTCCTCTCGAGCGAGGGGGTTCCCGCCCGGCTCGACGGCGCGCTGACGGTCCGGCTCCCCGGGGGAGACGTCGCGGTCCCGATCGAGCTCGCCGGGCGGCTGTCCGTACGATGAGCGAGCTCTCGACGGTTCGAGTCGAAAGGGAGGGGCCGGTCACTCGGGTCACGCTCGCCCGGCCGAAAGTCCGCAACGCGTTCGACGAGGTCGCAATCGAGGAGCTCACTCGCGTGTTTCTCTCCTTCACCGACGAACCCGAGACGCGGGTCGTGGTCCTCGCCGGAGAGGGGCCGGTCTTCTGTGCCGGGGCGGACGTCGAGTGGATGCGCCGCGCCGGGAGCTGGTCGAGGATCGAGAACGAGACGGACGCCGAGCGAATGGCGAGGATGCTGCGGTCGATCGACGACTGCCCCCGGCCCGTCGTGGCCCTCGTCCGGGGGGCGGCGATCGGAGGCGGAGTCGGTCTCGTGGCCGCCTGCGACGTCGCGGTCGCCGCCGAGGACACGGTGTTCTCACTTTCCGAAGTGAAGCTCGGGATCCTGCCGGCCGTGATCTCTCCCTACGTCCTGCGCGCCATCGGACCCCGCGAGGCGCGTCGCTGGTTTCTCACGGGGGAGCGATTCGGGGCCGCCGAGGCCCGGCGGATCGGCCTCGTCCACGAAATCGCGGCTCCCGCCGAAGTCTCCGTTGTCGCCGACCGCCTCGTCTCGGCTCTGCTCGCGTCCGCTCCCGAGGCGGTCGCGATCGCCAAGCGGGTGATCGCAGAGGTCGCCGGCCAGAGCCCGGAGGAGGCGATGCCGCTGACCGTCCGGACCATCGCCGAGCGTCGCGCGAGCGAAGAAGCGAAAGAGGGTCTGACCGCGTTCCTGGAAAAACGTCCGCCCGCCTGGGCGCCGAAGAAATCGGCTCCTTGATTCGCCAACGGCGAGGAGGTGAACGATGGTATCCGTGACTTCCCTGTGGCTTCCCATCCTGGTCTCGGCGGTCATCGTTTTCGTCGTGAGTGCCCTCATCCACATGGTGCTCCGGTATCACCGGACGGACTTCGGGCGCCTGCCGTCCGAGGACGCGGTCATGGACGTCCTGCGATCCGCTCCCCCCGGCGACTACATGTTTCCGTGGGGGGAAGGGCCGTCGGCAATGAAGGACCCGGCGTTCATCGAGAGAATGAAGAAGGGGCCGGTCGGAGTGCTCACGCTCCTGAAGCCCCGCCCGCCGGCGATGGGTCCGTCGCTGGCGCGCTGGTTCGTGTACTGCATCGTCGTCGGGATCTTCGCGGCGTACATCGCGGGCCGCGCGCTCGGGCCCGGCGCTCCCTACCTGTCGGTTTTCCGTTTCGCGGGGTGTACGGCGTTCATCGCTTATGCGGTCGCCTACTGGCAGAATTCGATCTGGTACGGCCGGAAGTGGTCGACGACGCTCAAGGTGACCATCGATGGGCTGATCTACGGCCTGCTGACGGGTGGGACGTTCGGCTGGCTCTGGCCGAGGTAGATCGAAGCGCCCCGCCGGTGCGGCAACCGGATTCCGCGCGCCTCGTGGTCGTGCCGGTCGTCCGCGATGACGGCGGGCGCCTTCTCCTGTGCCGGATGCCTCCGGACCGCGGAGTCTTCCCGGGGCAGTGGGGCCTCCCCGGGGGCGGAGTCGAGCCGGGGGAGTCGATCCACGAGGCGCTCGCGCGTGAGGTGCGCGAGGAACTCGGCGTATCGGTCGTCTCCGCGAAGCCGCTCTTCTTCAGCGACGGAACGCACGAGAAGACTCGACCGGGTCAAGACCGCACGCTTCTCTACATGGTCTTTCTTCTTTTCGACTGCCGCATCGACGGGAGGCAGCCGATCCGCTTGAACGAAGAGTTCTGCGAGTTCGCGTGGGTCGAGCCGGCGCGGCTCGGGGACTACGACCTGAACGTCGCCACCCGGCAGACGTTCGGCTCGCTCGGCCTCGTCTAGGTCTTCGGTTCGACTGGCGGGGCGTCGGGGGGGATCGGCGGCGACTCGGGCGACGGCGTCGGAGACGCGGTCGCCGCAGACGTCGCGGGAGCGGGCATCGGGACGGGCGGCTGTCTCATCGCGGCCTCGTCCGCGAACTCGTGCCGGCAGAAGTAACACTTGATCTTCTGACCCGGGGCGTCGTCCGGCCGCCACGCGAAGAAGACCTTCCCGCAGTTGGGGCAGACGAGCCGCTGCTGGTTCCCCCGGACGCCGCCTTCGATCGACAAGTCGTTCCTCCGCGGCGAGAGAATAGCGCGATCGTCTTCCCGTACAATTCGCGCGCCGAATCGACCGCAAAGGAGGGACCATGAAGCATCCGGAAGGCCGCGTCGCTCTCGCGCTCTTCGTCGCTCTGTCGGCCCTCGCGGCATCGCCCGCGCCGAAGACGCCGGCGATCGCGTCCGAGGTTCTCTCGGACCGCTCACGGATGGACGAAGACCTCCGGGTCCTGTGCGACGAGGTCGGTGGGCGTCCCACCGGCAGCATGGCCTACGGCGCCTCGCTTCAGTGGGGGGTGGACGCCTTCCGGCGCGCGAAGGTGGACTCGGTCGCGCTCGAGTCCTACGAGGCCCCGGCGCGGTGGGAACCGGTCGACGCCGAGGCCGAGGTGATTTCGCCTGTCCGGTTTCCGCTGCGGGTCGTGTCGTTCGGAAACGCGCCGTCGACCTCCGGGAAGATCACGGCGGCCCTGGTCGACGCCGGGTCGGGGACGCGCGCGGACTTCGAAAAGCTCAAAGGGGAGGCGCGCGGCGCGATCGCGCTCGTGCGGTCGAAGCCGATGCTCTCCTTCGAGGACCTCTTCGCCGAGTACCTGGCCGGCCCCGAGATGGTGAAGGCCGCGGAGGCGGCGCGGGTCGCGGCCGTGCTCTTCACGTCCACGCGCCCGAGAGACCTGCTCTACCGTCACACGATCACTTTCGACGGCACGCTCATCTCGCTGCCGGTCGCGATGGTGACCCGGGAGCAGGGGCTCCGGCTCGCGCGCCTCCTCGACAAGGGGGAGAAGCCGCAGGTGTCCCTCGAGATCGACAACCGCACGGGGGGCCCGTGGAAGCCCCAGAACGTCGTCGCGGAGATCCGCGGGTCGCAGAAGCCGGAGGAGATCGTTCTCCTCGGCGCGCACCTCGATTCGTGGGATCTCGGGACCGGCGCCCTCGACAACGGCGTCAACTCGGCTCTCGTCGTCGAGGTCGCGCGCGCGATCGCGGCGGGCCCCCGTCCGCAGAGGACCGTGCAGTTCGTCCTCTTCACCGGCGAGGAGAACGGCCTGGTCGGGTCGCGCGGCTACGTCGCCGCTCACCGGGACGAGATGGACCGGTACGTCGCCGTCCTGATCCACGACATCGGCGACGGGAAGGTGGTGGGGTACTTCACCGACGGGCGGCCCGATCTCCACCCGGCGCTCTCCCGCGTCCTCGCGCCGGTCCGGGGATGGGGGGCCGCGGGGCTGAACGACGAGGCGATTCTCGGCACCGACAACTTCGACTTCCTGCTCGAAGGGGTTCCCAATCTGATCGCCAATCAGGAGACGGCGAAGTACCTCCCGGACTACCACGCGGAGTCCGACACCTTTGACAAGGTCGACTTGAAGCAGGCGCGGCGCAACGCCGCGATCGCCGCTGTTGCCGTCTCCGGGATCGCGAACGCCTCCGGGCGCATCGGGAAGCGTCAGTCGCGCGCCGAGATCGAGCGCGTGCTCGCGAAGAGTGGAATCGCCGAGCAGATGAAGGTCTACGGGCTCTGGTCGGACTGGGAGAACGGCCAGCGGGGCAGGAAATAGCGCCTCGGCCGATCCGCCGGCTTCTCGTCGCCAACCGAGGCGAGATCGCGGTCCGCGTCTTCCGAACTGCGCGCGAGCTCGGGATCGGCAGCGTCGCGGTCTTCTCGGAGTCGGACGCCTCCGCCGTCCACGTCGGCCGGGCGGATCGAGCCGTCTCGCTCGGCGGCGGCGACGCCTCCGAGACCTATCTCTCGATCCCTCGAATCCTCGACGCCGCACGGTCCTCG
Source organism: Thermoanaerobaculia bacterium (assembly GCA_035457525.1). GTDB lineage: Bacteria > Acidobacteriota > Thermoanaerobaculia > UBA5066 > Gp7-AA6 > Gp7-AA6. The sequence continues at coordinate 2,168 of DATIBN010000044.1, read as the reverse complement.
GGCGCCGACGCGATCCATCCCGGCTACGGTTTTCTGGCGGAGAGCGCCGAGTTCGCGCGAGCGGTCGAGAGCGCGGGCCTGACCTGGATCGGACCTCCCGCCGAGGCGATCGAAGGGATGGGCGACAAGCTGCGCGCCCGCGCACGGATGAGAGAGGCGGGAGTCCCCGTCGTGCCCGGCTCGGACGGGGCCGCGTCGGACGCCTCGGCGTTCGCCGCCGCGGCGAAGCGTCTGGGTTTTCCCGTCCTCGTGAAGGCGTCGGCCGGCGGCGGCGGGAAGGGGATGTCGCGGGTGGATCGCGCCGCGGACCTGCCGGCGGCTCTCGAAGGGGCCCGGCGCATCGCGGCCGCGGCGTTCGGCGACGAGACGGTGTACCTCGAGAAGCTCCTGGAGCGGCCGCGACACGTCGAGTTCCAGGTCTTCGCCGACCGGCACGGAAACACGGTTCACCTCTTCGAGCGGGAGTGCAGCGTGCAGCGCCGGCACCAGAAGATCGTGGAGGAGACTCCGAGCCCGGCGCTCGACACGGGGCTGCGCCGCGCGATGGGAGAGGCCGCCGTGGAGGCGGCGCGTGCGGTCGGTTACGTCGGGGCGGGCACGATCGAGTTCCTGCTCGACGCCGCCCGGAAGTTCTATTTCCTCGAAGCGAACACGCGGCTCCAGGTCGAGCACCCGATCACCGAGGCGACGCTGGGGCTTGACCTCGTGCGGTGGCAGATCGAGGTGGCGCAGGGCGGGGTGCTGCCGGACGAGTGGTGCTCGGGAGCGCTCCGGTCGCGGGGGCACGCCATCGAGATGCGCCTCTACGCCGAGGATCCGGTCACATATCTCCCCCGGACCGGAACGGTGCTCGACTACGCCGAGCCCGCCGGCCCCGGAGTGAGAATCGATTCGGGCATCGCCGCCGGCAGCGAGGTCACGGTCGAGTACGATCCGTTGCTCGCGAAGCTCGTCGCGTGGGCGGAAGACCGACCCGCGGCGATTGCGCGCGCGAGTCGAGCCCTGCGCGAGATCGTGGTCCTCGGAGTCGAGACGAACGAAGCGCTGCTCGAGGCGGTGCTCGCATCGGAGGAGTTCCGATCCGGGGATTACGACACCGGGCTCGTGCCGAGGCTTCCGCCCATCGAAGCCCGACCGGTTCCGCCGGCCGTCTGGATCGCGGCGGCGGCGGTGTTCGACGAGGGGGGGAGCCGGCCCGGCGGCGCGACGGTTCCGAGCGCGGCGGACCCCTGGTCCACGGCGAACGGCTGGCGGCCGGGAGGCTCCGCGCCGTGACGGAACTGCGGCTCGAGTGCGGAAGGGAGACCCGTCAGGTCCGGCGGGAGCGGGACGCCGCGACCATCGACGGAGAGCGTGTCCCCTTCCGCGAGGTCCGCCGCGGCGGTGTGCTCGTCGCGATCGAGCTCGACGGCGAGGTTTCTCCGGTGCGCGTCGCGCGGGACGGGGATCGGGCGTTCGTCTGGTGCGCGGGTTCGGTCTTCGAAGTGAGCCGAGCGACCGCCCGGAGGGCGCGAACGCGGCCCGGAAGCGCTTCGGAAGCCCACTCCGGTCTCGTCGCGCCGATGCCCGGAAGGATCCGCAGGACGTTCGTCCAGGCCGGTGACAGGGTCGAGAAGGGTCAGATCGTCCTCGTGATCGAGGCGATGAAGATGGAGCACGCGATTCGCGCGCCCCGGGATGGAATCGTGACGCGACTCGAGCACGCTGAAGGCGACCTCGTCGAGGCCGGGACCGTCCTCGCCGACCTCGATGATCCTTCTCCCTCTCCCGCCGGGAGAGGGTCGGGGTGAGGGAGGCTACCGAGGGATAGACTTCTCCCGATGCCCGATCCCCAGGAGTTCCCCTTCACGCGCCCGCATCTGGCCGACCGCATCACTGTCTACGAGGTCGGCCCTCGCGATGGCCTCCAGAACGAAGCGGAAAAGCTCTCGGTGGGGGATCGGGTGCGCTTCGTGGACCTCCTGACCGAAGCGGGTCTCCCGGCGATCGAGGTCGGGTCGTTCGTCTCACCCTCCGCCGTTCCGCAGCTGGCGGACACGGAGGAGGTCTACCGCCGGATCCACGAGGCGAGCGGGGTCCGATATCCGGCGCTCGTGCCCAACCTGCGGGGCCTCGAGCGCGCGATCTCGGCCGGCGTTCGCGAGATCGCCGTCTTCACGGCGGCGTCG
>DATIBN010000043.1:0-2247 GCA_035457525.1 Thermoanaerobaculia bacterium | reverse complement strand
CGCCCACCGAGACGAGGCCGACCGGCTTCCAGAGGAAGCCGCCGTTCCAACCCCAGCCGGTGTTGTCCGTCATCTCGCTGTCGAGCTTGATGTGCGCCACGTCCACGACGGACTGCGTGAACGGGTTGATCGCCGGGCGGTTGCGCTCGAGCTGGACCTTCGAGAGGCGATAGTCCACGCCTGCCGCGATCGAGAAGGAAGGCGCGAGCTGCAGAGAGAGCACCGGGTTGATGTCCGCCGAACGGATGACCGCGTTCTGAGCGATGAAACGCCCCGAGAACTGCTCGGCGTTTTCCCATCGGAACCCGAGGCCGTAGGGAGCGAAGATCCCGAGGCCGAAGTTGACGTTCGAGGTCAGCGGGACGACGGCATAAACGGTGGGCAGCAGGAAGCTCGTCTGCTGCTGCTCCTCGACCCCGAACCCCGTGCCGGGGAACGGATTCGCGCCCTCGAACTTCCCTTCGGTCTTCGTCAGCAGCGACCCGCCCGCCTGGGCGCTGAAGTGCTTCTGCCAGCCGAGACCGGCCGGGTTGTAGAAGATGGCGGAGGGATCGTCGGCGACGGCAGTGAAGGCGAGACCCATCCCGGAGGCCTTCGCTCCCTGCGCGAAAACGGAGAAGCCCGCGGGGAACGCCGGCGCGGCCGTGAGGAAGAGGAGGGCGAGGGCAAAGAAGCTCCGGGAATACCTCGAGCGACGTCTCGTCACGGTTTCCTCCTGCGGTGTTGGTGGCATCGGGAAAAGCTCCCGCACGCTATTCCCCGCGGCGCCCGCAAGTCAATCCGCCCGACTGATGCGAGAATGCCGTGGGATGTCGAACGGGGGCCCTTCACTCTGTCCCGGCGGGGCGCCGCGTCAGCCGTGACGAGGGAAAGCGAAAGCCCGACCCGCGAAGGGCTCGCCGGAAAGCCGGCGCCCGCCGGCGGCGACGTCACGGTGAATGCGGCCGTGGCCGAGGTCCCGCACAGCTCCGGAGCCGTGCTCGGGGGGCGCTACCGCATCGAGCAGGTCCTGGGATTCGGAGGGATGGGAGTCGTCTATCGCGCCCGGGATCTCAAGCTCGACGCCGAGATCGCGCTGAAACGAATCCGGCCCGACCGGTTCTCCGCGGAGCGCCGGGAGACCCTCCGCCGCGAGATCATCCTGGCGCGCAAGGTCACGCACGAGAACGTCTGTCGCGTCTACGACCTCGTCGAGGTCAACGGCGAAGAGTTCGTTTCCATGGAGTACCTGCCCGGCCGGACGCTCAAGGACATCGAGCAGAAGGAGAGGATCCTTCCCCTGGGGCGGGGACTCGCGATCGCCAAGGGAATGTGCAGCGGACTCGCGGCCGCGCACCGGATCGGCGTCCTGCACCGCGACCTGAAGCCCGAGAACGTCATGGTCGGCGAGGACGGGACGCCGCGACTCATGGACTTCGGGATCGCCGTCGAGAGCGGAGGTTTCGTACCGCAGGGCGAGACCGTGCCCGGCACGCCGCAGTTTCTCGCACCCGAGCTCCTGCAGGGATCGGCGCCGAGCGTCCGGACCGACGTTTACGCGATGGGCGTCGTCCTGTACGAGATGTTCACGGGACGGGTTCCCATCGACGACGACAACACGGCTCGGCTCGTCCGCCGAATCGTGCGGGAGGCGCCGCCCACGGTCGCCAGCCTTCGGCCCGATCTGCCTCCGGATCTCGCGAAGATCCTGGACCGCGCGATCGCCAAGGACCCGGAGGCCCGGTTCCCGGAGGCATCCGCCCTCGCCGACGCGATCGCCGCATTCGAGGGCCAGGTGCTCGACCGGGTGCTCGCCGAGGTGTCGGTCACCCGCGCCAAGATGATCAAGCTCATGGTCATCCTGGAGGCCAACAAGTCGCTCGCGGCGACGTTCGACCCGACCGAGACCTTGCGCATCATCCTGCGCACGGCCACGAGCGAGACCGACGCAGAACGGGGGACCATCTTCCTCAAGGACCCCGAAACGGGAGAGCTCGTCAGCCAGATCCTGGAGGGGGGGTCGGTCGCTCCGATCCGGCTGCCGGCCGGCCGAGGGATCGCCGGCTCGGTGGCCTCGAACGGCGAGATCGTGAACGTCGGCGACGCGTACAACGACCGGCGGTTCGATTCGGGAACGGATGCGGACTCCGGCTTTCACACCGTCTCGATCCTCGCCGCGCCGATGCGGACCCCGGCCGGCGAGATCGTGGGCGTCGTCGAGATCCTGAACAAGCGCCGCGGGAGCTTCACCAAGGACGACGAGGAGTT
>DATIBN010000042.1:0-26021 GCA_035457525.1 Thermoanaerobaculia bacterium | reverse complement strand
CCGATCGACCCCGAGTCCTCGATGGTGGTGAACCTGACGGACCTCGACCGGGTCCTCAAGGAAGAGGTCGATGGACCGCTCGACCACCGCAATCTGAACCGCGACGTGCCCGAGTTCGCGGCCGTTCCCCCGACCGCCGAGAACCTCGCCCTCTGGATCTGGCGCCGGATCGCCGCGCGGATCGGGCGCGAGCAGTGGCCCTGCCGCCTCGCGTACCTGAAGTTGCGTCTGACCCCGGACTTCGCCGTGGAAATCGAGGGAGGACCCCAACAGCCCGTCTGAATCGACCCCTCGCCCCCGGCCCCCTCTCCCCGCACGCGGGGAGAGGGTGCAACCGTCGGCGATCAAGCGATAGCATCCCGCCGAGATGTACTTCAAACAGTTCTACCTGGGGTGCCTGGCGCACGCTTCCTACATGATCGGATCGAACGGCGAGGCCGCGGTCGTCGACCCGCGCCGCGACGTGGACAGCTACATCGACGAGGCCCGCGAGCAGGGTCTCCAGATCAAGCACGTGATCGAAACGCACCTCCACGCGGACTTCGTCTCCGGGCATCGCGAGCTCGCGCAGCGGACCGGCGCGAAGATCTACTTCGGGGCGAAGGCCGGCGCGAAGTTCGAGCACGTCCCCGTGCGCGAGGGGGACGAGATCGCGATGGGAGACGTCGTCCTCCGCTTCCTCGAGACGCCCGGCCATACGCCCGAGTCCGTCTCGGTTCTCGTCGTCGACCGCTCGGTCTCCGAGGTCCCGAAGGCCGTGCTCACCGGCGACACCCTCTTCATCGGAGACGTCGGGCGGCCGGATCTCCTCGGCGCGAGGATGAGCGCCCAGGAGCTCGCGGGCATGCTCTACGACTCGCTCCACGGGAAGCTCCTCGCGCTTCCCGACTCGGTCGAGGTCTACCCCGCGCACGGCGCGGGATCGCTCTGCGGCCGCAACATTTCGAGCGAGACGAGCTCCACGATCGGACAGCAGCGGCAGTTCAACTATGCACTCCGCCCGATGCCGAAGGAGGACTTCGTCCGCATGATGACGACGGACCTTCCCGAGGCCCCGGCTTACTTTGCCCGCGACGTGGCCATCAACCGCGACGGCGCGCCGGATCTCGCCGAGCTTCCCGACCCCGCCGCGCTCGAGCCCGCCGACGTCGCGGCGCTCCAGAAGAAGGGCGCGGTGGTGCTGGACACCCGCCCGGCGGCTCAGTTCGGAGCCGGCCACGTGCCCGGCTCGCTCAACATCGGGCTCTCCGGCCAGTTCGCGTCGTGGGCGGGCGCATTGATCTCACCGACGTCCCCGATCGTTCTGGTCGCCGAGGAGGCGGATCAGGTTCGCGAGGCGCGGACGCGGCTCGCGCGAGTCGGCGTCGAGAACGTGGCCGGCTATCTCGCCGGCGGAATCCTCGAGTGGCATCGCGCGGGCCGGCCGTTGGCCACCACCGAACAGATCAGCGTCGAAGAGCTCGACGCGCGGCTGCGCGAGGGCAGCGCCGGCCGCGTCCTGGACGTGCGCCGCCCGGCGGAGTGGCAGGCCGGTCACATCGCGGCAGCCGTCCACGCTCCGCTGAACGCGCTGGCGGAGAGCGCGGCGGCGATGCCGAAAGATCAGCCGGTCGCGGCGATCTGCGCCGGAGGCTACCGCTCGTCGATCGCCACGAGCATCCTCGAGCAGCAGGGATTCACGAAGATCACGAACGTCGTCGGCGGCATGGCGGCGTGGCGGAACGCGAACCTGGAGACGGCGGCCGCCTAGGAAACCCGGGACAGACCACTGTTTCCAGAGATTTCGTCCCTCCTTTTTCGGTCTCTTCCGCACCGAAAAATAAATCTGTCCCCTTTTCCGGGACGGCCGGAGCCGGCCTCTCTCTTGCGTAGGCTTAAACTTGGTCCCGGGAGTCGAGCCCAGGGGAGCGAGAGATGATCGCCCGAGTGCGGACAGTGGACGCGATCCTCGACCAGGTCGGCCGCTTCGAGGCCATCCGGAAGGCAGACCTCCGCCGTGGAGACCGGGTGATCGTCGCGACCGAAAACTCCCTCTACTCGATCCACGTCGAGGAGGAGGGCACGTACTCGGTCTCGGGAGGCTGGTTCGACCGCAACGGCATGTCCCCCGTCACGCTCTCCATCAGCGGCTGCACGTGGGGCGGGACCGCGATCAAGCGCGACCTCGTCGCGGCGCGCGGGTTGCGCCTCGAGTTCGGCAACCGCGTGGTGACGAGCCCGATCCGTGACGTCCGCGTCATCCGTGGAGAGATCGCGGAGCTCCGGGGGATGCCGGCGATCTCGAGCGCCGAACTTTTCCGCGCCTGCTACGGAGATCCCGCGGTCCACTCCTGAGGCCGCCCCGCCTCGTGCAATGATCCGGATTCCGTGACTCTCGCTGCGGGAACCCGTCTCGGACCCTACGAGCTACTCTCCCCGATCGGGGCGGGTGGCATGGGAGAGGTCTACCGGGCGCGGGACACGCGACTCGACCGCGACGTCGCCGTGAAGGTGCTTCCGCCGCATCTCTCCTCTTCCGAGGAGGGGCGCCAGCGTTTCGAGCGCGAGGCCCGGACGATCTCCCAGCTCTCCCACCCCCACATCTGCGCGCTCTACGACGTCGGAAGAGACGGCGGCGTCGAATTCCTCGTCATGGAGCTGCTCGACGGGGAGACGCTCGCCGATCGACTCGTGAAGGGCGCCCTTCCGGCCGAGCAGGTCCTTCGCTTCGGGATCGAGATCGCCGATGCGCTCGACAAGGCGCACCGCCAGGGGATCGTCCACCGCGATCTGAAGCCGGGCAACGTGATGATCACGAAGTCGGGGGTGAAGCTCCTCGACTTCGGACTCGCCAAGGCGATCGCGCCGCTCTCGGCCGAGCCGGGCGGCGAGACGTCCCTTCCGACGATGGCCGGCGGCCGCCAGCCACTGACGCAGGAGGGCACGATCCTCGGCACTTTCCAGTACATGGCGCCCGAGCAACTCGAGGGCCGCGAAGCCGACGCGCGGACGGACATTTTCGCCTTCGGCGCGGTCCTCTACGAGATAGCGACGGGCCGAAAGGCGTTTGCCGGCAAGAGCCAGGCGTCGCTCATCTCGAACATCATGAAAGAGGAGCCGGCGCCGATTTCGACCATACAGCCGATGACGCCGCCGGCGCTCGATCGCGTGGTCCGCGCCTGCCTCGCGAAGGACCCCGAGGACCGATTCCAGACGGCGCACGACGCGAAGCTGCAGCTCCAGTGGATCGCGGAGGGCGGCTCGCAGGCGGGAGCGCCGGCAGTCGTCACCGCACGCCGCAAGTCGCGCGAGCGTCTCGCGTGGGTGATTGCCGCGATCGGGATCGCCGTTGCGGCGCTCGCGACGTTCGGATACATCCTTCGGGCTCCTGCCGAGAAGCGCCTGCTGCGATCGTCGCTGCTGCCGCCTCCGAAAGTGAGCTTCTATTTTTCCGGCGCGGACACCGGATCTCTGACGATCTCGCCCGACGGACGCCTTGTGACGTTCGTGGCCTCGGGCGAAGAGGGCGGCAAGCAGCTCTGGATCCGGCCGCTCGATCACGCGACGGCCCGCCCGCTCCCGGGAACCGAAGGCGCCGAGTGGCCCTTCTGGTCGCCCGACAGTCGGTTCGTCGCGTTCTTCGCGGACGGCAAGCTGAAGAAGGTGGACGTCGCGGGCGCGCCGCCGCTCGTGATCTGCGAGGCCCGCAACGGCCGCAGCGGAGCGTGGAACCGCGAGGGAGTGATCCTCTTCTCACCCGATTCGGTCGTGCCGATCCACCGGGTCCCGGCCGGCGGAGGGGCTCCAGCGGCCGTCACGACTCTGGACGTCGCCAAAGGCGAGACGACGCACCGCTGGGCGACCTTCCTTCCGGACGGAAAACACTTCCTCTACATGGCGGGAACGCACGCCGGCGGAACGAAGAGCGAGGCGAACGCGATCTATGTGGCATCCCTCGACTCCAAAGAGCAGAAGGTCCTTCTTCGCGCACGGTCGAACGTCGCTTACGCGTCGGGATATCTCCTGTACGTGCTCGACAAGACTCTTCTCGCGCAGCCCTTCGACGCGAAGCGGGTCGCTCTCGCGGGCGATCCGATTCCGCTGGAGGAGGCGATCCTGTACGACCCCGGCTACTTCCGCGCATCGTTCTCGGCCTCTGACGGCGGCGACCTCGTGTATGCCACAGGCACGCGCGAATCGCGGGCCGCGCTCGTCTGGTACGACCGAGCGGGAAAACAAATCGGCGACCCGATCGGGGAGGCTGCGGAGTACGTCGACCTGGCCCTCACGGGCGACGGAAAAAGGGTCGCGGCCGCGATCAGCGATCCCACGACCGGGGTGCCGGACATCTGGCTTCTCGACTTCCAGCGTGGAACCCGGACGCGGTTCACGTTCGGGTCGAGCGTCCGGCCGGTGTGGTCTCCGGACGGCAGCCGGATCGTCTACGCGAGCGCGGGAAAACCGAGCGCGGCCGGCTTCGGCACGGTCATCAATGTGAAACCGACCGGGGGCGAGGGCAAACCCGAGGCGGTTTTCAGCGGAGAGGGCCAGTTCACTCCGAGCTCATGGTCCGAGGACGGCCGGTTCATCGCGCTGGAAGTCATTCGGCCGAAGAGCCCGACGAAAACCGACGTCTGGATTCTTCCGCTTTTCGGCGACCGGAAGCCCTATCCGTTCCTCGAGACGGAGTTCTCGGAGGAGGGTGCCGTTTTTTCTCCCGATGGCCGCTGGATTTCGTACATCTCCGACGAGTCCGGCCGGGAAGAGCTCTACGTGACCTCCTTCCCGACGCGGGCCGGCAAATGGCAGGTCTCGAACAAAGGCGCGTTCGTCGGAGGTTGGGTTCGCTCCGGTAAGGAGATCGTGTACGTCGGCACGGACCAGAACGTGACCTCCGTAGAAGTCCGCGCGGACGCCTCCGGTTTCAACTCGGGGGTTCCGAAGGTGCTGTTCAAGAGTCCGCGGGTGCTGACCGGCAGTTCGACGCCACTCGCCGACCGGTTCCTGCTGGCTCCGCGCGAGGAGGGATCGCAGGCCTCCTCGATCTCCCTGGTGTCGAACTGGCCCGCCCTGCTGAAAAAATAGCGGGGTCAGGTCTCCACTTGCCACATTGGGGGTCAGGTTGCCACTTGTCGCCTAGCCCCCGAACAGGCTCTTCACGACGAAGAGCACGTTCGCCGGGCGCTCGGCGAGCCGGCGCATGTACCACGCGAACCACGCTTCCCCGTAGCTGATCAGGACGCGGAACCGGTAACCCGCCGCGATCAGCCGCAGCTGCTCGACGCGCCGGATTCCGTACAGCATCTGGAACTCGACGTCCTTCGACGCGAGGTCGCGCGAACGGCCGACCTCTTCGATCCGCTGGATGAGCGCGGGATCGTGCGTCCCGAAAATCGCGCGCACCCCCTTCTCTCTCGCGTCCTCCGACAGGAGCCGCTCCGCGATCCGGAAGTAGCTCGCGTCGACGTCCTCCTTCTTCGGATAGGCCCTGTCCGGTGGTTCGAGGTAGGCGCCCTTCACGAGTCGGATGCCGCTTCCGAGCGAGACGAGCGACTCGACGTCGGCGGCCGTGCGGTAGAGGTACGACTGCACGCAGAGCCCCGTGTTGGGAAATGCGCTGCGCAGCCGCCGGTAGATGTCCAGCGTGACGTCCGTGTACGCGGTCGACTCCATGTCCACCCAGAGGCAGTTGCCGTGCGAGCGCGCGCGCTCGGCGAGGTCGTGGAGATGCCGCTCGCACTCCTCGCGGGAGAAGTCGAGGCCGAGCTGGGTCAGCTTGACCGAGATCTCGACGTCGAGCTTCTCCGCGGCGACCCGGTCGAGCACCTCGAGGTAGTGTCGGGCGACGCCTTCGGCCTCCCCGGCGCTCTTCAGGTTCTCTCCGAGCCGCGTGAGTACCGTGCCGACGCCGAGCGCGCGCGAGGCGGTGAGCGCGTCGTCGATCGTCTCCCCCGGCATGAACTTCCGGACGGCGCGGCGGACGAACGGGACCTTGACGGCGCGCTCGCGCAGCCACCGGCTCTCCGAGGCCGCCAGGAACACTTTCCGCAGCAAGCTCATGGGTCCGTCGAACGCGGGTTATATCCTCTTTGCGAGAATCCGGATGGCGCTTTCGGCCGGCACCCGCCTCGGCCCCTACGAGCTCGTCGCGCCCGTCGGCGCGGGCGGCATGGGGGAGGTCTACCGGGCGAAGGACACGCGGCTCGATCGTACCGTCGCGGTGAAAGTGCTGCCGCCGCACCTCTCGACCTCACCCGAATCTCGCCAGCGCTTCGAGAGGGAAGCGAAGACGATCTCGCAGCTCTCTCACCCGCACATATGCGCGCTGTACGACGTCGGACACCAAGACGGGATCGAGTTCCTGGTGATGGAGTACCTGGAGGGCGAGACGCTGGCAGAGCGCCTCGCGAAAGGGCCGCTGTCTCTCGACCTGGTTCTTCGATACGGGGCCGAGATCGCCGACGCTCTCGACAAGGCGCACCGGCAGGGCATCGTGCATCGGGACCTGAAGCCCGGCAACGTCATGATCACGAAGGCGGGCGTGAAGCTGCTCGATTTCGGACTCGCCAAGGCATTTGAGCGGTCGCTCGACGCGACCGGTAGAGAGCAAATGGCCGCAGCGCAAGATCCCATGGCGGGACGCAACCTAACGACACTTTCCACTGAGCTTGGCGCTCTGACCCAGCAAGGCACCCTTCTCGGCACGCTCCAGTACATGGCGCCCGAGCAACTCGAGGGGAAGGAAGCCGACGCGCGGACCGACGTCTTCGCTTTCGGTGCCGTCCTGTACGAGATGGCGACGGGAAAGAAGACGTTCTCCGGGGCGACGCAGGCGAGCCTGATCGGCTCGATCCTCCGGGACGAGCCGCGGCCGATCTCGGAAGCCGTCCCTCTCACGCCGCGCGCGCTCGACCGGATCGTGAGGATCTGCCTCGCGAAGGACCCCGAAGAGCGCTGGCAGACGGCGCACGACGTCGGTCTGCAGCTTCGCGAGATCGATCGCGACCGGGACCATCCGGACATCGTCGTGGCCCGCCCCGCGCGATCGAAGTTTTCGAGGGCGCTTCCGTGGGGGGTCGCCCTGGTGGCCCTGGGGATCGGCGCGCTCCTCGGGAGGGCGGCGCCGCCGAAAAACGCGGCCGCCAAGATCGTTCGATCGACGATTCTCGCGCCGCCGAACACCGAGTTCCACTTCCTCGATGCCAATGCCGGCCCGCCCGCGGTGTCGCCCGACGGGACCCGCATCGCGTTCGTGGCGAGAAACCTCGACGACCAGTTCCTCCTCTGGGTACGTCGCCTCGATTCGCTCGACGCTTTCCCGATCCCGGGATCGAGCGGCGCCGCATTCCCGTTCTGGTCCCCCGACGGCAAGTCGATCGGGTTCTTCGCCCAGGCCAGGCTGAAAGTGGTGGAAGCGTCCGGGTCCGCCCCGCCGGTTTCGCTGGCAGACGTCGAGGAGGCGAGGGGAGGATCGTGGGCCGCGAACGGGACGATCCTGTTCTCGCCCGGCTACCGCGATCCGATCCGGAGCGTACCGGCATCGGGAGGGTCAACGACGCCGCTCACGGAAGTACGGCCGCGCGAGGTTCATCGGTGGCCCGTGTTCCTGCCGGACGGCCGACACTTTCTCTTCAACGTTCGAGTTCAGGGGGAGCAGAACGCCGTCATCTACGCGGGGTCGCTCGACTCCAGGGATCGCCGGGAGGTCCTCCGGGGGGAACACACGGACGTGGCCTTCGTGGCGCCCGACCACCTTCTCTTTCGACGGGGGGGACGGCTCGTGGCGGCGCGGTTCGATCCCGACCGGCTCGCGGTCGTCGGAGACCCGGTCGAGCTGGTCGACAATATCGATTACTTTCCGCCAACCGGTCGGACGACATTCGGTGTGTCGCAGAACGTCCTCGCGTACACAAGGAGCTCCGATGCCCGGCTGTCCCGGCTCGCGTGGTTCGATCGGGCGGGCCGCGAACTCGGCGGCATCGCCGCTCCCGGGATGTACGCCTCTCCGTGCTTTTCCCCGGACGGCCGTCAACTCGCGGTCTCCGTGATGGAACAACTGGTGATACCCCCGGACATCTGGCTCTTCGATACCCGGCTGGGGACGGGAACGCGGACGTCGACCTTGTACCCGGATCTGAGCGCGGTTTTCTCGGCGGATGGGAAGCGGATCTTTTTCGGAAACACGAGTGAGGGGAAGTGGAACATCCACGTCAGAGACGCGGCGAGCGGGTCGGACCTTACGACCCTGTTGCCGCCGACCCGTCCCCGCTGGCCGCGCGACGTGTCGCCCGAAGGGAGCGTCCTTCTGTACCACGAGGTCTCCCCGGCGAATCAGGGTGACCTCAAGGTGCTTCCCCTCACCGGCGAGCGCCGCCCGCGCGACTTCGTGGCGAGCCCCTACGACGAAGACGAGGGGACGTTCTCGCCGGACGGCCGGTGGGTCGCCTACGTCTCGGACGAGTCCGGACGCAAGGAGGTCTTCGTGGCTTCGTTCCCGGACCCGTCGCGGCGAATCCGTGTGTCCTCCGACGGAGGGAATCAGCCGAGGTGGAGCCGGGATGGCCGGGAGCTCTTCTACATCGCGAAGAGCTACACGATGATGGCGGCTCCATTCGACTCCTCGGGCGCCGGTCCCACCGCACCGCCCTCGCGACTCTTCGACGTTCCGATCTCCTACACGTTCGGGTCGCACGCGCCGCTGCGATACGACGTCTCTCCGGACGGACGGTTCCTCGTCGCGGTGCGCGCGTCGAATGATCCACCGCCGTCGATCGTTTTCGTGCTCAACTGGCAGTCCGCACTCACGAAATGACTCTTTCGGCGGGAACGCGCCTCGGCCCCTACGAGCTCGTCGCGCCGCTCGGTGCGGGCGGCATGGGGGAGGTCTACCGGGCCCGCGACACTCGCCTCGAGCGGACGGTGGCCATCAAGGTGCTTCCCGAGCATCTGTCGTCCTCGACCGACTACCGCCAGAGGTTCGAGCGCGAGGCAAAGACGATCTCGCAGCTCTCGCACCCGCACATCTGCGCGCTGTACGACGTCGGCCACCAGGAGGGCGTCGAGTTCCTCGTCATGGAGTATCTCGAGGGCGAGACGCTTTCGGATCGCCTCACCCGAGGCGCTCTCCCGTTCGATCAGGTCGCGCGCTACGGGATCGAGATCGCCGACGCGCTCGACAAAGCGCACCGGCAGGGAGTCGTCCACCGGGACCTGAAGCCCGGCAACGTGATGATCACGAAGTCGGGGGTGAAACTCCTCGACTTCGGGCTCGCCAAAGTGGTTTCGCCGGCGGCGAAGAGATCAGGAGCGTCGTTGACGACTCTTCCGACCCAGGCGGGCGCGGACCTCACCGCGGAGGGGACGATCCTCGGGACGTTTCAATACATGGCGCCCGAGCAGCTCGAGGGGAAGGAAGCCGACGCGCGAACGGACATCTTCGCCCTCGGATGCGTGCTGTACGAGTTGGCGACCGGGCGAAAGGCTTTTTCGGGCAACAGCCAGGCCTCGTTGATCTCTTCGATCATGGGAACGTATCCCCCGGCGGTCTCGACGATCTCTCCCACGACCCCTCCGGCGTTCGACCGCCTCGTTCGCACGTGCCTCGCGAAGGATCCGGACGAACGCTGGCAGTCGGCCGGCGACGTCGCGCGACAGCTCGAGTGGATTGCGGAAGACGGGAGCGCCGTCACGTCGGTTTCCCCGGTCTCGTCACGGAGATCCTCAACCGGCCGGCTGGCGTGGCTCGTCGCGGCTGTCGCAATCCTCGCGGCGATCGCGGCACTGATGTTCCGTCGTGTTCCGACGCCCGACGAGGTCGTCCGTTTCACGCTTTCCGCCCCGCCGGGGTTGCAGCTCGGCATGGCTGCTGCACTTTCTCCGGACGGCCGCCGCATCGCCTTCGTCGCGCTCGATCCGGGCGGAAAGCCCACGCTGTGGCTTCGGTCGCTGGACGGTCTCGCCCTGCGATCGTTTCCAGGGACGGAGAACGCCAGGTTCCCCTTCTGGTCGCCGGATGGGCGCTCGATCGCGTTCTTCTCCAACCAGAGGCTCCGCCGGGTCGAGGCGGACGGCGGGTCGCCGCAGACGATCTGCAAGTCCGGGCTCGGATTCGGGGGGAGCTGGAGTCGCGACGGCACGATCGTCTTCAGCTCTTTCTTCGGCACGGGCATCGCCGCCGTTCCCGCGGCGGGGGGGACGCCCGTTCCGGCGACCACTCTCGCGACGTCGCGCCGCGATTCGGCGCACCTGTGGCCCATGTTCCTCCCGGACGGGCGCCATTTCGTCTTCATGGCCCGGAACTTCGACCCCGAGAATTCCGTCGTCATTCTGGGTTCTCTCGGCTCGACGGAAACGCGCCCGCTCTTCCGCGCCGACTCCGGGGCCGTCTACGCGGAGCCCGGATACCTTCTCTTCGCGAGGGAGAGCGCGCTCCTCGCGCAGAAGTTCGACGTCGGCCGCCTCCGGATCGAAGGAGAGGCGACTCCGCTCGTCGAACGGGTCCGCTTCTATACGCCGGAGAGCGCGATTCTCGCCTCGGCGGCGTCGAACGGAACGCTGCTCTACGGCGTCTGGAACCATCAGAAGAGGCTCGTTTCGGTCGATCGGAAAGGACGGGAGCTCGGAACGCTCGGAGACGTCGCGGACTACGAAGAGGTCGTCATCTCGCCGGACGGCAACCGGGTCGTGGTCTCGCGCCGCGATCCGGCCAAGGGCCAGAACCTCGATCTCTGGCTCCTCGATTCGATCTCGGGAGTCGGTTCCCGTCTCACGTCCGACCGCACGGACGAGCTCTCTCCGTCCTGGTTTCCGGATGGACAAGAAGTCGCCTACATCACGGAGCACGCCGGCTTCTACGACGTTTCCGCCAGGTCGGTGGGCAGCGGGCCCGAGCGCCTCCTCCTGCAGACGAAGTTCGACAAGACCTTTCCGGAGGTTTCGCCGGACGGCCGGTTCCTCGGTTACGCTTCCGCCGAAACCGGCGGCTTCAACGATCTCGCCTTCCTGCCGCTGTCCGGCGAAGCGCGGTCGACTCGCCTGACGTCCACGACCGAATTCGACGAGTCGTATCTGACGTTTTCGCCCGACTCGCGCTGGCTCGCGTATCAGTCCGACGAGTCGGGGCAGGCCGAGGTGTACGTGCGGCGGTTTCCGGACGGGTCCGGTCAGAGAATCTCGTCGAGCGGGGGAGTGATGCCCATCTGGCGGCGCGATGGCAAGGAGCTCTTCTTCCAGTCGCGGGACGGAATGCTGATGTCGGTCGCGATTCGCGACGCCGGTTCGCGACTCCAGACGGGCCCCCCCCAGCCCCTCTTCGAGCTCCGCCTGTCCGACACGATCCTGCCGTTCCGCCGGAAGTACGACGTTTCCCAGGATGGGGAGCGCTTCCTGGTCATCCGCCGGGCTGCGGACAGCGATCCGGATACGGTCGCAGTCGCCCTCAACTGGACGGGAATGCTCCATAAGCAGTGATTCACTTTTGACTCACAGGTATGAGTCAGATAGACTCCGACGATGAGTAAGCGACTGCAGGTCCTCCTCGAAGCGCAGGAGCTGAAGGAAATCCAGCGCGCGGCCCGGGCGGAACGAATGACCGTCGCCGAATGGGTCCGTCAAGTCCTGCGCTCCGCTCGTCGAGAGGTTCCGTCACGGGATCCGGAACGGAAGCTCGCTGCGATCCGCGCGGCTGCGCGTCATTCATTTCCTGCTCCCGGCATCGAGAAGATGCTGGAGGAGATCGAGCGGGGATACCTCGAGACCCGGGAGTGATCTTCGTCGACTCGAACGTCCCCATGTACCTCGTGGGAGACGATCGCGCGCGCAAGGCCGACGTCGAGCGCCTTCTCGAGGGTTGTGTCCGCGATCGCGAATCTCTGGTCACCGACGCCGAGGTTTTTCAGGAAATCCTGCATCGATACGTCGCAATCCGCCGGCCGCTCGCGATCCAGCCCGCATTCGACGCATTGGCCTCGATGACGGACGAGGTCTTTTCCGTCGATCGGTCCTCGGTGGAGAGAGCGAAGACGATCGTGCTCGGGTACACACAGCTTTCGGCGCGCGACGCGATCCACCTGGCGATCATGGAGCGACAGGGCGTAAGCCGTATCCTTTCCTTCGACCGGGGATTGGACGTTTTTCCGGGGATCCAACGAATCGGCGGTTCGTCGATCGTTCATGAGAGACCACGTGCCGGGATGAGGGGGGACTTCCAAATGAACAGTCAATCGGTCCGCGAAAAGCGGGATCGTCGATGACTCTCTCTGGCGGGTACACGTCTCGGACCGTACGAGCCCGTCTCGAAGGACACGCGCCTGGACCGGACGGTGGCAGTGAAGGTCCTGCCTCCTGGATCCCCGCTAGAACGACACTCTCATCGCGACGCGGAAGAGGCGTGGCGCCTGGCGTTCCAGGATCTTTCCGTAGTCGGGGTGCGGAACGGCGTTGCCGCTCGCGTCGAACGCGCCGTCGGGATTGAACGCATCCTGGACCCGGGTCTCGCCCTGACGGTTCAAGAGGTTGAAGACGGAGACCCGAGGGGTGATCGTCAGAGGACCCGCTTTGAACTCGTAGCCGAGTGAGACGTTGGCCTCGTACTGCGTTTCCGCGCGCCCCGCGGTTCCCCGTCGGGCACCAAAGATCTCCTGGTTGTAACCGCCGCCGTAATACTCCGCCTTGCTTCTCGGCGGGCCGCTTCGGACGTACGTGGACAGGCCCGCCGTCAGCCCGAAAGGCGTGACGTAGGTCGCGCCGAGCTGGAACGAGTGAGGACGATCCAGATAAAGCTTACCGTGCGAGTTGTGCTGGTCGAACGCAAAGAAGTCGAAGTCGGCATTGACTCCGGGATCCGCCTGCCCGGACACCAGGCGCGCCGCGCCGTCGTAGTTACCCCGCAGGCTGGAGAAGATGTAGGACGCTTGGACCCATAGTCTTTCCTGGAAAGACTGCCGCGCCGTCAGCTCGATGCCCCGGTAAATCCGCGATGCCCGGGCGATCGGCGGGCCGCCGTTCTCGTTGCAGAGCGTGTCGAGCTCGGCCGCGTCGGGACGCTCGTTCGACCGGTTCTGGCAGGGGAAATCGCCCCTCGCGTACCTCTCCGAGGAGCCCGGGTTGATGATCGCGCAGAACTGGCCGCGATTCTCCGGATGGAGGTAGTCCAGGTCGCAGCGGTCCTCGAGCACGCGGCCGAGCTTCTGATAATTCCCCTTGAGACCCACGACGAAGGTTGGTGTCAGTGCCTTCTCGACGCCGATCGTGTATTCGTCCTGGTACATCCCCTTCAGGTTCTCGTCCGCGGGCTCGCCGCCGAGGGGAATGGACACCGATCCCGCGAAAGGCGTCGTCGGGTCGTGCGTGAGAGACACCGGGTCGTAGTTGGACGCGCTCACGGTCAGAAATTCGGTGTTCTGATAACCGCGGAAGTTCAGATCGGTCGGGAATTGATAGTAGAAGCGGCCATAGGAGGCGTAGAGCTTCGATGCGCCGTCCCCGATGAAGTCCCACACGATGCCGGCTCGCGGCGCCCACATGTCGTCGAGATCGATGACCGTTTTTTCCTCGAAGTTCTGGATCTCCTCCCGATCCCATCGGAGTCCTGCATTGACCGTCAGACGTCGCGACACCCGCCAGGTGTCCTGGAGGAACGCGGAGTAAGCCAGCGTCGGCGTGGCGGTGTCGATACGGAGCACGGGAGTCCCGTCGGGGTTCGCGAGAAAGCCGTGCGTGTAAACGACGCCTCCAACCACGCTTTCACCACGCCAGTTGACATAGGGAGCACCGATCCCTCCCCGCTGGACGCACCGATCCACGGCAGCCGGGTTCTGACGACAGGGCCGTATCGTGAGCGTCTGCGCGCCGGTCCGGCGGGTGGTCCCCACGGTCTCGTTCTCCTCGTAATCTCCGCCGAGCTTGATCTCGTGGTTGCCGGCGTACCCTGCGAAGGCGGCGGAGTAGCCGTCTCGCTTGGACGTATGGTTGACGAGACTGTTGATGGTGCCGAAGCCGCCGGAGGGGACGGAGATGCCCTGGACGGTCTGGTCCGCCACTCGCGGCAGGTCCGCCTCCTCGGGGACCTTGGTCTGGTACCGGTCGTTGTGGCGGGAGTATTGAAGCGTCAGGATGCCGAAGGAGCCAAAGAGCTGGTTCAATCGCGCCGCATAGTCCCGCGCCCCGATATAGCGGTTTCCGGAGTACGTCAGCGGGTTCGTCGACGCCGGAAGTAGGAGCGGCCCGATCGCTTTCTCCGGGTCGGCCAGCGTGCTCACCACGAGATTCGAGCCCCTCCCGAAGTTCCCGGTGAGCTTGCCCGAGTAGGTATCGGACGTCCTCTCCAGAACGAATCCCTGCCCGGCGACGGGGCCCGCCTGCGGTATGCGGATCGTCTCGGACTCGACCCGGTCGTAGGAGCCGAAGAACCAGACTCGGTCCTTGAGGATGTAGCCGCCGAGGTCCGCGCCGACGTCCCATCGCTCGACCTCGGTCTGCTCCGCGGCAATGATGTTTTCGTCGGTCACTTCCACCTCGGCCCGCATGGACCGGGAGTTGTAGTAGCCGAAGGCGTCGCCGTGAAACTCGTTTCCGCCCGACTTCGTGATGACGTTGATGACGCCCCCGAGAGCCCGGCCGTACTCGGCCTGGTAACCGCCGGTCTTGATCTCGACCTCCTGCATGGACTCGGGGTTGATTGCTTTTCCCTGGAAGCCGCGGATCACGTTCGTCGTGTTGATCCCATCGATCAAGTAAAGGTTCTCGAGAGACGTCGAGCCATAGAGCGCGATGTTGACGACGCGATCCCCCATCCCTCCCTGCGGCATATTCTGAGAGGTATCGAGGTTGACGCCCGGCTGGGAGAGGATGATGTCGGCGTAGTTTCGACCGATGGACATCCGCTCGAGGACTTTAGCCGTGTAGTTGGTGCCGGTGGTCGTCGAAGAAAGATCGACGAGAGGCGCTTCGCCGGTCACGAGAACCTTCGCCTCCGCGGAGACCTGCAGCTCGAGGTCGACCGTTGCCGTCGAATCGAGCGTGACGTAGCCCGTCTTCTCGACGGACGTGAAGCCCGCGAGAGTTGCCTTAACGGTGTAGGTTCCGGGAGGAAGCGCCGGGAACCGATACCCGCCACGGCCGTCCGTCGTCGCGCTGCGGAATCCCTGGAGGGTCGCGCTTCTCGCCTCGACGGTTGCGCCCGGGATCACGGCGCCGGACGAGTCGGTCACCGTACCCTGGACCGCCCCGGTCGTCTGGGAGTGGACGGGTTCCGCGGGAAAGCAAAAGACGACAGTGGCGAAAGTGACGATGAGCGCCTTCTCTCGCGTCATGGCTCGCCCTCCGATGCCGACCGGGTCGGCGCATGAGTCACCTGGCGCGAGGACGTCCGTCGGCTATTGACCCCTAGCCTACTCCTCCATTCGGGAGGTTTCGTCCTCCGGTTCGTGCGGATCGTGGAATCATTACGAGACGATGGGCCTCGTCGCGGGTTCGAAGCTCGGCCCCTACGAGATCCAGGCGCCGATCGGCGCGGGCGGGATGGGGGAGGTGTACCGGGCGCGGGACACCAGGCTCGAGCGCACGGTGGCCGTGAAGGTGCTGCCGCCGCATCTTTCCGCTTCGGCCGAGTCGCGCCAGCGGTTCGAGCGGGAAGCGAAGACGATCTCGCAGCTCTCGCACCCGCACATCTGCGCGCTCTACGACGTGGGTCGGGAAGGCGAGGTCGAGTACCTCGTCATGGAGTACCTGGAGGGCGAAACCCTCGCCGAACGTCTCGTGAAGGGGCCGCTCTCGCTCGAGCAGACGCTCCGCTTCGGCGTCCAGATCGCGGACGCGCTGGACAAGGCGCACCGGCAGAGGATCGTGCACCGGGACCTGAAGCCCGGCAACGTGATGATCACGAAGTCGGAGGTCAAGCTGCTCGACTTCGGTCTTGCGAAAGCGCTCGCTCCGGCGTCCCCGATGGCGGATCTCACTGCGCTTCCGACGCAGGCCGCCCCCGTGACTCGGGAGGGAACCCTGCTGGGGACGTTCCAGTACATGTCCCCCGAGCAGCTCGAGGGGAAAGAGGCGGACGCGCGGACGGACATCTTCGCGCTCGGCTGCGTGCTGTACGAGATGGCGACGGGGAAGAAGGCGTTCTCGGGCGCGACGCAGGCGTCGGTGATCTCCTCGATCATGAAGGAAGAGCCCGCGCCGGTCTCGCGCATACAGCCGATTTCGCCGCCGGCGTTCGATCGCCTCGTCAAGGGCTGCCTTGCCAAGGACCCGGACGACCGCTGGCAGTCGGCACGGGACGTCGCGTTGCAGCTGGAGACGATCGCCGCGGGTCGATCCGGCGAGGTGACTCTCACGATCCCGGCGCGACGCCGCGCCGCGTGGGCTCCGTGGGCGCTGCTGGCCGTCGTGGTCGCGCTCGGCGCCGTCGCGGTTCTGCGGGGCTCGCGACCGCGGACCTCTCCCGCGACCATCCGGTTCACGGTTCCGCCGCCCTCCAGCGGCGCCTTCGCGTACTGGGTGGAATCGACGTTTCTCGCGATTTCCCCGGACGGTAAGGATCTCGCCTACGTCGCGTTCGACTCCGGCGGGAACCGCCGTATCTTCCTCCGTCCCCTCGCCGGTCTCGAAGCGCGTCTGATCGCGGGCACGGAAGGCGCGAGCTCCGTTTTCTATTCACCGGACGGAAAGTCGATCGCCTTCTTCGCAGGAGACCGCCTGAAACGCGTCGAGCTCGCGGGCGGCGCTCCGGTCACGATCTGCGAGGTCCCTCCGGGTGTCGGTCACTCCGGGACCTGGGGCCGGGGCGGCGACATCCTCTTCGCTTCGGTCCAGGGAGAGGCGATCCAGCGCGTCGCCACCTCGGGCGGTTCGCCCGAGAAGGTCGTCCAGCCCGATCGCAGCCGCGGTGCAGCCCGGGCCTTCTGGCCGTCCTATCTGCCGGACGGGAAGCGCTACCTCTATCTCCTGCGATACGTGGACGGCCGTGGCGAGCTGATGATCGGAGAGCCCGGAAGACCGGCGCGCTCCGTGACCGCGATGCAGTCCAGGACGCAGTACGTCGATCCGGGATACCTCGTCTTCGCTCGGGAGGGAGCGCTGCTCGCCCAGCGGTTCGACTCGAAGAGCGGCCGCGTCACCGGCGAACCCGTCTCGATCGCCGAGCACGTGCCATATCTGATCTCGAACTTCTCGGCTTCGTTCGCGGCTTCGCGGGCCGGGACGATCGCCTACCAGTCCGGGGAGTCCCAGTACCGCCTCGCGTGGTTCGACCGGACCGGACGCGAGCTCGCGACCGTCGGCATCCCCGGGATCTACCAACGCCTCGCGGTCTCTCGGGATGCTCGGCGAATTCTCTTCGACCGACGGGAGACGCGACTGGGAACCTGGGACATCTGGTCGTTCGATCTCGGTCGCGCGACCGAAACGCCGATCACCTCCACCCTGGAGACGGAGTCGTTCCCCGTCTGGTTGCCGGACGGAAACGTCGCGTATTCGGTGGTACGGGGGAGCCCGCCCCATCTGGTGCGGCGTAACCTCGCGACCGGAAAGGAGGAGGATGTCCTCCCATCCGGAAAGTTTCAGATCGCGCAGGACGTCTCGCCGGACGGGAAGACCCTCCTCTACGCGGAACGGGGTGAAAACGGCGTCTTCGATCTCTATACGATCCCGCTCGCCGGCGGAAAGCCCAGTCCGTTCGTGATGTCCGCGGTCAGCAAGGAGGAGGCGCGCTTCTCGCCCGACGGGAACTTTGTGGCCCTGACGTCCCGCGAGTCCGGACGCCCCGAAATCTACGTGACGTCGTACCCGGGGCCGGGCGAGAAGATCCGCGTCTCGACCGGCGGAGCCGATCTACCGAGGTGGAACCCGAACGGGCGCGAGCTCTTCTACGTCTCCCCCGACGGCCGGCTCGTGTCGGTCCCGGTGCGCACTCGGCCGTCGCTCGAGCTCGGGAGTCCCGTCTCCGTGTTTCCGATCGCCGGCAAGTCGGGATGGCGCTCCTTCGAGGTCGCGCCCGACGGCGGGCGCTTCCTCGCGATCGTCCCGGAGGTCCTGGGCGACGAGCTTCCCCTGACCGTCGTCGCAAACTGGACCGCGGAGCTTCCGAAATGACGCTCGCCGCCGGCTCCCGCCTGGGTCCCTACGAGATCGTGTCGACGCTCGGCGCCGGCGGGATGGGGGAGGTGTACAAGGCGCGGGACACGCGGCTGGAGCGGACGGTCGCGATCAAGGTGCTGGCTTCCCATCTCGTCTCTTCCGCGGACGTCCGCCAGCGTTTCGAGCGGGAGGCGAAGACGATCTCGCAGCTCTCCCACCCGCACATCTGCGCGGTCCACGACGTGGGGCGCCAGGGCGAGACCGAGTATCTCGTCATGGAGTACCTGGAGGGCGAAACGCTCGCAGAGCGACTCCAGAGCGGAGCGCTTCCGCTCGAGCAGACCCTGCGCTACGGGATCCAGATCGCCGACGCGCTGGACAAGGCGCACCGGCAGGGGATCGTGCACCGGGACTTGAAGCCGGGCAACGTGATGCTGACGCCGTCGGGCGTCAAGCTGCTGGACTTCGGCCTGGCGAAAGTGATGTCGCCGGCGGCGCCGCAACCGTTGACCGAGCTTCCCACCCAGCAGGCTCTCACGCAGGAAGGCACGATCATGGGGACGGTCCAATACATGGCGCCCGAGCAGCTGGAGGGGAAGGAAGCCGACGCGCGCACGGACGTCTTCGCCTTCGGAGCCACCCTCTTCGAGATGGCCACGGGCACCAAGGCTTTTTCCGCCGCGACTCAGGCCTCTTTGATCGGAGCGATCCTGCGAGACGATCCGCCGCCGATCTCGCGGCTGCAGCCGATCGTGCCGCGAGCCCTGGATCGCGTGGTCGCCACCTGCCTGGCCAAGGAACCGGAGAACCGCTGGCAGACGGCGCGCGACGTCGCCCTCCAGCTCGACTGGATTCGGCAGGAACGATCGTCCGTCGAGCCGGTCACCGCGGCCCCACCTCGCCGCAGGCGCCTCGCGGTCGTCCCCTGGGCATTTGCTGCCGTCGGTCTGGCGGTCGCCGCCTTCGCGCTGACGTCGGCGTCGCGCCAGAGGCTCCGGCCCCGCACGACGCGGGCATATCTCCTTCCGCCGCCCAATACGACCTTTCACCTCATCGGCGCCAACGTGGCGCCCCCTGCGGTGTCGCCCGACGGGCGGCGGATTGCCTTCGGCGCCCGGGACGCGGACGGCTCCATTCGACTGTGGGTTCGGGAGCTGGAGGCTCTCGAGGCGTATGCCGTGCCGGGTGGCGAGGGCGCCCTCTTTCCGTTCTGGTCGCCGGACAGCCGTTCGATCGCCTTCTTCGCGAAAGGAAAGCTGAAGGTCGTCGAGGCCACCCCGTCGCCTCCCGCGCCGCGCGACCTCGCGGACGTCGTCGAGCCGCGGGGAGGGACCTGGGGCGAGGACGGAACCATTCTTTTCGTTCCCGAGAACCTCTCTCCCTTGATGCGCGTCGCCGCGGCCGGAGGAACGCCCGAGCCCGCGACGCGCCTGGACCGGGCAGCCGGCGAGACCGCACACCGCTGGCCGAGCTTTCTGCCGGGTGGACGCCGGTTCCTCTATGAAATCCGGAGGGCCGGGGGTGATCCGAACGCCCCGGGCATGACGTTCGCCAGCTTCGTGGGATCGCTCGAAGGCGGCGAGAAGCGCGCGGTTCTGTCCGAAGGCAGGGCGACCACCTATGTTCCGCCCGGCTACCTCGTTTTCCGGCGCGCGAACTCCCTCATGGCGGTCTCGTGCGATTCCCGGTCGCTTTCGTTCCGGGGGGATCCCGTCGTGCTGGCCGAGAGCAGCGAGGCCTTCGCTGCGACGGGCGTCTCCCTTTTTTCGGTTTCGAAGGATCTCCTCGTCTATCCGCCGCGAATCGCGGCGACCTTGACTCGATTGGTCTGGCTCGATCGGTCGGGCAAGGAACTTTCGACTGTCGGGCCTGCGGAGCGCGTCACCAACTTCGCGCTCTCTCCGGACGGACGTCGAGCCGTCACCGTGCAGATCGAGGAAGGGTCGCCGCCGGATCTCTGGCTTTTCGACACCGAGGTCGGCCGCGGCATCCGGCTCACCCGGGATGGCGCCGCGCAGACGTTACCCGTCTTTTCGTCCGACGGGGCGCGAATTTTCCTGTCCGCCTATTCGCGAGGGCCATGGAATCTCTGGGAAATCACTCCGCAGGGACGAGACCTGAAGCCTTTCCTGGAGTCGGACAGCAGCAAGTCAGCGAACGACGTCTCTCCGGACGGCCGCTATCTGCTCTATCGGGAGTTCAATCGAGGCACCCGCGGAGATCTGAAAGTCGTTTCCCTGACGGGAGAGCGCCGGCCTCGTGCTTTCATTGCGACAGTGGACGAGGAGACCAACGGGGATTTCTCTCCGGACGGGCGATGGGTCGCCTACACGTCGGACGAGTCCGGCCGGAAAGAGGTCTACGTGGCGTCGTTTCCCGATCCCACGCTCCGATTCCGGGTGTCCGGCGAAGGAGGCTCCCAGCCCCGCTGGAGCCGGGACGGAAAGGAGATCTTCTACGTCCGCTCCGGGCAGCTCATGGCGGCCGTCGTCGGTCGGCGGGGGGGCGATCTCGTCTTCGGCGAGAGCCGCGCTCTCTTTCCGCTGCGCCTGTCCACGCAGGTCGATCCGGCATTTGATTCGGTCACGAACTACGACGTCGCTCCCGACGGACGCTTCCTGGCGAACCTGCGCGCGGGCGAGGATGCCCCGACTCCGTTGGTGCTCGTGGAAAACTGGAGGGAGACTCTCAAGAAGTAGATGACGCTCACCCCCGGCACTCGTCTGGGTCCGTACGAGCTGACTGCGCCGATCGGCGCGGGCGGGATGGGAGAGGTGTACCGGGCAAAGGACACGCGCCTGGATCGCACGGTGGCGGTGAAAGTGCTGCCGCCGCACCTGTCGTCTTCCGCGGAGTCGCGGCAGCGCTTCGAGAGGGAAGCGAAGACGATCTCGCAGCTCTCGCATCCGCACATCTGCGCGCTCTACGACGTGGGCAACCAGGACGGCGTCGAGTTCCTGGTCATGGAATACCTGGAGGGGGAGACGCTGTCGGACCGGCTGCTGAAGGGTCCGCTCGCCTTCGAGCAGGTGCTGCGGTTCGGCGTCGAGATCGCCGACGCCCTGGACAAGGCACACCGGCAGGGGATCGTGCACCGGGACCTGAAGCCCGGCAACGTCATGATCACGAAGTCGGGGGTGAAGCTTCTCGACTTCGGGCTCGCGAAGGCGATGACGGTGCCCGGCGCCGGATCGGGCGCCTCGCTCACGGCGCTCCCCACGCAGCACGGCTCGAACCTCACGCAGGAGGGCACGATTCTCGGAACCTTCCAGTACATGGCCCCGGAGCAGCTGGAAGGGAAGGAAGCCGACGCGCGCACCGACATCTTCGCCTTCGGGTGCGTGCTCTACGAGATGGCGACGGGGAAGAAGGCGTTCTCGGGAAAGAGCCAGGCGTCGCTGATCTCCTCGATCATGGGATCCGAGCCGCCTCCCGTCTCGGCGGTGGCGCCGATGACGCCGCCGGCGTTCGACCGCGTGGTGCGGACGTGTCTGGCCAAGGACGCCGACGACCGGTGGCAGACGGCGCACGACGTGATGCTCGAGCTGAAGTGGGTCGCCGAGGGCGGCTCGGCCGCGGGACTGCCCGCGCCTGTCGTGGCGAAGCGGAAGAACCGGGAGCGACTCGCCTGGGGGATCGCGGCGATCTTCGCCGCTCTCGCGGCGATCGCCGGGCTCGGATACCTGCGAAGAAGCCCCGCGCCCCGGTTGCCGGTGCGCGCTTCGATCCTTCCCGCGCCCGGGACGATCTTCGACCCGATCGACGGGCCGGTCGCGATCTCCCCCGACGGCCGGCGCCTGGCGTTCGCCGCGGTCGACCCCGACGGCTCCGGCTGGCTCTGGGCGCGCTCGCTCGATTCCGGAGAGGCGGTGAAGCTCGCCGATACACGCGACCCGTACGATCCGTTCTGGTCGCCGGACGGACGCTTCGTCGGCTACGGAGTCCAGGCCGGGCTGTTCAAGTTCGAGGTTCCGGCGGGCCCTCCCCAGAAGATCGCCGACATGGCGGACGGGCGGGGGTGCGCATGGAACCGCGAGAACGTCATCCTGTTCGAGAAGACGGGCGCGAGCCCCATCTTCCGTGTGTCGGCTTCCGGCGGCCCCGTCGAGCAGGTGACGACGCTCGACAAGTCGCGCGGCGAAACGGCTCACTGGCGGCCGCAGTTCCTTCCGGACGGAAAGCACTTCCTCTACTTCGCGCGGGCGGAGCCGGCTCAGAACAGCGGGATCTACGTCGCTTCGCTCGATTCGAAGGACAGGAAGCGCGTGCTCGACCTGGAAGTGCCCGCCGCGTACGCCGAGCCCGGATATCTGCTCTTCATCCGCGAAAGCGTCCTCACGGCGCAGCCGTTCGATCCGAAAGAGCTCCGGGTTTCGGGCGAGCCCGTGGTCGTCGGACGCAACGTTCAGTACGTCGCGACCTGGGGTTCGGCGGCGTTCGCGACCTCCGACAACGGCACGCTCGTCTACCAGGGCCCGAGCCCCGTGTCCCGTCAGCTCGTCTGGTTCGACCGTTCCGGAAAGCGACTTGCCGCTCTGGGCCCGGAAGCCGAGTACGCGGAGGACCCCCGGATCTCGCCGGACGGGTCGCGGGTGGCGACCCGACGCGTCGATCCGACGACACGCAGCGCGGACATCTGGATCTACGACGTTTTGCGCAACGTCGGGTCGCGGTTCACGTTCGACGCGGCGCGCGAGTCGAACCCCGTCTGGTCCGCCGACGGAACACGGCTGTACTTCAGCTCGAACAAGGCCGGCATCGGGAACCTCTATGTCAAGCCGGCGAGCGGCGCGGGCTCCGAGGAGCTTCTTTACGAGTCGGTGCACTGGAAGGAGCCGATGGACGTCTCCCCCGACGGCCGCTGGCTCGCGTTCACGTTGGCCGACCCCCGGACGAAACTCGACATCTGGCTGTTGTCGCTCTCCGACCGCAAGGCGACACCGCTCATCGCCACTCCCTTCCTGGAAGGCGAGGCGCGCTTCTCGCCGGACGGTCGATTCCTCGCGTACAGCACGGACGAAACCGGGAAGGCCGAGGTGGTCGTTCAGCCGTTCCCGCCGACCGGCGAGAAGTGGCAGGTCTCGACGAACGGGGGCCGAAGCCCCCGGTGGACGGCCGGCGGGGACGAGCTCGCGTACTTCGAGCCGCCGGAGATGCGGAAGGTCGTCTCCATCCGACGGTCTCCGTCGTTTCAGGTTTCGGCTCCGAAGGATCTCTTCGCGACGCCCAACCCCCAGGGCTCGGACGTCACCCGTGATGGTCAGCGTCTGCTCTTGAACGTTCGGACCGCGGAAACCGCGCCGACCCCCATCACGCTCGTCCTCGATTGGACGGCCGGGCTGAAGAAATAAGGCCTTCGCGGCCGGATTTCGGGCCGGTTATCATTCTCCGCACCCAAACGGACCGGATTCGCTCGCCACGGCGAGCGCGCGAAGGAAAGATCACACATGAGCCTACGGAGCGTCCTGGATGAAGTCCTCGAAGCCTGGGCGTACACGCGGACCGGCGTGATCGAGGAGGCCCGCAACCTCCCCGAGAAAGATTTCGGCTTCCGAGCGGCCGAAAAGAGCCGGTCGGTCATCGAGCTGCTGCAGCACATCATCGAGCAGGGGCTCCTCATGTCCGGCGAGCTCTCGCGCCCCGACGGCGACTTCCGCCGCAAGTCCTACGAAGGGCTTTTGATCGAGTACGCGCGCGGGATCTCGGGTATGCGCTCGAAGCGTCAGCTCCTGGCCGCCCTGCGGCAGACACACAGCGACGGCGAGAAGAGGATCCGCGCGGCAGGTGAGCTCCACATGCTGCAGCTCATCAACCGCTTCGACGGCCAGCGCGGGACGCGGCTCGCCTGGATGAACCACGGGGTGTCGCACGAGGAGTACCACCGCGGCCAGCTGGCCGTCTACGCCCGCATGGTCGGACGCGTGCCCGCCCTGACGAAACGCATTCACGGCTGATCCTCGTCCGGTGAGCCTCGCCCCCGGCACCCGCCTCGGTCCCTACGAGATCGTGGCGGCGGTCGGCGCGGGCGGCATGGGCGAGGTCTATCGGGCGCGGGACACGCGCCTCGAGCGCACGGTCGCCGTCAAGGTGCTGCCGTCTCACCTCGCCGCGAGCACGGAGGTCCGCCAGCGCTTCGAGAGGGAGGCGAAGACCATCTCGTCGCTCTCCCACCCTCACATCTGCGCGCTGTACGACGTCGGCAACCAGGACGGCGTCGAGTTCCTGGTCATGGAGTATCTCGAGGGCGAGACGCTGTCGGACCGCCTGGCGAAGGGGCCGCTCGCGTTCGACTCGGTGCTGCGCTACGGGCTCGAGATCGCCGACGCGCTGGACAAAGCGCATCGGCAGGGGATCGTCCACCGGGACCTGAAGCCCGGCAACGTGATGCTGACGAAGTCCGGGGTCAAGCTCCTCGACTTCGGCCTCGCAAAGGCCGTCGCGCCCTCCGCCGCGCGCTCGGGCGCGTCCCTGACGGCACTGCCGACGGAGGCGCGGGGCTCCAACCTCACGGAAGAGGGAACGATCCTCGGCACGTTCCAGTACATGGCGCCCGAGCAGCTCGAGGGGCGCGACGCCGACGCGCGGACCGACATCTTCGCGTTCGGCGCGGTGCTCTACGAGATGGCGACGGGGAAGAAGGCGTTCTCGGGCCGCAGCCAGGCGTCGCTCATCTCCTCGATCATGGGGTCCGAGCCGCCGGCGGTTTCGACGGTCGCTCCCATGACGCCCGCCGCGTTCGACCGGGTGGTGCGGACGTGCCTGGCGAAGGACCCCGACGACCGATGGCAGACCGCGCACGACATCGGCGTGCAGCTCAAGTGGATCCAGGAGGGCGGGTCGGCGGTGGTCGCCGCACCCTCCGCGGCCCCGCCGCGAAGGAGATCGTCTGTCCTCGTCCCCTGGCTCGTCGCTGCCGCCGCCACGGCCGGCCTGATCGCCCTCGCCGCGCGCGACTGGCTCCGGCCGTCGGCTCCCTCCCGGGTACTCCGCTTCGCCGTCCTCCCCCCGGAGAAGACGATCTTCACTCCTCCGGGAGAGCATGCCTCGTCCCAATTCGCCCTCTCGCCGGACGGCCGGTCGATCGCGTTCGTGGCGTCCCCCCATGGGGGGAGGGCGCTGCTTTGGATCCGCCCGCTCGACAGCCTTTCCGCGGTGTCCTTCCCGGGCAGCGAGGACGCCGTACACCCGTTCTGGTCGCCCGACAGCCGTTCGATCGGATTCTTCACGCCGACGAGTCTCAAGCGCGTCGAAGCCTCGGGCGGGCCTCCCCAGAAAATCTGCGACAGTTCCGGAGGCCGCGGCGGATCCTGGAGTCCGGAGGGAGTCATCGTCTTCGCCGACAGCGCCGCGACCCCGCTCTTTCGAGTCCCGGACAGCGGCGGGGAGCCGGAGCCCGTCACGAGGCTGAATGTTTCGCGCGGGGAGAACTCCCATCGCTACCCGTTTTTCCTCTCGGACGGCCGTCGATTTCTTTATTGGATGCGGGGAAGGCAGAGAGAACACCAGGGGATCTACGTCGCGTCTCTCGACTCGCCCGAGGGGCGTCTGGTTCTCAAGACCGAATCGCTGGGCGTTTTCGCCCCTCCCCGCCATCTGCTCACCGTGCGGCAGGGGATGCTGGTCGCCTATCCCTTCGACGAAACGAACGCGCGGGTGGGTGACCGGCCGACACGGATCGCCGAGTCCATTCCTTCGGGTGCTCCGCCCGGGTACGCGCCGATCGCCGTCTCACGCGATGTGCTGGCGTACTCCTCGAGCTTTCCCCGTGGCCGCGAGCTGCTGTGGATCGACCGATCCGGCCACAAGCTCGGGAGCGTCGGTGAGGCGGGCGACTACAGCACGCCCGATCTTTCTCCGGACGCGAAGCGGCTGGCGGTGTCCATGCGCGAGGGATCGAAGGTCGACTCCGATATCTGGCTCTTCGATTTCGGGCGCGGCGCCTGGTCGCGGTTTACGTTCGATGCCGG